>DATBIR010000022.1:0-50297 GCA_036556825.1 Beijerinckiaceae bacterium
CTTCCAGGACGGCGCCATGGCCGCGATATAGGCGTCGGCGGCCGCCCCGAAGGTCGGCGGAGCTTCCCGGGGCTTGCGGGCGTCCCTGGGGTTCTGCCCCTCAGAGAGCATCAGCCGCCCCTCTGCGGCTTTCTCTCGGGCTCTGGCAAGCGGTACGACGCGAGCTGAGCCCAAGCCGAGCTCAATCGGCTTCCCCCGCCATCGGTAAAGGAAGGTCCAGCGGTGCCCGCCGTTGGACGAAACGGAGAGGTAAAGGTTGCCTCCGTCGCTATAGCGGCCCGCCTGGGTGACCGTCGCCACGAAGCGCGCTGAGAGCTTGTTGAGTGATCTCGCCATTTCGGGAATCGAACCTCCCTGCCCTATCCTGTGCCCTACTTTCGGGCCGAGATTGAGTGAACCGGAGTGATCCGGTTTGGGAAGAGAGATCAAGCGCAAGCGGCTGACTTATCAACACTTTCGGATGTTCGTGAGATGTCTTGAGTTTTCCTGAAATAACCGGTTCGAATCTGCTCCGGGAGCCACTTCCCTCCGGTCAATAACCCTCGATGCGGCGACCACTGGCGGGGCTTGATGGCAGCGGCTAAGCCGGCGGGCCTGGCTCCCGCGGCACTTCGGCCCAGTGGGTCGGGTGGAGGGTCTCCATGTTCATGTTGGAGACCCAGCGGTTCTTCTGCGGATACCATTCGCCGGTCTGCCAGCCTCCCTGCTTCGGGCAGTAAAGCAGCAGGATTTGGGTCGGAATGCGCGGCGCGCTGTCGATCTCCCGGGGCCGGTTCTCGAGCTGGGCTTCGGCAACCGCCATGATGATCTCGCGCACGACAACGGCCCCGTGGGGGTCACGGACGTCGATCTGCTGAGCGATTTCAACAATCTTACTGAGCGCGGGGAACCGCGAAGTCATTTCCGTTCACGGGAAAAGGGTTGTCGTGCCGACAGTGTAGCATCGGCTTTCCAGGAAGCTATGCGCCCGTTGGCGAAAAATGGCGGGCCGCGATCTTGCGGCCCTGCCCATGCATGGCGCGCGGCCTCAGCCCTGCCCAGATACCAGCAGCGGGTGACGTCAGCGTCCGGATCGGTCCTGGACCAGCGGCGGCGCCGCCAGCCTGCGGCCCGGATCGGGGTCCACCCTCGTCGGCGGCGCCGTCTCGATCGGGCGCCTCACCGGCACGGTCACAACAACCTTGCGTCCGGTCAATGGATCCAAAATGGTGAGGGTCATAACTCGTGACCTCCCGTGCAACCCGCCCACTCTGCCGCATCGGCAGCACGAGGGCTGTGACCGGGGAGGCACACAGGCCAGCGAAATCGCCGCGACTGACACGTCCGCGCCAGAAGACCCCGGCTTGCACGGCATGAGCCCATTCCCTACGGTCGTGGCTCCTTCCTTCAGCCTGTCCCGACGATGGCCGCAACCGCGCTCCTCTTCCGTGACGACGCCTACGCGCAAAGCTGCGATGCCACCGTGCTCGACATCACGCCGGACGGGATCGTTCTCGATCGCACCGTCTTCTATGCCCAAGGCGGCGGGCAGCCGGGTGACCTCGGCGCCCTGCGCAGGCGCGACGGCCGCGAAGTCGCGATCGCGAACACGGTCTACGGGCCCGACCGCGCCAGCATCGTGCACGTGCCGGCGGCCGGCGCCGCCCTCCTCCAGCCGGGCGAAACCGTCACGGCGCATCTCGACTGGACGCGTCGTTACTTGCGCATGCGGGTCCACACGGCCCTGCATCTCCTCAGCGTCGTCCTGCCCTATCCGGTGACCGGCGGGTCGATCGGCGACGGCGACGGGCGACTCGACTTCGACATTCCGGAAGCCGGCCTCGACAAGGCCGCGCTGACCGAGCGACTCAATGCGTTGATCGCCCGCAACGACCCGGTGCGCGAACGCTGGATCAGCGACGAGGAGCTCGATGCCAATCCGAACCTCGTCAAGACGATGGCCGTGAAGCCGCCGCGCGGCAGCGGGCGCGTGCGTCTGATCGAGATCGGCGATATCGATCTGCAGCCCTGCGGCGGAACCCACGTGCGCAGCACCGGCGAGATCGGCGAGGTGCGGGTCACGGACGTCGAAAAGAAGGGCAAGCAGAACCGGCGCGTGCGCATCGCTCTCGCATGAGCCCTCCTTTCCACAAGCGGAGAGGAGATGGAGAAGACGTAATATGGAGTTCCGATGCCAAGCCCTCCCTTCGTTTCGACCGAATGGCTGAACCAGCGCCTCGACGCTCCCGATATCGTGGTGGTGGACGGCTCCTGGTACCTGCCGACAATGAATCGCGATCCCGATGCGGAGTATCTCGCCGGGCACATTCCCGGCGCCGTGCGATTCGATATCGACAGGATCAAGGATCCGTCGTCGCCGCTGCCGCACATGCTGCCCTCGCCAGAGGCCTTCGCATCGGCCATGCGCGCCATGGGTATCGGTGACGGCATGAGCATCGTAGTCTATGACGGCGCCGGCCTGTTCTCGGCGCCGCGCGTCTGGTGGACATTCCGCGCCTTCGGCGCCCGCGACGTGACGATCCTCGACGGCGGGTTCCCCGCCTGGAAGGCGGAAGGCCGGCCCCTCGAGGAAGGGCCGGGCCGGCCGCGCGCACGGCGGCATTTCACGGCGAGACTCGACCACTCGGCAGTGGTCGATGCCGACGCGGTCAGGATCGCCCTGGGCCGCGGCACGGCACAAGTCATCGATTCGCGCCCTGCCGAGCGTTTTCGCGGGGAAGCGCCGGAGCCGCGACCTGGCGTCCGCTCCGGCCACATGCCGGGCAGCTTCAACATTCCCTTCACGGAAATCGTCGAGGACGGCCGGCTCAAGAACGCCGACGGCATCCGCGCGGCCCTCGCCAGCGCCGGGGTCGATCCCGACCGGCCGGTCATCACGAGCTGCGGCTCCGGCGTCTCGGCCTCGATCATGAGCCTTGCCCTCGAGACGATCGGGCGCCCGGCGAAAGCGCTCTACGACGGATCGTGGGCGGAGTGGGGCGCGCGCGAAGACCTGCCGGTCGCCACGGGCCCGGCGCAGGCGCGGACATAGCGTTGGCGTCTGCACGCGGCCAGAATGAGGAGCCGACGAAGCCTGGCTCGTTTGCGATCTCAGGACGTCGTCGCAGGCTTGTGCTGCACGACCACGCCTTCACTTCGTCCGTGAGGCGGCAATCGCCGGCCGCGTCGCGTGGGTGACCGGGCCGACGAGGGCAATTGCTGCAGCTTACGCGAAACCGAGTCGCCAGCTGCACGCCTAGCGCGCAGCAGTGCACGCGATCTGCGCATGCCGCGCCGGCGCCCCCTGCAACTCAGTGCAGGATCTGGCTGAGGAAAAGTTTCGTGCGCTCGTGCTGCGGGTTCTTGAAGAACTCGTCGGGCGTGTTCGCCTCGACGATCTGCCCGTAGTCCATGAAGATGACGCGGTTCGCGACCTGGCGCGCAAAACCCATCTCGTGCGTGACCACGATCATGGTCATGCCTTCCTGGGCCAGGCTGACCATGGTGTCGAGCACTTCCTTGACCATTTCCGGATCGAGCGCCGAGGTCGGCTCGTCGAACAGCATGATCTTCGGATTCATGCACAGCGAACGCGCGATGGCGACGCGCTGCTGCTGCCCGCCCGACAGCTGCCCGGGATATTTGTTCGCCTGCTCCGGGATCTTGACGCGGCGCAGGTATTTCATGGCGATCTCTTCCGCGTCCTTGCGCGGCATCTTCTTCACCCAGATCGGCGCCAGCGTGCAGTTCTCGAGCACGGTCAGATGCGGGAACAGGTTGAAGTGCTGAAAGACCATGCCGACCTCGCGGCGGATCTCGTCGATGCGCTTGAGGTCGTTGGTCAACTCGATGCCGTCGACGACGATGCGGCCCTGCTGATGCTCCTCGAGCCGGTTGATGCAACGGATCATGGTCGACTTGCCCGATCCCGACGGCCCGCACACGACGATCCGCTCGCCGCGCCGGACCGTGAGATTGATGTCGCGCAGCACGTGAAACTCGCCGTACCACTTATGCACGCCGATCATCTCGACCGCGGCCTGGGCCGCGCCCGGCTGCTGATCGGCGCGGATCGATTGCGGAACCGTCACGGTCGCCATGGTGTCACCGTCTCTGTCCGGCTGCGAGGCGCCGCTCCATCGCGAGCGAGTAGCGCGACATGCCCCAGCAGAAAAGGAAGTAGAACAGGCCCGCAAAGGCGTAGCCCGTGTAGCCGATGGTCGGCGCGGCCCAATACGGGTCGACGCGCGACGCTTCGATCGTGCGGATCAGGTCGAAGATGCCGACGATGGCCACCAGGGTCGTGTCCTTGAACAGGCTGATGAAATTGTTGACGATCCCAGGGATGACGATGCGCAGCGCCTGCGGCAGGATGATGAGCCACATCATCTGCCAGTAGCCGAGGCCGAGGGACATGGCACCTTCGTACTGGCCGCGCGGCATCGCCTGCAGCCCGCCGCGCACGACCTCCGCCATATAGGCCGCCGAGAACACCGCCACCCCGACAAGGGGGCGCAGCAGGCGATCGACGGTCATGCCGCCGGGCAGGAACAGCGGCAGCAAGGTGTTGGCCATGATCAGCACCGTGATCAGCGGCACGCCGCGCACGAACTCGATGAAGATCACGGATGCCATCCGCACGGCCGGCAGCTTCGAGCGGCGACCGAGGGCCAGCAGGACACCGAGAGGCAGCGCGAAGACGATGCCGACCGTCGCCACGATCAGGGTGACGAGGATGCCACCCCAAAGGGAAGTCGGAACCTCCTCGAGGCCGAGGCCATCCCAGCCGGAAAGGAGAATGTAGGCGAGCACCGGAAAGACGACGAAGAAGTAGAGCGCACCCAATCCACGCCGCGGTGCTTTCGGCCATAGCAGCCAGACGACGCCGATGGCGAGCAGGACGAAGAAGATGTTGACCCGCCAGCGCTCGGAAACCGGATACGAGCCGTAGATGAAGTAGTTGATCTTATCGATCACATAGGCCCAGCAGGCGCCGACGGGCCTGCCGATCACGTCTTCGCGGCAGGCCTCGCGGCTCGTTCCGGTCCAGACGGCGTCCGTGATGAAGAACTTGATGATCGGCGGAACGACCACGTAGACGAGATACAAGGCGAGGAGCGTGAGGAGCGCCTGAGGGATGGTGGCGAACAGGTTCTGCCGGAGCCATCCGAGCACGCCACGTTCCAGCGCCGGCGGTGGCAACGCCTCCATCCTGTCGGCGCGGACGTAGCGTAACGTGTCGACGGCGGTGCTCATGACGCTACCGTTCCACAATCGCCACGCGGCGATTGTAAATGTTCATGAAGAACGAGGTGACCAGGCTGATCGTGAGATACACGCCCATCGTGATCACAACGACCACGACCGCTTGTCCGGTCTGATTCAGCACCGTCCCCATGAAGACCTGCACCAGGTCGGGGTAGCCAATCGCCACCGCGAGCGAGGAGTTCTTGGTCAGGTTCAGATATTGGCTGGTCAGCGGCGGAACGATCACCCGCATGGCCTGCGGGATGACGACCAGCCGCAGCGTAAAGCCGGGGCGCAAACCGAGCGACGAGGCTGCCTCCGTCTGGCCTTTCGAGACGGCGAGGATGCCGGCGCGCACGACCTCGGCGATGAAGGCCGCCGTATACGTGACGAGGCCGACGAGCAGCGCCACGAATTCCGGCAAGATCTGCATGCCGCCACGCAGATTGAAGCGCTGCTGCTCCGGCACCTCGAAGCTGATGGGATTGCCGATCGTCCAGGCGAGGATGATCCACACCAGGACCGGGAAACCGACGATCAGCGCCAGCGCGGTCAGACCGACCGGATATTGCCTCCCGGTCTGCTCCTGCTGCCGCCTTGCCCAGACGGAGAAGGCGACCGTGCCGGCGACGCCAGCGACGAACGCGGCAAGCAGGATTGAGATGTCGCTGCCGAAGATCGGCTTCGGCATGAAAAAACCGCGGTTGTTGAGGAAGAAGCTGCCACCGACATTGATCGACTCGCGCGGGCTCGGAAGCGGCGCGAGAACCGCGTTGTACCAGAACAGAAGCTGCAGCAGCAGCGGCACGTTGCGCACGACTTCCACGTAAACCATCGCCACTTTGGCGACGATCCAGTTCCGCGACAGGCGGGCGACGCCGATGGTGAAGCCGAGGACGGTGGCGAAAACGACGCCGATCGCCGCAACCAGCAGGGTGTTGAGCAGGCCGGCGATGAAGGCTTCGCCATAGGTCGAAGCGGCCGCGCTGAACGGGATCAGAGACTGGCTGATATCGAATCCGGCGGTGTTGTTGAGGAACCCTGTCCCCGACGTAATCCCCGCCCGCTCCAGATTAGCCCGCGCGTTCAGCACCGCGGCGACGACCAGGAACCCGACGACAGCTATCAGCACGGCCTGGTAAGCCAGGCCGCGCACCCTCGGATCATAGAGAAGAGACGTTCGCGGGGATGCCTGCCTTGGCCCTGCCTGAGCAACTGTCGCCACGGTCGGTTCCTTGCGGCCTGCTCTCAAAACACCGGCGCTCGCTTCGCGGCCATCATGCGCCGCAAATCGGCTGTGGCCAAGTCAAAAGAGGCGCCCGGACGGGCCGGGCGCCTCATGCTTTCAGCGGACCGGTTGTCCGTATTGCAGACCGCCTTTGGTCCAAAGGGCGTTCTGGCCGCGCTGGATCTTCAAGGGCGAGGCCATCCCGACATTGCGCTCGAAGCTCTCGCCGTAATTGCCGACATGCTTGATGATCCGGACCGCCCAGTCATTGGGAAGGCCGACGGCATCGCCGAACTTGCCCTCTGTGCCGAGCAGGCGCTTGATCTCCGGATTGGTCGACTTGAGCATCTGGTCGACATTCGCCTTGGTGACGCCGAGTTCCTCGGCGTTGAGCATGGCGTAGTGGACCCAGCGCACGACGTCGCCCCATTGGTTATCGCCGTGGCGCACCGCCGGTCCGAGCGGCTCCTTCGAAATGATCTCGGGCAGGACCATGTGCTCGTCCGGGCTTGCCGCCTTGGCGCGCTCGGCATAGAGGCCTGATGCGTCGGTCGTGAAGGCGTCGCATCGACCCGCCTCGTACGCCTTGAAGGTTTCATCCGCGGTGGCGAAGGCGACGACCTCGTATTTGAGGTTGTTGGCCCGGAAGAAGTCGGCGAGGTTGAGCTCGGTCGTAGTGCCCTGCTGCGTGCATACGGACGCGCCGCTCAATTCCTTGGCCGAGGCGATGCCGAGCTTCTTGCGTACCATGAAGCCCTGGCCGTCGTAGTAGTTGATAACGGGGAAGTCGAGGTTGAGCTGGGTGTCGCGCGACATGGTCGCCGTGGAGTTGCGCGCCAGCACGTCCACCTCGCCCGACTGCAGGGCCGTGAACCGGTCCTTGGCCGTCAGCGGGATGAAACGCACCTTGGACGGGTCGTTGAAGATGGCCGCCGCGATGGCGCGGCAGAACTCCACGTCGAGACCGGTCCAGTTGCCTTGCGCGTCCGGCACACCGAAACCGGCGAGCGCGGGGTTCGAGCCGCAGGCGAGAAAACCCTTCTGCTTGACGTTGTTCAGGGTCGCCTGAGCCGAGGCGCCGCTCGAAAACACGGCTGCCGTGACGCCGAAGGCGATCGCAGCGATTGCTCGTTTCATGTCTGATGTCTCCCACTCTGTCGTTTTTAGCCCGCGGATGAGCATGCGGAATGGCTTGGCTCTGCAAACGTCATGCCGCAGGCCGGATTGGTACCGCCGCAAACACAGGCGCCTGCGGCATTAACGCCATCACATGCGACATTTGCCATCCGGTCAAGGTGCAGCTGGCGTCTCCCTTGACGGGAGCCCCCGCAGGCGGCTGACATCCTTAACGACCGCTCAAAGACATATCGCATGGCAAAATCTTCCTCGACCGACCCCCGCCGCTATCGGGACCGCACCCGCCTGGTTCATGCCGGGCGCGACCCGTGGGATCAGCACGGCTTCATCAACACCCCCATCTATCGCGGATCCACGGTGCTGTTCCCGACCATGGAGGACCTCCGCCACCGCCGTGGCCGTTACGTCTACGGCACCGTCGGCACACCGACCCGGAACTCGCTGGAGGAAGCCTGGACCGAGCTAGCCGGGGCCGCCGGGACCGTCCTCACGCCATCCGGCCTGGCAGCGGTCTCGATCGCCCTCATGTCCTGCCTCAGGAGCGGCGATCACCTGCTCGTCGCGGACTCCGTCTACAGGCCGACCCGCGTCTTCTGCGACACGGTGCTCAAACGCTTCGGGGTCGAGACGACCTACTACGACCCGTGTATCGGCGACCGGATCGAGGGCCTCTTTCGCGCCAACACGGCGGCGGTCTTCACCGAGGCGCCGGGCTCGCAGTCGTTCGAGATGCAGGACATCCCGGCAATTGCTGCGGTGGCGCATGCCCGCGGCGCCGTGGTCCTCATGGACAATACCTGGGCGACGCCGCTGTTCTTCCGCGCGCACGAGCGCGGCGTCGACATATCCATCGAGGCCGGCACCAAATATCTGAGCGGCGGCTCCGATCTCCTGCTTGGCCTCGTCTCGGCCAACGAGCGCTGCTGGCGCAATCTGCGCCAGACCTTCGACGCGCTCGCCCCCTCACCCGGGCCGGAGGACGTGTTTCTTGCACTGCGCGGCCTGCGTACGCTCGAGTTGCGCCTCAAGGAGCACGAGCGGCAGGCGCTGGAGATGGCGGGCTGGCTCGGCAAGCGACCAGAGGTCCATCAGGTTCTCCATCCGGCTCTCGAACATGATCCCGGCCACGCCATCTGGAAGCGCGACTTCAAGGGCTCGACCGGCCTCTTCTCGGTGATCCTCGAGCCGGTCGGGGAGGACGCGCTCGCGGCCATGCTCGACGGCCTCGAGTTGTTCGGCATGGGCTTTTCGTGGGGCGGCTTCGAAAGTCTCGTCATCCCGTTTGATTGCGCGAGCTATCGCACGGCGACCGAGTGGCGGCCGAACGGCCCGACGCTGCGCTTCTATATTGGGCTTGAGGACATCGAGGACCTGAAGGCCGATCTCGAGGCCGGCTTCGCGCGCCTGCGCGACGCGAAGGCCAATCCCCTGCCGCCGGGCCGGGAGCTGGAGTGAGAGGGGGCAGCGCGGCAGCTGAAGAGCCGGCTTATCCCTGTTTCGCGCCTGCATCCCCGGCAGCGGCTCCGGCGATCGTCGGGCTGTCCGGCGGGGCTCCTTGGAGGGATGGCGTCGCGTCCTGGCCCGCCGCGGCGTTGCCGAGCAGTGGCACGCCAGGCCGGCGCATCACGACGATCAGGGCCGCGCCGGCCGCCATGCCGCCGACATGCGCCCACCAGGCCGTCCCGTCGTCCGTGAGCAGCACGGCGAAGGCGAGTTGCATGAGCGCCCAGCCGCCGAGAGCGTATTTCGCCCTGAGACGGAGCGGAAAGCGGCCGAGCAGGCACCACAGGTGAACGCCCGGATGCAGGAGCAGATAGGCCACGACGATGCCGGCGACCGCGCCCGAGGCGCCGATCAGCGGGTCGGCGGATAGCGGGTGGATAAACACATGGCCGAGGCCGCCGGCGATACCGCACAGCAGGTAAAAGACGAGATAGCGGCCGTGGCCCATGGAATCCTCGACGTTGTCGCCGAGAATCCAGAGGAACAGCATGTTGCCGCCGAGATGCAGCCAGCCGGCATGCAGAAACATGTAGGTAAGGAGGGTGAGCGTCTCGGGCACGATGCGCGCGTCCGCGACGACCTGCTCCGAGGTCGCGATCTCGAGCGGGATCACGCCGGCGAGAACCACGAACGCTTCGCCGACGCGCGCGTCGATCACGAGGCCGCTCTGCAACGCGGCGAAGACGATCACGCTGGCGGCGATCAATGCCCAGTTCACGAAGGGGCGCTTGATGTGACGAACGGGATTATCGAGATCGTGAAGCGGCACAAGCATGGTGTCTGGACCCTGGCGCCGGATCTTACGCCGCCGGGCAGCTAGCTGGGAGTCGTGGCACGTCCGTCGCGCGCGAGCTGGTCCAGCTCACGCCTTTCGCGGAAGATCAGCATGAGGTTGCGCACGTAGATGATCGTCGAGAGTGCCTGACCGAAGATGATGACCGGCTCGCGGCGCACGAGGCCGTAAATCAGAGTCATCAGCCCGCCGCCGACCGACAAGAACCAGAAGGCAAGCGGCATCACGCTCTTGCCGGCGCGCTCGCTGACGACCCACTGCACAATGAAGCGCGCGCCGAAGACGAGCTGCGCGACCATGCCGAAGACGAGCCAGAAATCGAAGCGCGCAACGAAGACGTCATAGAAATACGCTCCGAGGTCTTGCGAAAGACGTATCAGCATCAGGCGATCTCCTCGGCGCGCGGCACGCGCCGGCGACGGCGGATCAACCACCATACGCCGGCCAGATCCATGATCCCGACCCACAGCCGATCGAAGAAGCCGTAATTGGAGCGCCCCGCGAGGCGCGGGCGGTCGGCCACGTCGACATGCGCGATGTCGTAGCCCTCGCGCTTGACCAGCGCCGGCATGAAGCGGTGCAGCGCGTCGAAATACGGCAGCGCGAGGTAGACGTCGCGCCGGAACGCCTTCAGGCCGCAGCCCGTGTCGCGCGTCCCATCCTTGAGGATGGCGCCGCGTACGGCATTGGCGATGCGCGATTGCCATTTCTTCCCCCGCCCCTTGCGGCCGACGCGCTGGCCAGCAACGAGGCCATAGCGCGCACCGCCGCTTTCCAGCTCGCGGACGAGCGCGGGAATGTAGGCCGGGTCATTCTGCCCATCGCCATCGATGGTCGCAACGATGGGGCCGCGCGCTGCCGTCACGCCGGTGCGCAGAGCGGCGCTCTGGCCGCAGCTTTCGGCATGGCGCACGACGCGCAGCCAGGGCCGCGTCGTCCGCACCTTGGCCAGCTCGGCCTGCGTGGCATCGGTCGAACCGTCGTCCACATAAACGGTCTCGAACGGCGCCAGCGTGGCGCAGGCGCGCTCGATCTCCTCGATCAGCGGACGGATATTCGGCGCCTCGTTCTTGACCGGCACGACGATGCTGACGCGCGGAGTCGGCCGTGCCGCAGAAGTCTCTTGGTCCATGACGTCGGTCCGTGAATCGGCCGGCCCGGCCTTATCCAGCATTTGGTCTGATCACATATGCGCCGATGTCGAGACGGCGTCCGCCATTGATATTGAAACCGCTGATGCGGGTCGAGAGCGCAGGCTGCGTCCCGAGGCGAGCGGCTTCGGCGCGAAATGCTTCCTCGAAACGTCGCTCGACGAACACGAGCCGGCAGGTGCCGCCCTTGAGGAATTCCGCGGCGCCGCGTCCATCCGGCAGCATCTGCAGATCCGTGCCGACGAGGAAAACGAGACTCGGCTCGCGATACCCCAATGTGCCGACCGCCGGATCGGGACAGTCGAGCATGCGGGCCACCTCGGCGAGTCGCGGCGACAGCTTGAGTGAGCGCAATACCGGCGCGGTCAGCCCGAACACGCCGATCGACAGCACCGCCGACGCGGCGATGGCGGTGACGGCCGCGCGCCCCACCTCCCCTTTCACGAAAATGCGCCACGCAAGGCCGGCGAGCACGCAGGCGGCAAGCAGCACGGGCAGCGCGACGTAAGGCAGCGTGCCGTCGAGCGACCATGCCGCCGCGGTCATCAGAACCGCCAGGCCGGCAGGAATGAAGGGGATCAACGCCGCCACCCAGCGCGCGCCTGGACGATGCGGCCCGACGAAGCCGCGCGCCATCGCCATCACGGTCACGATGGCGATCGCCGGGTACAGCGGCATCACGTAATGCGGCAGCTTGGTGGGCACCGCCTCGAAGACAAGCCAGGCGGGGACGACCCAGGCCAGCGCGAAGGCGATCGCATCTTCGCTCCGGTTGGCCCAGGCATACGGGATCGCGATCGTGGCAAGTGCAGCCGCCGGCCAGAAGGTGGCGAAAAATGCAAGCAGGTAGAAGCCAGGCGGCGCCCAGTGGTACGTCTGGGCGGTGCCGACCTTGCCGAGCATGTCATGACCGACGGCCTCGGCATAAAACGCGCCGCCGCTCTTGATCGAGATGGCGATGAACCATGGGGCGACCAGCACAAGCACCAGCGCCACGCCGAGCGCGGGACGGAGCGCGATGAGCCAGCGCGCCGACCGATGCCGAATCGACAGCACGAAGGCGCACAGGCCGGTGAACATGATCACCAGCGGCCCCTTGATCAGGATGCCGAGGGCGAACGCGGTCCAGAAGACCAGGCTCGTGGAGGGCGGCAGTTGCGCGCTGCCGCGCGCGAAATAGGCACGGGCGAGCGCGCCCATGGCTGCGATGCAGCAGGCGAGGAGCATCGCATCGGTCTTGGCGAGCCGCGCCTCGACCATGAGAATGATCGACGCGGCCACCATGCCGGCCGCGAGGAAGGCCTGCCGCCGCGAAACGAAGGCGAGCGCCGCCCAGTATGTCAGCAGCACTGCCGCCAGGGCGCCGATCAGCGAGGGAATGCGATAGAGAGCAACCGTGGTGCGCGCCTCGGCAACGCCGGCAGCTTCGGCAGCCGCCACGACGACGCTTTGCAGCCAGTAGATGCCGACCGGCTTTTTGTGCCGCGCCTCGTCCTGAAAGCGGATGTCGACGAAGTCGCCGCTCTCGAGCATCTGCTTGGACGCCTGCGCAAATCGCGGCTCGTCGCGATCCATCGGCTGCAGCGAAACGAAACCGGGCAGGAAGCAGACGAGCGACAGGACCAGCAGCACGGCGGCGGCCCGACGGTGACTGTGCTCGACGAGCACCAGCAGCCGCTCCGACCATGTCGGGTTCTCGGCGCTTGCCAAGGCGGCCCGCCCGGCGGCTGCAAAGGTGGTCATCAGCGGCTCCGACGAGCGGAGCCTCCGGCCCCGCATCCCTCTAGCAGCCGCAAATCATCATGGCAGGCTGCCGAGCGGGCGCTCTGTCGTTCATCTCACCGCCGAAGTCAAACCTGGAGCATGATCCGGTAAAGCGGGTCGGCCTTGCCGGTGCAGATCTGCTCAAATCGAATCGGAGCGGGACTGCTCCTCGGTGCGTTCAGATCGCCACGCTGGCGACACTCACGCGCGCGGTCGAGCCGAACGGCCGTCGCGCGCCGGCAGAAGCCTTGGAGATGCGCCACGGACGCTCGACTGCAGCGTGGATCGACTCGGAGGGACGCAGGCGGCGCATGCTGCCGTCGACCTCCACGGCCTCGATGCTGACGAGCCCGAACAGATGCAGACGCGCCGCCACGGCCTTGGTCTCGCGATCCTGCGCCGCCACAGGCAGAGAGCCCGCGCCGTAAACGGCCTCCATCAGGTTCTTCTGATCGCGATACGGGGAATGTTGTGCCTGCCCGCGCCGGAAGCGCACCACATTGGTCGTTACGTCTTGTTCTTGGTTCATTGCGACGCCCCCTACGCAACTGCAACTCAACTGGAGGGAGCCTCGCCTCAAGCCCTTAAAATAGGGCTAACCGCATGTCGCTTTCGCGGGTTCGTTGTTGATGGCCAACGGGTCAATGCGCCATGAGAACGGGCATGGTGGCCTCGGCCAGGATGTGGCTCGTGGTCCCGCCGAAAATCATCTGCCGCAGCCGGCTTTGCGTATAGGCGCCCTTGATCAGGAGATCGGCGCCGGTCGATTCGGCCGACTTGAGGAAGGCCTCGCCGACGCTGCGCTTCCCGGCCGGTACCGTGACCGCCTCGGCGGCGATGTCATTGCAGCGCAGCGAGCGAGCCATCTGCTCGCCGGACGGACCATGCAGCGGCCCGCCTTCGACCGTCATCACGACCACCCGCCGCGCCTGTTTCAGAAACGGCATGGCGAAGGCCGTGACGCGCGCGGTTTCGGTGCTGCCGTTCCAGGCGATCACGATCACCTCCCCGAGCGCCGCCGGTACCGTGGGCGGGGCGATCAGGACTGGCCGACCGCTCTCGAACAGGACAGCTTCGAGGGTCGCCATGCTCGGCTCCGCTTGGCCTGCTGTGGGACGCCCAAGGACCGTGAGGTCGAAGACGCGTGCATGACTGCTGACGAAGGCGTCTCCGGCGGTGGCGTCCTCGAGCCAGCCGTATCCGACCTTGCCCGGGCCTTCGACGAAGCGGGCCACGCCGTGATCGGCCATGAAGCGCTCAAATGTCTGGCGCGCGGCCGTGACCGCCTGCTCATCGCTGACGTCGTCCCGTGCCCAGGTGAGGCCGCCGACCATATCGACCGGCACGTATTCGGTGATCAGCGGGCGCAGGGCAAAGCCCTCGACGTAGCTGCCGAACCGGCGCGCCGTCAGGAGAGCCGATTCCAACACCGAGGTGATGAGGTCGTGAGCAGCGGTGGGAACGAGAATCGTCTTCATGGGTCACGCGCCCCGCGCCCGTTCTCGGGCACAGTGGGGAGAATGTCTCGAAAACGCGCTTGGCGGGCAAGCGAAATGTCGAAAGCCGGCAGACAGCCTGCGGCGATGTTTAACGCCGCTCAGCCCCGCGCCCAGACCCTTTGCGGGCCGTCCACGACCGGCTGTGCGGCCCCGACGACCACGTCCTCCAAGCCCGCCTCGACAATCCCGGGTAGCGAATGGCGGGCCTGCGCAACCCGCTGCTCCCTGCCGTAGAGGGTGGCGAATGCCTCGATCACCTTCGGGGGCAGCACGGGACTGGCCACAAAATCGGTCGTTGTACCGAGCTGCGCCACAGCGCCCGGGGGGCCGGCGAGCACGATCGGCCCCAAAGGCCGCGTGTTGCGAAACTCCTCCGCGACAATCCATCCGTCGACCAGGCCGGGTAGCTCGATGTGCGTGAACAGTCCGTCTATGCGGCCGCGCTCCCGCCTCAAGGTGAGCAGCGCCTGCTCGCCGGCGCCGACGCACACAGGCGCGAAGCCCGCCATCCGCAACAGATCGTTGAGGAGGTCGCGGGCGATCGGCTCATCCTCGACGACGAGGATTCGCGGCTTGCTGGTGCTGGCAGGGTTCATCGACGTCCCCGAATGGCGCTCGGGGCATGACCCTGCGGAGAGACGGTTAACGGAAGGTTAACGGGGTTCGCGGCTCGCCGTCGCCCTCAGCGGCACAAGGTCACGCGGCGCACGATCCAGCCGGACTCGGTCCAAAGCTTCTTGCGGGCCTTGGCGCAGACGGGGTCGCCATGTGTGGGAGCGGTCCCCGACGGGTCGGCCCCGGCGGTTCCGGTGCCGACCGGCACCGGCGCCTGGGCGTAGGCGGCGCGCGTGCCCTTCGCAGCCGCCGCCTGGGAGGGCTCCGCCGCCAGGAGCGGGACAAGCAATGCGGCTGCGACAGGCGCGATGGCCCATCTGAGGACGATTCCGTTCAAAACCTGCACACTCCGGATTGGAGACCTCTCGTATGGGCTGAAGGGTGCAAAGCGCATGCAAAGGGTTTCCGGCTCGGGTCCGAGTGCCCGTGCCCTATCCCCCGCATGGCACCATGCTGTATGGATCGCGCGCCCCGCATTAAGCTCACCGCCCGCCTCGCGAAACAGCTTTGCCGTAGAAGCGAGTCGGGGATTTCTTCCTGAAGTTGCCCGGCAGGCGATCACCTGCTGGTGCGAACTGCCTCCGCAGCCTTCCTGCGCCCCCGCCTTGAAAACGACGTGGTTTTCCGGTTCAGAGCTGCTTATCTAACCCCCAATTCCGACCAAGGTCCGATGTGGCCCGCCGCTGCGAGCCGCCGCATATCCGTCATGAACGCCCCTGCCCCCAAGATCTCTTTCGTCTCGCTCGGCTGCCCGAAGGCGCTGGTCGATTCCGAACGCATCATCACCCAGCTGCGCGCCGAAGGTTACGAGCTCACCAAGAAGCACGCCGGCGCCGACCTCGTCATCGTCAATACCTGCGGCTTCCTGGACAGCGCCAAGGCGGAATCGCTCGGCGCCATCGGCGAGGCCCTGAGCGAGAACGGCAAGGTGATCGTGACCGGCTGCATGGGGGCCGAGCCGGGCGAGATCCGCGACCGTTTCCCCAACGTTCTCGCCATCACCGGGCCGCAGCAATACGAGAGCGTCGTCTCGGCTGTGCATGAGGCCGCTCCGCCAGCCCACGACCCGTTTCTCGACCTGGTGCCGCCGCAAGGCGTCAAGCTGACACCCAGGCACTACGCGTATCTGAAGATTTCCGAAGGTTGCAACAATCGCTGCTCCTTCTGCATCATTCCCAGGCTGCGCGGCGATCTGGTCAGCCGGCCGGCCGGCGATGTGCTGCGCGAGGCCGAGCGGCTCGTCAAAGCCGGCGTCAAGGAAATCCTCGTGATCTCGCAGGACACCAGCGCCTACGGTGTCGACCTCAAATACGCCGCCAGCCCTTGGCGCGAGCGCGAGGTGCGCGCCCGCTTCTTCGACCTGTCGGAGGCGCTCGGCGAACTCGGCGCCTGGATCCGCCTGCACTACGTCTATCCGTATCCCCATGTCGACGAGGCGATCGCTCTCATGGCCGACGGAAAGATCCTCCCCTACCTCGATATCCCGTTCCAGCATGCCTCACCGTCGGTGCTGAAAACGATGCGACGGCCGGCCCATCAGGAAAAGACGCTGGAGAGGATCAGGCGCTGGCGCGAGATCTGCCCCGACCTCGCGGTCCGCTCGACCTTCATCGTCGGCTTTCCCGGCGAGACCGACGAGGATTTCGAGATGCTGCTGTCCTGGCTCAAGGAAGCCCGGCTCGAACGCGTCGGCTGCTTCCGCTACGAGCCGGTCAAGGGCGCGCCCGCCAACGATGTCGCCGCGCCAGTGCCGGACGAGGTCAAGGAGGAGCGCTGGCATCGCTTCATGCAGACGCAGCAGGAGATCAGCGCCAGGCTGCTCAAGGGGAAGGTCGGCCGGCGCATCCCCGTGATCATCGACGAGCCCGGCGCGGTCCCGGCATCAGGTCCGGGAACCGCCAAGGGGCGATCGAAATGGGACGCGCCGGAGATCGACGGCAACGTCTACGTCGCCGCGCGGCGACCGCTGCGCGCCGGTGATATCGTCACGGTGAAGATCGAGCGCGCCGACGACTACGACCTGCACGGCGTCGCGGTTTAAGTTAGGCGATCTCGCCGGTCGTAATCCGCCGCACTCCGGCGGCCGCCATGTCGGCCCAGGCGCGGGCAAGCGAACCCTGCGTGTCGATGGCGCGGCACGCGTCCTCGATCACAAGCACATCGAAGCCGGCGCGGCGTGCGTCAAGCGCAGTCCAGACGACGCAAAAATCGGTCGCGAGCCCGGCGCAGAACACGCGCCTGAAGCCGCGCTCCTTGAGGTAGCCGCCGAGCCCTGTCGCCGTGACGCGGTCGGCCTCCATGAAGCCCGAATAGCTGTCGATCGCCGGGTTGTGGCCCTTGCGAACGATCAGCTGGCAATGCGGGATATCGAGGCTCTCGGCGATTGCGGCGCCGCGCGTGCCCTGCACGCAGTGGTCCGGCCACAGGATCTGGTCGCCGTAGGGGAGCCGCACAGTCTCGAAGGGCTGCCTGCCTGGATGACTCGACGCGAATGAGGCGTGCCCGCGCGGATGCCAGTCCTGCGTCATCACCACATGCCGGAAGCGCTTTGCGAGCGCATTGATCGGTGCGATCACGGCATCGCCGTCGGGCACGGCGAGTGCACCGCCCGGCAGGAAGTCGTATTGCACGTCGACGACAATGAACACGTCGTCTCGCGCCGGGACGATCGGCATCGCTACGGCCGCATGATCGTGGCGCCGGTGGTCTGCCGGGCCTCCAGGGCGCGGTGCACGTCCGCCGCCTCGCTCAGCCTGGCGCGCTTGTTGATGGCGATCTTCACCGCGCCGCGGCTCACGGCCTCGAACAGCGACGACGAGATCTCCTCCAGGCCTTCGCGAGTCGCGATATGCGTGTTGAGTGTCGGCCGCGTCACGTAGAGCGAGCCCTTCTGGGCGAGGATGCCGATGTTGAACGCGTCGATCGGCCCTGACGCCGAGCCGAAGCTCGCGAACAGGCCGAACGGTTTGAGGCAGTCGAGCGAGCCCGGAAACGTCGCCTTGCCGACGCCGTCATAGACCACGTCGCACAGCTTGCCGCCGGTGATCTCCTTGATGCGCGCGACGAAGTCCTCCTGGCGATACTGGATGACGTGATCGCAGCCGTTGTCCCGCGCCAGCTTCGCCTTCTCGTCGGACCCTGCGGTGCCGATCACGGTCGCGCCGAGATGCTTCGCCCACCGGCACGCGATCAGCCCGACGCCACCCGCGGCGGCGTGAAACAGGATCGTGTCGCCGGGCTTCACCCGATACGTGCGATGCAGCAGATATTGCGCCGTCATGCCCTTGAGCATCATCGCGGCGGCGGTCTCGTCGGTGATGCCGTCCGGGATCTTGACCAGCGGTTTCGCGGAAACGACGCGCTCCTCGGCGTAGCCGCCAAGCGTCGTGACATAGGCGACGCGGTCGCCGGGCTTGAACCCGGTCACCCCCTCCCCGACCGCGACGACCTCGCCGGCAGCCTCGTTACCAAGGATGAAGGGAGGGTTCGCCGGATACATCCCGGT
The DNA here is from genome assembly GCA_036556825.1 of Beijerinckiaceae bacterium. Classification (GTDB taxonomy): domain Bacteria; phylum Pseudomonadota; class Alphaproteobacteria; order Rhizobiales; family Beijerinckiaceae; genus JAJKJG01. Next base: position 18,422 of record DATBIR010000022.1, read on the forward strand.
GCGGAAATAAGTGTCGATGTAATTGACGCCGATCGCCGTCTGGCGGAGGCGCACCTCGCCGGGGCCCGGATCGCCCACCTCGACGTCCTCGTAGGACAACACCTCGGGCCCACCAAATCGATGGACAACGACCGCCTTCACCATCGCCACTCACCCTCGTTTGAACGGCCGATCATAGGAAGTCATCTGCGGGTTCTGCAATGCCGAGCGCCATTCGGTGCCTCGACAGCCCGCATGCCGGTCGCCTACACAGCTTCCATGCCGACTCTGTCCCGCCTGGCCCCGCCCGAGCCGAGTTTCGCGGAGCTGTTCACGCCGAAGCTCGTGACCGTCCTGCGCGAGGGGTATGATGTCAGGAAGTTTCAGGCTGACGCCCTCGCCGCGATCACCGTCGCCATCGTGGCGCTGCCGCTGTCGATGGCAATCGCGATCGCCTCGGGCACGACGCCGGACAGGGGCCTCTACACGGCGATCGTAGCCGGCTTCGTGATCTCGGCCCTCGGCGGCAGCCGCTTCCAGATCGGCGGACCGGCCGGCGCCTTCATCGTGCTCATCGCGGCAACCATCGAGCGCCATGGCTATGACGGGCTTGCGCTGGCGACGGTCATGGCCGGATTGATCCTGATGGCTCTCGGCTTCCTGCGGCTCGGGACCTACATCAAATACATTCCTCATCCCGTGATCGTCGGGTTCACCACCGGCATCGCCCTGATCATCCTGGCGAGCCAGCTGCGCGACCTGTTCGGGCTCACCCTCGCGACAAAGGAGCCGGCGGCGTTCGTTCCCAAGCTCGTGGCCCTTTGGCAGGCGGTCGGCACGGTCAATCCGGCGGCCGTGGCGATCGCCGCCGGCGCCATCGCGACCATCGTGCTGTTGCGCCGTTTCAGGCCGACCTGGCCCGGCCTGCTGATCGCCGTCGCAGGGGCGGCAATGGCGACGGCAGCGTTCGGCCTGCCGGTAGAAACGATCGGCACGCGTTTCGGCGGCGTGCCGGCCACGCTGCCGGCACCGCATATCCCGGAGATCAGCCTCGAGCGGATCCTTCTCCTCCTGCCTGACGCCATCGCGCTCGCCATGCTGGGCGGCATCGAGTCGCTGCTTTCGGCCGTGGTGGCCGACACCATGACCGGCCGTCGTCACCGGTCGAATTGCGAGCTCGTCGCGCAAGGAGCCGCGAACATCGCCTCCGCCCTGTTCGGCGGCATCTGCGCCACCGGGACCATCGCGCGCACGGCGACGAATGTGCGCTCGGGCGCTGTCGGACCGGTCTCCGGCATTCTGCACGCGCTATTCCTGCTGGTGTTCATGTTCGTCGCCGCGCCGCTTGCGTCGTATATTCCGCTCGCGGCCTTGGCGGGCGTCCTGGCGGTCGTCGCCATGAACATGGCGGAGCGCCACGAATTCGTCGCCATCCTGAGGCGCTCGCGCGGCGGCGCGCTCGTGCTCATGGCGACATTCCTTCTCACCGTGTTCCGCGACCTCAGCGAAGGCATTCTCGTCGGCGTCGTTCTCGGCAGCTTCCTGTTCATGCACCGCATGGCCGAGCTCGTCTCCGTCGAAAGCGGTGCGCCTCTGGTGGCCTGGGACCAGGCGGATTCGGAAGACCCGCGGCCGGCCTACGACAGCCACGCAGCGACCGACGACGAGGTCATGGTCTGCCGCATCGCCGGGCCGTTATTCTTCGGCGCGTCGACCTCGGTCGCGACGGCGCTCGAGCGCATCGGGCGCTTTCCACGGGCCCTGGTGCTCGACCTTTCGACCGTGCCGCTCGCCGACACGACCGCGGCCATGACCTTGCAGGCCTTTATCGAGCGCGCGCGGCGACACCAGGCAGACGTATTCATCGCCGGTGCCTCCCAGCATGTCCGGCGCGTGCTCGTGGGCGTGGGGATCAAGCCGCCGCTGGTGCGTTACGCGCCCAGCGTCGCCGATGCGCGCATGGCGGCGCGCCACCACGCGGAGTCCGAGGCTTGACCGTGCGCATCGACAACGCTTTCGACATCGTCGTGGTCGGCGCCGGCGTGGTGGGACTCGCCGCTGCGCTGGCCTTCGCGCGCGACGGTTTCGAAACGGCCCTGGTCGGCACGCCCGAGGTGCGCAGCGACGGGCGCACCGTCGCGCTCCTCGACGGATCCGTGCGCCTGCTCGAAGCGCTGGGGGCGTGGACGTCGGTCGCCGGCGACGCCGCGCCGCTGACGGTGATGCAGATCATCGACGACACCGGCAGCTTGTTCAAGCTGCCGCCCGTTTCGTTCTCGGCGGGCGAAATCGGTCTCGAGGCGTTCGGCTGGAATGTCGAGAGCAGCGTGCTCGCGTCGCGGCTCGCCGAGCTTGCGGCACGCCAGGATCGTCTGACCCTCGCGCACGACCAGGCGGTCGGCTACGCGACCGACGGCGCCTGCGCCGCGCTCACCCTCGAGAGCGGCGCGTCGCTGCGTGCCGCGCTGATCGTCGCTGCCGACGGGCGCAGGTCTCGGCTGCGCAAGGAGGCGGGCATCCGCCCGCGAAGCTGGGCCTATCCGCAATGCGCGCTCACGACCATCCTGGCGCATGAGCGCGATCACCGCGACACATCGACCGAGTTCCACACGCGCTCGGGACCGTTCACGCTGGTGCCTTTGCCGGGCCGGCGCTCGAGCCTGGTCTGGGTCGCCAGCCCGCAACACGCCGGACAGCTCGCGTCGCAGGACGACGATGCCCTCGCGCTCGCGATCGAGCGCCAGGCGCAGTCGATGCTCGGCAAGATGACGATCGAGGGGCCGCGCGGCGTCGTGCCGCTCAACGGCCTGTCGGTCGATCGCTACCAGGCGTCGCGGCTGGCACTGGTGGGAGAAGCCGCGCACGTCTTCCCGCCGATCGGCGCACAAGGGCTCAATCTCGGTCTGCGCGACGTGGCGGCGCTGCGCGACGCCGTGGTCGAGGCACGCGACAAGAACGAGGACATCGGCGACAGCGGCGTGCTTGACCAGTACCAGCGTGGCCGGGCGCTCGACGTGCGCCTGCGCAGCGCCGCGGTCGACGGGCTCAACCGCAGCCTGCTCACCGACTTTCTGCCCGCCGATTTGCTGCGCGGCCTCGGCCTGCTCGCCTTTGCCGCAATCGGCCCGCTGCGGCGCGCGGCCATGCGTGAGGGCGTCATGCCTTCGGTCGGCGCGCCGCGGCTGATGCGCGGTTCCGATTCAGGGCAATAGATCGGCGGCCATGCGGCCGGTCTTGATGAACCATAGAAAGGCGGTCAGGGTCACGATCGAGACGAGCGTGCCGAGCAAGACGCAGGCTGAGGCGCGCTTGACGCCGACATCGTATTGCGTGGCGATGACGAAGATGTTCAGGGCCGGCGGCAGCGCCGCCATCAGGATGGCGGCGTAAGACCAGGTCGGGTCGAAATTGCCCACCGCCGACAGAACCGCCCAGACCACGAGCGGATGCACCACCAGCTTGATGAAGACGAGCACCGGCACGTCGGCCGGCACGCGCCCGAGCGGGCGCAGCGCGACCGTGACGCCAAGGAGGAACAGCGCGCATGGCGCGGCCGCGCCCGACAGCCACGCCACCATGGTGGCCGCGGCGGTCGGAAGCTTCACCTGCAGGGAGCTGGCGACCACGCCAACCGCGGTGGCGATGTTGAACGGGTGGCTCACCACTTTCCAGACGACGTCGGCGAACGCCGCCAGCGGGCTTCGTTTCTCGACGCCGGCGACCGCCATCAGCAGCGGTGCCAGCGAGAAGAGAAGGAGGCTGTCGAACACGAAAATCAGCGCGACCGGCGCGCTGGCGGCCGGACCGATCGCTGCAAGGATCAGCGGCGGCCCCATATAGCCGATGTTGGAATACGATCCGGCCACGCCCTGGATGACTCCCTCCGCGAGGCCGCCGCGCGTGAGCCACGTCCCCGTCGTCAGCGAGATTGCGAAGGCAAAGGCAGTGCACAGCGTCGTGGCGATGATGAACGGCCAGTTGGCCAGCTCGTGCAGCGGCTTTTCGGCGATCAGGGTATAGAACAGGCAGGGCAGCGATACGTAGATCAGGAAGAACTGCATCCACGCGAGGCCTGCGGCGGGTCGCTTGGCGAGCCTGCCAGACAGGAAGCCGAGAGCAATAAGCCCATAAAACGGCGCCAGAAGATTGAACAGCCCGACGAGATCGGACACCGCGGGCCTCCGGCGGATCGAGTCTGGACCGGCCTTGTCTCAGGCTTTGGCGTGAGCTGCAACACACGGCGGCAGGACCGTGAGCTTCAGCATCCTGCGCGGGGGATGGCTTCAATTTGAATCCATCCCGCTCTATTCATCTTATGTCTTGTCGGCATGATCGTGGTCGGCGAAGGGTCGCCACCCCGGATCAGGTCCTGGCAGCTTTCGCCGGATCAGCTGCAGCCGGAAGAGCCTGCGAGGGTCAACGATGAAGCTACCGCGCCGCTTCTTTCAACCGCTCGCCATCGGGGCCCCGCCGCCGTACCGCGATCTCCCTGCGCGCCTGGAGCGCATGATCCATTTCATCCCTCCGCATAACCAGAAGGTGCGCGCGAAGCTGCCCGAGCTGATCCGGCAGGTCGACGTCATCCTTGGCAACCTCGAGGACGCCATTCCGGCGGACGCGAAGATCGAGGCAAGACGCGGCTTCATCGCGCTCGCCAGGGAGAACGATTTCGGCACGACCGGCCTGTGGGTCCGCATCAACGCGCTCAACACGCCGTGGGCGCTGGACGATCTCGTCGAAATCGTCGGGGAGGTCGGCAACAAGGTCGACGTCGTGATGCTGCCCAAAGTGGAGGGGGCGTGGGACCTTCATTATATCGACCAGCTGCTGGCACAGCTCGAGGCGCGGCACGGCATCGCCAGACCAATCCTCGTGCACGCCATCCTGGAGACCGCCGAGGGCGTCAAGAACGTCGAGGCGATCGCGCAAGCGTCTCCGCGCCTGCACGGCATGAGCCTCGGGCCCGCCGACCTTGCCGCGTCGCGCGGCATGAAGACGACGCGCGTCGGCGGGGGACATCCCGATTACAAGGTTGTCGCTGACCCGAAAGGGGGGGACCGGTCGAGCGCCCAGCAGGACCTGTGGCATTCGACCATCGCGCGCATGGTGGACGCCTGCGCCGCCAACGGGCTCAAGGCCTTCTACGGCCCGTTCGGCGACTTTTCCGATGCGGAAGGTTGTGAAGTCCAATTTCGCAGCGCCTTCGTGATGGGCTGCGCCGGAGCGTGGTCGCTGCATCCCACGCAGATCGCGATCGCCCGGCGCGTGTTCGCGCCCGATCCCGACGAGGTCGCATTCGCGCGGCGCATCCTCGAGGCGATGCCGGACGGCACCGGCGCCGTGATGATCGACGGCAAGATGCAGGACGACGCGACGTGGAAACAGGCCCGGGTCATCGTCGACCTGGCGCGTCTTGTGGTCGCCAAGGAGCCGGAGCAGGCGGCTGTCTATGGGCTTCAGGCATGATCCGGCCAAGGCTTGCCCCGGACATGATCCGAGGTGGCGGCCAATTCGCCGATAAGATCATGCGGCACGACACGAGCTCGGGCAGGATCGCTGCAATTCCAGTTCAAACATGGGGTCCGACCGCCCCGGTTTTGCAAGCGGCGCGGCCGAATTCTATATCGATGTCATGAAAACGCGCATCGCCAAGTTCGCGATCGGGCAGGTCGTCCGGCACCGGGTGTTTCCGTTCCGGGGCATCATCTTCGACGTCGATCCCGTGTTCGCCAATACCGAAGAGTGGTGGCTCGCCATTCCCAAGGAGATCAGGCCGCGCAAGGATCAGCCGTTCTACCACCTGCTCGCCCAGAACGAGCAAAGCGAATACGTGGCTTACGTGTCGGAGCAGAATCTGCTGCCCGACGAGTCCGGAGAGCCGCTGCGCCACCCGCGGCTTGCCGACGTATTCGAGCGCGACGAGAGCGGCGCCTATCGCATCCGGCCCGGCGCCGCCAACTGAGCCGGGGAGAAAGACAAGCCTGCCGCCTGCCGTGGCAGGGATCAAAAAAAAAGCGCCGGGCTGGTGGCCCGGCGCTTTCGCAGGATTACCGCGGGGCGGCCCCGGTGAGGGACGGCGAGCCTGGGCCGCCGCCCGCCCCACCACTCTGCTCGAGCCGGCGGCGCATCTCTTCGCTGCGCTTCTGCATCTCTTCCTGGAGCTTCTGTTGCTGCTCCTGGAGCACCTTGGGATCAATCGGGGGGCCGTCGAAAGCCTTGCCGAATCCGGCCAGCGGCACGGCGAAGGTGACCTCGCGCTGGGCCTGGTTCTGCACGCTCACATTGAGCACCGTGCCCTTCTTCATCGCGCTGATCAGGTCGTCCTTGAGACCCCCCGCCTCAGCGAAGCAGCCGTTGGGAAAGCAAATCGCATATCTGCCGGGTGTCGCCTGCCCCTGATCCACGGCAAAGCGGATGCCGGGCTGGAGCAACAGGCCGAGCGGCATCAGGAAGCGCACGATCTTCTGACTCTGGGGCCCCTTGGCGTCGTAGATCGCCACCGCCAGCACCGGCTGGCCCTGATCGGACACGAAATCGCGGGTCGTGTAGCAGATTTCGAAGCCCTGGGCCTGGTCCTTGCCGCAGACCTTGGTCCAATCCGTCTGCGACGGCTCGGGCTTGACCTGGACGACCGTCGGGCCAGCCGGCTGCTGCTGCGCCTGCGGCGCCGGTTGCGCCGCCTGAGCCGGCTGCGGTGCGGCGGGACGTTGGCCCGCGGGGGGCTGGGCCGGCCGCTGCTGCTGCGCAGGCCGCTGCTGTTGCGGTTGTGCCGGCTGCTGGGCGATCGCCGGCGCGACGAGCCCGAAGCCGATTACCGCAGCGAGAGCGATCGATCCTCGCGAATGCGCGAGACGGGTCGCGAATGACATTTCCTTCGTCCTCTTGGATCTGGGAGCGAATGCAAGCGCTCGGTTCAGCGCGAATGGAGGTCCGGGCTGCCCTGTGGAACCGCTGCATCCTCATCGAATGCGGCGAAGACATGACGTGAGTCGCGCTTCTTTAGCCTTTTGAGCCCCGGCTTTCCAGCCGTCTTTGCCTCGCTCCGCCAGGTCCTTCCCGTCGGGCGCTACCACCTGTCCGAGCAGTGGCTCCCTTACAACGCTGGCCTGAAAAGGCCCGCAACGGTGTCATTGTTCAGGCCTGCGGCCGACCTTTGGTGGCGTGTGTCCCACTGATTGCGCATGATGCCGGCGCGATTCGCAAATCACCAACGGATTCACGGACCTATACGAGATGAGCGCCCTCGCGGCCGTCGCCCCGATCCCGGATGACCAGCCCGTCGAGGTGAGCTGGGGCGCCATGCGGCTGTCCGGCCTGCTGGCGGCCACCGCCGACCGTCACACGCGCCGTATCGCCTTGAAAGACCAATCGAACCGGGAGGACTGGAGCGGCCGCCCGCCGATCGAATGGACCTATCCCTTCGCCTACGACGTGATCGAACGGCTGGCGCATTTCCTGCTGCAACTCGGGCTGCCGCCGAAGACCCCGGTCGGGATCTGTCTGCCCAACGGTTCGGAGGCATGCCTCACGATCCTCGCCGTCGATCATGCCGGGCTCGTGCCGTGCCTCCTGCCCGTGGCGTGGGCGGAGGAGGAACTGGCCGCAGCCGTCGAAGCGGCCAACATCACCACGGTCATCACCCAAGGGGTGGTCGGGGACCAGCGGCCGGCCGAGATGTTCTGCCGGCTCGCCGCGCGCTATTTCGGCCTGCGCTTCGTGTGCTCGTTCGGACCTCTCGTGCCCGATGGGGTCGCTGATCTGGATCGCGTCATCCTGGGCGCCGAAGCCCCGAAGACCGGGCCGGTTCCGCAGGCAGAGCCGAGCAGCGACAATGGCGTCGTCACGTTCTCGCATCGATCCGGGAAAGGATTGAAGCCGGTCTTCCGTCCGTGCCAGTCCGTGGTCGCGGCCGCCGTCACGTTCCTGGTTACGGCCAAGATCCGTGCTGGCGAGCGGATCGTGAGCCTCCTCGCGCCGGACGACCACTGCGGCATGACCGTCGGCCTGGTCGCGTCCCTGCTCAGCGGCGCCACGCTCGAGTGTCACGGCCTGTTCAGCGCCCGGGCCTTCATGGAGGCGCTCAAGGACGAGACCCCCACCCATCTCGTCGTGCCGGCGTGGATGGAGGCGAGCCTCGCCAAGGCGGCGCTGCCGAAATCGGTCGTTTCCGTGATCCTGACCCATGAGGCCCCGACCCGCTTCAAGGCCAAGACCGCCCTGCGCGGCTCGGTCGTCGACGTCCTCGCTTTCGGCGAGCTCGCCCTGATCGCCGCGCAACGCAAGGGCGCAGGCCAGTTTTCGCTGTCCCTGGAAGAGGACGGCGATGCCCGCAACGCGACCAGCCGGCACCTGCTGCGTGTCAGGCGCGCAGACGACGGGGCGATCGCGTTCAGCGGCGTCGCTGCCGAAATCCGAGATGTCGAGCGGGGCAACCCGGACCCAGATTCTCCGCCGCCGGACTGGCGCCCGTCGGGCTACAAAGCGGAAATGTTCGCGGGCATTCTGATCGGGGTGTCGGAGCAGGGCTGAAGGAGGATCGCTGCGGTCGGCTCGATCGCTCCGATTTCGCTGACGCCGCAACGATCACGATCAAGCCCGGCATTAACTGCGTCCGGCGAAGGTGTGGCCGCTCCGGAGCAGGAAGCCGGCAGGCAGCCGCCAGATCATATTTTCTGGAGGGAACAACCCCACGTTCTTGTGCGTTGCAGAAAAAGCCCCGTTTCCCCCCTGCCATTTTCTGCGTACTGACGCCACATGAACGACTTTCCCAAGGTTCTTGTCGTCGACGACGGCGAGCGCGCTCCCGATGACGCCCTCTCGGCCGAACTTGCCGGCCTGGGCTATGCCAGCGTGACCACGCGGCTCGAGGCGGCGGAGGATGTTCTTGCGGTGATCCCCCGCCCGTCCGCGATCCTGCTCCAGCTTCCGAAAGCGCCCGACCCGGTTCGCCACAAGTCCTTCCAGGACTTGGCGGAGCGCCTCAAGCTGCGCAATGCCGGCATTCCCGTGCTGCTGGTCGAGCCGCGCGTCTGCGGCGGAGCTTATTCCGCCACCGAGCAGGCGATCGGAACGAACCCGGTCGCAAAGCCGGACCGGTCGTAAGCAACCTTTCTGCCACAAGGCGCTGCCGAACCCCTCCCCGCGCGCGGACAGGCGCCTTTCACGCCGCCTTCTTCGTTTTCCCGGCAATGCGCACGAGATTGCGCAGGATTGCCGTCGTCGCCTTGAGACGTTCCTCGAGATCCTCCACGTCGCGGATGAATACGATCTTCATGTCGGGACGCACTTTGGCGAAGGAGCCCTGCTCGGCGACGTAGGACACGAGCCCGGCGGGATCAGCGAAGGCATTGTTGCGGAACGAGATGATGATGCCTTTCGGCCCGCCCTCGACTTTGTCCACGTTGGCGCGGCGGCACAGCACCTTGATGGCCATGATCTTGAGGAGCTGGCCGACCTCGTCCGGCAAAGGCCCGAACCGGTCGATCATCTCGGCTCCGAACGCGTCGATCTCCGCGTCGCTCTCGAATCCAGCCAGCCGGCGGTAAAGCCCGAGTCGCAGCTGCAGATCGGCGACGTAGGCTTCCGGAATCATGACCGGAGCGCCGATGGCGATGGTTGGCGACCATTGCTCCTCGGCTGGCTCCTCGACGCCCGCCTTCAGGGCCGCGACCGCTTCCTCGAGCATCTGCTGATAGAGCTCGTAGCCGACCTCCCTGATGTGCCCCGACTGCTCCTCTCCGAGCAGGTTGCCGGCGCCGCGGATGTCGAGGTCGTGCGAGGCGAGCTGGAACCCGGCGCCGAGCGTGTCGAGGGATTGCAGCACCTTCAGCCGACGCTCGGCCTGCGGCGTGAGCGTGCGGTTGGCCGGAACCGTGAACAGCGCATAGGCGCGCGTCTTCGAACGGCCGACGCGGCCGCGCAGCTGATAGAGCTGCGCCAGGCCGAACATGTCGGCGCGATGCACGATCAGCGTGTTGGCGGTCGGGATGTCGAGCCCGGATTCGACGATGGTGGTCGAGAGCAGGATGTCGAACTTGCCTTCGTAGAAGGCCGTCATTACGTCCTCGAGCTGCCCCGCCGCCATCTGGCCATGCGCCACGCCGACCTTGGCTTCGGGCACCTCCTTCTGGAGGAAGCTCTTGACCTCGGCGATGTCCTCGATGCGCGGCACCACGTAGAAGGCCTGGCCGCCGCGATAACGCTCGCGCAGCAGCGCTTCACGAATGACGAGCGGGTCGAAGGGCGTGACGAAGGTGCGCACCGCGAGCCGGTCGACCGGCGGCGTGGCGATGATCGACAGCTCGCGCACGCCGGTCAGAGCCAGCTGCAGCGTTCGCGGGATCGGCGTCGCGGTCAGCGTCAGCACGTGCACCTCGGCGCGCAGCTCCTTGAGACGCTCCTTGTGGGACACTCCGAAATGCTGCTCCTCGTCGACGATGATCAGCCCGAGATCCTTGAACCGGATCGCTTTTCCGAGCAGCGCATGGGTGCCGACGACGACATCGATGCTGCCGTCCGAGAGCCCTTCCTTGACCTTCCTGAGCTCGCCGCTTGGGGTGAAGCGCGAGGCCTGCGCAATGTTGAGCGGCAGGCCCTTGAAGCGGTCCGAAAACGTCTTGAAATGCTGGCGCGCGAGCAGGGTCGTCGGCACGATCACGGCCACCTGCTTGCCGGCCATGGCGGTCGTGAAGGCGGCGCGCAGCGCCACCTCGGTCTTGCCGAAACCGACATCGCCGCAGATCAGGCGGTCCATGGGACGGCCCGATGAAAGGTCTTCCATGACGGCGTCGATGGCGTTCTGCTGGTCTTCGGTCTCCTCGTACTGGAAGCGCGCCGAAAACTCGTCGTAAAGGCCGGACGCGGGCACGAGGCGAGGCGCCTCCTTCATGATGCGCGCCGCGGCGATCTTCATCAGCGCGCCCGCCATCTCGCGGATGCGCTTCTTCATGCGCGACTTGCGCGCCTGCCAGGCACCGCCGCCGAGCTTGTCGAGCTGCACTTCCGCTTCCTCCGACCCGTAACGGGTCAGCAGCTCGATGTTCTCGACCGGCAGGAACAGGCGATCGCCGCCGGCATAGCTGAGCGCCAGACAATCGTGCGGGGCCCCGGCCGCCTCGATCGTTTGCAGCCCCTCGAAGCGGCCGATGCCGTGGTCGACGTGAACCACAAGGTCGCCCGGCGTGAGCGCCGCAACTTCGGTCAGGAAATCCTGCGGTCGCTTCGCCTTCCGCTTGGGCCTGACGAGGCGGTCGCCGAGGATATCCTGCTCGCTGAGCACGGCGAGATCGCCGGCCTCGAAGCCCGCCTCCAACCCCCACACGGCCACCGGAACCTCGGTCTTCGGCAGCGCCAGCGCGTCGGCAAAGCGGTTCACCTGCTTGGTCTGCGTGAGCCCGTGATCGCCGAGCACGTGGCAGAGACGGTCGCGGGAGCCGTCGGACCAGGCGCCGACGATCACGCGTTTGCCGGCACCCTGCAGCGAACGCACGTGCTGCACGACGGAGTCGAAGACGTTGGTGCCCTCCTCGGCCCGTTCGGCGATGAAGTCGCGTCCGCGCCGCACTTCGAGATCTACGACGATGCGGGCGTTCGACTCCGGGATGGCGAACGGCGTCAGACGCGCGACGGCACGTGCGCTGGTGCGCGCCGACCATTCGTCAGGCTTCAGGTAGAGCGCGTCCGGCGGCAGCGGGCGATAAGGCGCAACGCCGGGCTGCGGATGCTGCTGCGCGATGACGCGCGCGTCGTAATAGTCCTTGACCTGGGCCAGGCGCTCGCCCGCGGCATCGTCGGCCAGGGCATCGAACACTGCCGGCACGCCCTCGACATAGTCGAACAGCGTGTCGAGACGGTCATGGAAGAGCGGCAGCCAATGTTCGAGGCCGGGATAGCGGCGGCCCTCGCTGACGGCCTCGTAAAGCCGGTCGTCGCGCGTCGGGGCGCCGAAAGCCGCCACATACCCTTGACGGAAACGGCGGATCGTTTCCGTCGTCAGCTGCACCTCGCTGATCGGAACGAGATCGAGGGCACGCAGCTGGCCGATGGTCCGCTGTGTCTCCGGATCGAAGGAGCGGATCGATTCGAGCGTGTCGCCGAAGAAGTCGAGGCGGACCGGCCCGGCGACCCCCGGGGCATAGAGGTCGAGAATGCCGCCGCGCACGGCGTATTCCCCGGTCTCGCGGACCGTGCCGGTGCGCAGGAAGCCATTAATTTCCAGCCACGCGACCAGCGACTCCATGTTGACCATGTTGCCGGGCGCGGCCGAGAAGGTCTCGGCGGCGATACGGGCGCGCGGCGGCACCCGCTGCACGATGGCATTGACGGTGGTCGACAGGAGGCGCGGCCGCTCCGGCGAGCTGCCCGAGCGCGCCAGCCGCGCCAGCGTCGTCATGCGCTGGGCGGTGACGCCCGCATTCGGCGACACCCGGTCGTAAGGCTGGCAATCCCAGGCCGGCAGGGTCAGCACCTCGATCTCGGGCGCGATGAAGCGCAGCGCATTCTCGAGCACCTGCTGGCGCTGGCCGTCGCGGGCCACGTGCACCAGGGCAGCTGGCCCCTCGGCAGCGCCGAGGCCGCGCGTCAGATCGGCCACCGCGAGTGCGTCGAAGCCGTCCGGGACGCTTGCGAGCGTCAGGCTCTTGTCGTGGTTCAGGGCGTCGAGGACGCGGGTGAGTTGCCTGGTCATTTGCTCTGGTGAAACGCTTTGAGGCGCCTGAATACCGCCGTGTCGCAGTCCCGGCGCGGCTCGCCGTCTTCCATGATCCAGCGGAACAGCTCGTGGTCCGGGATTTCGATCAGCCTCTCGAACTGGTCGAGCTCCGCGTCCGACATGCCGGCCAGCGTCGCGTCCGCGAAACGGCCCATCAGAAGGTCCATCTCGCGGATGCCCCTGTGCCAGGCACGGAACAGGATCTTTCGGCGTCGCACGTCGAGCGCGGCGCTCGTCATCGTCGAGCCGCTCATGCGGCCACTCCATCTGAAGCAGGTTTCCGGAGCTCCGCACACGCCCCGGCGCGTGCGAGCTCCGAAAACTGCAGGAACTTAAAACCTTGCAGGTTTGCAACCTGCTTGGGGCATTTTCCGGCGAAATCCGGCCCCGGATTCAATCCGGGGCGGTTTCCGGCCCGCCGAACGAAATGCGGTCTAATACATGCCCGCAGGTGACCCCGCATGAGCAGGGGCTCCGGGCTTTGGGTCGCGTTCACGGCCGCGAAACCGCTATATAGCGAGCGCGCCAGCCGTTGCCACCCCGATCGCCTGATGTCCCTCCGCCCTTCGCGCCTCGACCCGTTTTTCGCCTCGGTAACGACCCTGCCCGGCGTCGGTCCGAAGATCTCGCCTCTTCTCGATCGTCTGCTCGGCGAGCCGGGGCGTCCCGCGCGGCTCGTCGATCTCCTGTTCCACCTTCCGCACAGCGGCGTCGCGCGCGAGCTCAAGGGCTCGATCGCCGAGGCGCCGGTCGGCGAGCCGGTGACGCTGGCCGTCACCGTCGCGGCGCACAGGCCGGCCCCGCCGGGGCGCAGCCGGGCGCCCTACAAGGTGCTCGTCGAGGACGAGACCGGCGACATCACGCTGGTGTTCTTCAACGCGCAGCGGCCGCGCAAGGAGAAGCTGGTGCCGAAAGGCGCGCGCCGCTTCATTTCGGGCAAGATCGAGCTCTGGGACGGGATGCGCCAGATGGTCCATCCCGACCGCATCCTCGACGAGCGCGCCGCCGCAGGCCTGCCGGCGGTCGAGGCAGTCTACGGCCAGACGGAGGGTCTCTCGACCCGGCTGATCGCGCGCTATGTGGCCGCTGCGCTCGAGCGCCTGCCGGTCCTGCCCGAATGGCAGGACCAGGCGTGGCGCGAGCGCAACCACTTCCCCGCCTTCGACGAGGCGCTCAAGGCTCTCCACAGTCCCCAGGACGCGGCCGAGCTCAGCGAGGAGGCGATCGCCAAGAGCCCGAGCCGCCGGCGTCTCGCCTATGACGAACTGCTCGCTTCACAGCTGGCGCTCGCGCTCGTGCGCAGCCGCATGCGCCGCCTGCCAGGCCGGCAGAATGCCGGCGACGGATCGCTGGTCGAAAAGATCAGCGCGGCGCTTCCCTTCGCCCTGACCGGAGCGCAAGGGCGGGCCGTCGCCGATATCCGCCGCGATCTCAGCTCGGACAAGCGTATGCTGCGGCTCCTGCAGGGCGACGTCGGCTCCGGCAAGACGGCGGTCGCCCTGCTCGCGATGGCAAGCGCCATCGAAGCGGGACGCCAGGCGGCGCTCATGGCGCCGACGGAAATTCTCGCGCGCCAGCATTTCGAGCGCATCGAGCCCCTTGCCCGTGCGGCGGGGCTGCGCGCCGCCCTACTGACCGGGCGCGAGCGCGGCGCCGAGCGACGCTCAACCCTGCTGTGGCTGGCCGAAGGTTCGATCGACATCGTCATCGGCACCCATGCCTTGTTCCAGGAGGACGTGGCGTTCCGCGATCTCGGCATTGCGGTCGTCGACGAGCAGCATCGGTTCGGCGTGCACCAGCGCCTGGCGCTCGGAGCCAAGGGCGAGGCAGTCGACATCCTGGTCATGACGGCGACCCCGATCCCGCGCACCCTCGCCCTCACCTATTTCGGCGACATGGATGTCTCCGTGCTCGACGAGAAGCCGGCAGGGCGCCAGCCGATCACCACGCGGCTGATCTCCAGCGAGCGGCTCGACGAGGTGATCGAGGCGATCGGCCGCGCCGCAAGAAGCGGAGACCGCGTCTACTGGGTATGCCCGCTGGTGGCGGAATCCGAGCTCGTCGATCTCGCCGCCGCCCAGGACCGCTTCGAGCATTTGCAGCAGGTTTTCGGCAAGGATGTCGGCCTCGTGCACGGCAAGCTGCCGGCGCGCGACAAGGACGCGGCGATGGAACGGTTCGCATCCGGCGAAACCAGGATCCTCGTCTCGACCACCGTGATCGAGGTCGGCGTGGACGTGCCCGAAGCCACCGTCATGGTGATCGAGCACGCCGAGCGCTTCGGTCTTGCCCAGCTGCACCAGATGCGCGGCCGCATCGGGCGCGGGCAGCGCGCCTCGACCTGCCTCCTGGTCTACAAGGGCCCGCTCGGCGAGGTCGCCAAGGCGCGCCTCGAAATGATGCGCCAGACCGAGGACGGGTTCAAAATCGCCGAGGAGGACTTGCGCCTGCGCGGCGAGGGCGAGGTTCTGGGAACGCGCCAGTCCGGCGCGCCGGGGTTTCGTCTCGCGCGGCTCGAGGCCGATGCCGATCTGCTCAGCGCCGCCCGCGAGGATGCCAGGCTAGTGATCGAACGCGACCGGGATCTCACGAGCGAACGTGGGCAGGCGCTCCGCATGCTTCTCTATCTGTTCGAGCGGGACGCGGCGATCAAGCTGCTGCGCGCCGGGTGAGTGCCGGAGGATTACGCGCCGGCGATCTCGCGCGCCGGCCGGACCGCTGCCGGCGGCTCGCCCGCCAGTCGTGGCACGCCCGGCAGGGGCGCACGATGATCCGGCTGAATGATGCCCATCGACATCAGCAGCTTGAACGCCTCGTCGGTGGTCACGTCGATCTCCTTGACCCGCGACCGTTCCATGATGACGAGATAACCGGTGGTCGGATTCGGCGTGCACGGCACGAACACGCAGACGTGCTCCTCTGCCGGCAGCGACGCCGCGAGCGCGCCTTGCGCCGGCTCGGTGATGAAGCACAGTGACCAGAGACCCTCGCCCGGCCATTCGATCAGGCCGACCTGGCGAAAACTGTGCCCGTCCTGCTTGAACACCGTCTCGAAAATCTGCTTCACGCCCTTGTAGAGGCCGCGGACGACCGGCATGCGGTCGAGCACCACCTCGCCCAGATTGACGAGCGATTTGCCGACCAGGTTGGCGGTCAGAAAACCGAGCAGGGTCAACCCGACAAAGGCCACGACGAGCCCGAATCCAGGAATCGTGAAGGGCAGATACGTTTCCGGAAGGTAGACGGACGGAACGAAGGGCTTCACCCAGCTGTCGACGAGCTGAATGAACCACCAGGCGAGATAGATCGTGATCGCGACCGGTCCGGCGACGATCAACCCGGTCAGAAAATAGTTGCGAATGCGCGCGCGGGCACTGATCCAGTGGCGCGAAGACTGGGGCTGCGCCGCCGCGGGCCTCGGATCGATCGCTGTCATCAGCAAACCTGTGCGCGTTGCCCATCAAGTCCTATTTGAGGACGGCGCGGCGCTCAAGTGAGCCTTACGTCTAGGATTGCGGATTCGTGAACAGCGACAAGGAATCGGATCGGTCCAAGGAGCCGCGCGCCGGCGGCTTCGACGCCACGCAATGGCATCGGCCGCTCCTGTTCACGGCGGGCTGGACCTTCCTCGCGGTGGGCATCGTCGGCCTGTTCCTGCCATTGCTGCCCGGCACACTGTTTTTGATCCTGGCAGGTACATGCTTTGCGCGCTCCTCGCCACGGTTCGAAGCCTGGCTGCTCGGTCATCCGCGTCTCGGGCCGCCGGTGCGCGCCTGGCGGGCCACCGGCGCAATCCCGCGCCGGGCGAAAGTGATCGCCTGCGCCAGCCTGGTCGTGAGCTGGCTCATCATTCTCGCCAGCGCCTCGGCTGTCCTGGCAGTGGCCTGCCTTGCGGTGTTCGTGGCCGTCGGGGCGTATCTGGTCACGCGGCCGAATGCGTGAATGCTCAGCTCACTCGACCGTGACCGATTTCGCCAGGTTGCGCGGCTGG
The DNA here is from genome assembly GCA_036556825.1 of Beijerinckiaceae bacterium. Lineage (GTDB taxonomy): Bacteria > Pseudomonadota > Alphaproteobacteria > Rhizobiales > Beijerinckiaceae > JAJKJG01. Next base: position 35,101 of record DATBIR010000022.1, read on the forward strand.
TCCACGTCTTTGCCCATGAACACGGCCGTGTGATAGGCCAGCATCTGCACCGGGAGCGCGTAGACGATCGGCGCGACGACCGGATTGACGGCGGGCATCACGATCGTCGCAAAGGTGTCGAGGCCCGCCTCCCGCGCGCCGCGCTCGTCAGTGATCAGGACGATCCGTCCTCCCCGCGCGGAAACCTCCTGCATGTTCGAGACGGTCTTCTCGAAGATCGCGTCATGGGGCGCGATCACGATGACCGGCATGGTCTCGTCGATCAGGGCGATGGGACCGTGCTTGAGCTCGCCGGCGGCGTAGCCTTCCGCGTGGATGTAGGAGATTTCCTTGAGCTTGAGCGCGCCTTCGAGCGCCAGCGGATAGGACGTGCCGCGCCCGAGATAGAGGACGTCGGTGGCCTTGGCGAGATCGCGCGCCAGAAGCTCGATCTGCGCTTCGCGCTTGACGGCTTCGGCCATGAAGCCGGGCACGCCGATGAGGGCATCGACCAGTTCGCGCTCGTCGGCCTCGGACAGCGCCCCGCGCGCGCGGCCCGCGGATATGGCAAGGCACAGCAGGACTGCCAGCTGGCACGTGAAGGCTTTGGTCGACGCCACGCCGATCTCCGTGCCGGCCAGGGTCGGCGCGATGGCGCTACTCTCGCGGGCGATGGTCGACGTCGTCACGTTGACGACCGAGATGGCCCGCTGGCCCTGCGCCTTGACGTAGCGAAGCGATGCGAGCGTGTCGGCGGTCTCGCCCGACTGCGAGACGAAAAGCGATGCGCCGCCGCGCTCGATCGGCGCCTCGCGGTAGCGGAACTCGGACGCGACATCGATCTCGACCGGCAGGCGCGCCAGGCGCTCGAACCAGTATTTCCCCACGAGGCCCGCGTAATAGGCCGTGCCGCAAGCCGAAATGTTCAGGCGGTTGATGCTGGCCCAGTCGATGCCGAGATCGTCGGGCATGTCGACGCGTCCGGAGGTGAACTTGACGTAATGCGCCAGCGTGCGGCCGACGACCTCCGGCTGCTCGTGGATCTCCTTGGCCATGAAGTGGCGGTAGTTGCCACGGTCGACCATGAATGTGCCGACCGGCACCTTCTGGCGCGGCCGCGTGACCGGCTTGCCGGCCACGTCGCGGATCTCGACGCTCGAGCGCGACAGGATCGTCCAGTCGCCGTCCTCGAGATAGGTCACCTCGTCGGTGAAGGGGGCGAGCGCCAGGGCGTCAGACCCGACATAGTTCTCGCCGTCGCCGTAGCCGACGGCGAGCGGAGCGCCATGACGGGCGCCGATCAGGAGGTCTTCCTGCCCGGCGAACAGAAAAGCCAGCGCAAAGGCGCCACGCAGCCGGGGGAGCACCGCTTCGACCGCCTCGACCGCCGAGCGTCCGCGGCGCATCTCCTCGCTGACGAGCTGGGCCACAACCTCGGTGTCGGTCTCCGTTTCGAAGGTCACCCCTTTCGCCTGAAGGTCACCCTTCAGCTCGCGGAAATTCTCGATGATGCCGTTGTGAACCACCGCGAGCTTCTCTGTGGCATGGGGGTGGGCGTTGGTCTCATTCGGCTTGCCGTGCGTGGCCCAGCGGGTGTGGCCGATGCCGATCGCCCCAGAAAGGGGCGCCTGAGAGAGCTTCAGCTCGAGGTTGAAGAGCTTGCCTTCGGCCCGGCGGCGCTCGAGGCGGCCGTTCTCGAGGGTCGCTACGCCGGCAGAATCATAGCCCCGGTATTCGAGACGCTTGAGCGCGTCGACCACCTGGCTGGCGACGGCCGACTTGCCGACGATTCCAACAATTCCGCACATGCCCCGCTGCCTTGTCTCGGTTCTAGAATCAGGGAAGTTAATTTCCCTGCTAAGCAAGATTAGGGCAAAAAATCCAATCAAGTCCCGTGTCGAATTGTGACAGGATGAGGGCAAACCGTCGCCGGCTGACGCAGAGGCCCGTCTCGAATTGTGACACGATGGAGCCGCGCGCGCGTCAGCTGCGCTTCGATGCCTTGGCCTTGTTGCGGAATTCGGTCGCCCATCCTTCCTTGATCGCCTGCCGCCCGCGTCCCAGGGCAAGCGCGTCAGCCGGCACGTCCTGCGTGATGACCGAGCCTGAGCCGATATAGGCGTTGGACCCGATCGTGACCGGCGCCACGAGCGAGCTGTTGGTGCCGACGAATGCCCCCTCGCCGATCGTCGTGCGGTGTTTGGCGAAGCCGTCGTAATTGCAGGTAATGGTGCCGGCCCCGATATTGACGTTGGCACCGATCGTCGCATCGCCGAGATAGGTCAGGTGATTGACCTTAACGCCGGCGGCCAGCTGCGCATTCTTGATCTCGACGAAATTGCCGACCCTCGCATTGGGGCCGAGATCGGCTCCGGGACGCAGCCGGGCGAACGGCCCGACGCTCGCGCCCCTGGCGAGGCGGGCGCCCTCGAGGTGAGAAAAGCCATGGATGACGACATCGTCCTCGACCGTCACGCCGCGGCCGAAAAAGACATGGGGTTCGATGACGACATCGCGGCCGATTTTGGTGTCGTGGCTGAAGAAGACGGTTTCCGGGTCCACCAGCGTGGCGCCGTTCGCCATCGCGGCCTGGCGCAGCCGCGTCTGCAGAACGCGTTCGGCATCGGCGAGTTGCGCCCGGTCGTTGATGCCCTGGACCTCCTCCTCCGGCGCCGCGACGGCCACCGCCAGATGCCCCATCGCGTTGGCGATCGAGACGGCGTCGGTCAGGTAATACTCGCCCTTGGCGTTCTCGTTTCCGATGCGTTCGAGGACATCGAGCGCGATCCTGCCCTGCAGAGCCATCAGGCCCGCATTGCAGAACCGGATCTGGCGTTCGGCGGCTGTGGCCTCGCGCTCCTCCGTGATCCCCGCCAGCCGGGTTCCGTTCAGAATCAGCCGTCCATATCCGGTCGGATCTCGGGCCTCGAAGCCGAGGACGGCAACCGCCGCGCCATCGGCCAGGGGCCTTCGCAGCTTCGCCAGGGTTCCGGTTTCGATCAGGGGAGTGTCCGCATAAGCCACAATGATGTCATCGACCGGCGATTTCAGCGCCTCGCGGGCGGCAAGGACCGCATGGGCGGTGCCGAGCCGGTCCCGTTGCACGAAGATGACCGCGTCGGCGATGACCCGGTGCGCCTCCGCGGCAACGTTGTCGCAGTCCGGGCCGACGACGACGGCCACGCGCGAGGCGCCGGCATCGCGCACGGCCGCCAGCACATGGCCCAGCATCGAGCGTCCGGCGAGCTCGTGCAGCGCCTTCGGGCGCGCCGATCGCATGCGCGTGCCCTCGCCGGCGGCGAGGATGACGGCAAGACAGCTTCTTTGCGCCGGGCCGCTGGCTTGACTGGGAACGGTGATCATGACGGTTCTCGTGTCGGACGCGATCGCAGGCTGCTATCCAAGACGGCGCGGTTGCGCAAATCGCCTTATCAGCATTCACCATTAATCGCACCGATGGTTGCACGGTTGGTTACCCGGCACGAAACACCTCCCGCATGGCCATGTGGTTATGCTAAGGAACGTGAGCCGTCGCCGAAACCCGCCGGCCCCCCCTCTCCCAAGCGCAAGTAGAGTAAAAAACGTGCCGGTCGAACCGGATAACAAGAAGATACAAGGCTGTGTCCAGCCCAGCCGCCGGGATGTGCTCACCGCGATCGGCGGAGCTGCGGCAAGCGTGCCGCTGCTTCCGGGCCGCGGCTTTGCCCAGAACCTGCAGACGTTGATTCAAACCGCCGCGGGCGACGGGCAGCGATTCGATGCGGGAGCGGTCGCCGAGCTCGCCCGCACCCTGGCGCGCAAGCCGTTTGCGGCGCCGCCGAACGATCTGCCCGACCCCTTCGGGGGGCTCAATTACGAGCAGTATGTCGCCATCAAGTCGGCGGCGGCGGCGCGGGTATGGGCCGGCGAAGGCCGCGGCTTCGTGGCCGAGCCGTTGCATCGCGGCTTCGTCTTCTCCAATGCCGTCACCCTGTTCACGGTCGAGGACGGGGTCGTCCGGCGGCTTGCCTACGACCGCAGCCGCTTCGACTTCGGCAAGCTGAATGTGCCGGCCAACCTGCCGGATATCGGCTTCTCGGGGGTCCGCCTTTACTCGACCGCCGGGGACAGCCAGCCGCTGGAATTCGCCCTCATCCAGGGGGCGACCTTTTTCCGGGCCGTGGCGCGCGGTCAGAATTTCGGCGCCGTGGCGCGCGCCCTGACACTGAAGCCGGGCGAGACCCGCGGCGAGGAATTTCCGATGTTCCGCGCCTTGTGGCTGGAGCGGCCGGCTCCCGGCAGCAACGCCCTCGTGGTGCACGGGCTGATGGACTCCGAATCCGTGGCCGGAGCCGTGCGCATGACCTTCCGCCCGGGCGAGATGACCATCGTCGACGTCGAGACCAGCCTCTTTCCGCGGGTCAATCTCGACCATGTCGGCCTCGGCGGCATCAACGCCACCTATCTGTTCGGAGCCAACGACCGGCGCAACGTCGACGACGTCAGGCCTTCGGTGCACGAAGTCTCGGGCGTGCAGATCCTGACCGGCCGTGGCGAGTGGGTGTGGCGCCCCCTGAACAATCCGGAGACCCTGCAGATCTCGATGTTCCTGGACCAGAACCCGCGCGGTTTCGGCCTGCTCCAGCGCGATCGTGACTACAACACCTTCCAGGACGACGAGCAGCGTTTCGAGCGGCGCCCGAGCGTGTGGATCGAGCCGATCGGCGAGTGGGGGCCGGGAGCGGTCCAGCTGATCGAGATCCCGAGCGACTCCGAGGTCAACGACAACATCCTCGCCTACTGGCGGCCGCGCACGCCCATGACGGCGGGGTCCGAAGTGCTGCTCGCCTACCGGCAGTTCTGGTGCTGGACGCCGCCCGAGCGCCCTCCCCTCGCCACCGTCGCCGCGACCCGCATCGGCCGCGGCTCGAACGGCCGACGCCGCCGCTTCGTCATCGACTTCGCCGGCGACGTGCTCGGCGAGGGCCCGATCTCGGACCTCAAGCCCACCTTGACGACAAGCCCCGGAACCATTCAGGGCTTGCGCGTTTGGACTTACGTCGAACGAAAGACCATTAGGGTCGCGTTCGAGCTTGATCCCGGCAACGAGAGTGCCTGCGAGCTGCGCCTCATTCTTGAAGCGGCCGGAAAACCGATATCTGAGACATGGCTTTACCGTTGGACGCCCTGAAACCCGCCCAAACTCCGATCACGGTGCCGTGGCAGCCCGAGCCAGCGATGCCGCCGGAGAACGGGCTCGTCATGCCGGTGCAATCCTTCACCGAATGGCCGGAAGGCGCCGAGCGGCCCCCGACCGTGCCTCGGGCCGACCCGGGCGTTTGGCTGACACGGCTGATCGTGTTCGGTGGCGCCCTGCTGCTGACGGCCTACGGCGCCTGGGAGATGTATCAGGTCGTGTCGGTCAGCCGCACGACCATCCTGCAGTGGCTGTTGCTGGTCCTCTTCACGATCAACTTCTCATGGATCGCGCTCGCCTTCACGAGCGCTCTCGTGGGCTTCTTCGTCCTCCTGGCGCGCCCCCCTGCCCTGCCGGCGAGGCCACAAAGCTTGCGCTCGCGCACCGCCATCGCGATGCCGATCTACAACGAGGCGACGGCGCGGACTTTCGCCGGCATCGAGGCGATCCGCGAGTCCGTCGAAGCAACCGGGCTCGGCGGCGCATTCGACTATTTCGTCCTGTCGGATTCCACCAATCCCGACGCGTGGATCGCCGAGGAGCGCGCGTTCCTCGCCCTGCGCGAGCGGCTCGGGCCCGACTCGCGCGTCTATTACCGGCATCGGCCGAAGAACCATCATCGCAAGGCCGGCAACATCGCCGATTTCGTGACGCGCTGGGGCGGCGCCTACGCGCACATGATCGTGCTCGATGCCGACAGCCTGATGTCCGGCGATTGCATCGTGCGCCTGACTGGCGCGATGGAGGCGGACCCGGACGCCGGCATCATCCAGACGCTGCCGCTGATCATCAACCGCAATACCCTGTTCGCCCGGGCGCAACAGTTCGCGGCCCGGATCTACGGCCCGGTCATCGCCGCGGGCCTTGCAACGTGGTCGGCACGGGACGGCAACTACTGGGGCCACAACGCCATCATCCGCACGCGCGCCTTCGCGGCGCATTGCGGCATGCCCGACCTCAGCGGCAAGCCGCCACTCGGCGGGCACATCCTGAGCCACGACTTCGTCGAGGCCGCCTTGATGCGCCGCGCCGGCTGGGCCGTCTACATGCTGCCGACCCTGTCCGGCAGCTATGAGGAAAGCCCGCCGTCGCTGATCGACGTGGCGGCGCGCGATCGGCGCTGGTGCCAGGGCAACCTGCAGCACATGCGCGTGATCGGCGCGCGCGGACTCAAGCTCCCGACCCGTCAGCATTTCGCGACGGGGATCATGTCCTATCTGGCCTCGCCCTTCTGGCTGTTCCAGCTGATCGTCGGTATCGCGCTGGTTCTGCAGACCACCTACATCCGGCCGGAATATTTTACGCGCGAGTTCACGCTGTTTCCGGTCTGGCCGCGGTTCGACCCGGAGCGCGCGCTGGCGCTGTTCGGCCTCACCATGGCGATCCTGCTGGCGCCCAAATTCTTTGGCCTGCTTCTGACCATTTGCGACCCGGACAAACGGCGGGCCTGCGGCGGCACCGTCCGCCTCGTGCTCTCGTCGCTGATCGAGATCATCCTGTCGGCGCTCATGGCCCCGATCCAGATGCTGATCCAATCGGGATCCGTGTTCCAGATCCTGCTCGGTCGCGACACCGGCTGGCAGCCGCAGCGCCGCGACGACGGCTCCATTCCGCTCCCCGATATCGTGCGCCGCCACCGCTGGCACACCGTGCTGGGATTCTTCGTCGGCATATCGGCGTTCATGATCGCGACCTCGCTGGCCTTGTGGATGTCGCCGACCATCGTCGGCCTCATGCTCGCCATCCCGTTGTCGTGGCTGAGTGGCCATCTCGGCGCCGGGCTCGTGCTCAAGCGCTTCGGGCTGCTGATGACGCCGGACGAGCGTCGCCCACCCGAGGTGGCGCGGCGCGCCAATACCCTGCAGGCCGAGAACGCCAGATCGGGCTTCGACGACGAGGACAGCTTCGCCGCCCTGTTCCGCGACCCGGCGTTGCGCGAGCACCACGAAAGCATGCTGCCGCACCTGCCGCACCGGGGACGCGGCGAGTTCGCGCCCGAGCGCGTGCTCGCCGAGGCCAAGATCATCGACGCCGACACAATCGACGAGGCGATCCGCTGGCTGGCTCCCAACGAGCGCATGGTCGTCCTGCACGACCGGGCCTTGCTCAACCTGGCGATGCGGTTAAGACCTAAGCCGACCCTCGTCTCGGACTCCCAGGGCAACGGATAGCCGGCTGCCTGCGTTGTCGGGACGAGGATCTCGACCCCGTGGCGTGGGTGCAAACCCGCCGCCAGTGCTTTTCCCCTTTTCGGCTCGGACAGGCTGATGACGACGCAGATCCCGCCCGGCGACCTCGCGCTGATGAAATTCGGCGTCGGCCAGCCGGTGCCGCGCAAGGAAGATCCCAAGCTCGTGCGCGGTCAAGGCCGCTACACGGACGACATCGACCTGCCGTCGCAGGTCTATGCGGTGATGGTGCGCAGCCCCCATGCTCACGGCCTGATCCGCGGCATTGACACCGCCGTCGCGCGCGACATGCCCGGGGTGCTCGGCGTCTACACGGGCATGGATCTCGATGCCGCCGGCTACGGCCCGCTCAAGGTGATCCCGGCGTTCAAGAACCGGGACGGCACGCCGATGCTCAAGCCGCCGCGCACCGCCCTGGCCAGGGACCGCGTGCGCTTCGTCGGCGATCCGGTCGCTTTCGTAGTGGCGGAAACGGCCGTTCAGGCCCGCGACGCCGCCGAAGCGGTCGGCCTCGACATCGAGGTGCTCCCGGCCGTGACGGATCCGAAAGAGGCGACGCAGCCGGACGCTCCCCGGCTTTACGACGACGTGCCGGCCAATACGTTTCTCGATTTCCACCACGGCGATGCCGAAGGCGCGGCCGCGGCCTTCGCCGGCGCCGCGCACGTGGTCCGCCTCGAGCTGAGCGACAACCGCGTCGTCGTCAACGCGATGGAGCCCCGCGCCGCGATCGCGGCCTATGACGCGGCCAGCGCGCGCTGGACGCTGCATGTCGGCTCGCAAGGCGTCTTCAGCCTGCGCAACAACATCGCGGAGATCCTCGGCGTCGAAGCGAAGAGCATGCGCGTGATCACCGACAATGTCGGCGGCTCGTTCGGCATGAAGGCGGCGCCGTATCCGGAATATGTCTGCCTGCTGCACGCAGCCCGGGAGCTCGGGCGACCCGTCAAATGGACCGATCAGCGTTCTGAAAGCTTCCTGTCCGACCATCACGGCCGGGCCATCGAGGTGACCGCCGAGCTGGCGCTCGATCGCGACGGGCGCTTCCTCGCGGCGCGGGTCACCGGCTATGCCGACCTCGGCGCGTTCATCGTGCAGATGTCGCCGCTGCCCTCGACGCTCAACGTCGCCAAGAACCTAGTCAGCGTCTACCGCACACCCGTGATCGACGTGTCGATCCGCTGCGTGTTCACGAATACGACGCCGGTCGGGCCGTATCGCGGCGCCGGCCGCCCCGAGGGCAATTATTTCATGGAGCGGCTCATCGACGCCGCCGCCGCGCAGACCGGCATCGATCCCGTGGAGCTGCGCCGCCGCAATCACATCCAGCCCGGCGACCTGCCTTACGCCACCCCGGCCGACACGACTTACGACAGCGGCGACTTCACGGCCGTTCTCGAGCGCGCCATCGAAGCGGCCGACTGGTCCGGCTTCGCGGCGCGCCAAGCCGAAAGCAAGGCGCGCGGCAAGCTGAGAGGCCGCGGCATCGGGCAATATCTCGAGGTCACGGCGCCGCCGACCAACGAGATGGGCGGCATCCGCTTCGAGGCCGACGGCACGGTGACGATCGTCACCGGGACGCTCGATTACGGTCAGGGGCACGCGACGCCCTTCGCGCAAGTGCTGAGCACGAAGCTCGGCATCCCGTTCGAGCGCATTCGCCTCGTGCAGGGCGACAGCGACCAGCTGATCGCGGGCGGCGGCACCGGCGGCTCGAAATCGATCATGGCGAGCGGCACCGCCATCGTCGAGGCGAGCGAGAAAGTCATCGAGCAGGGGCGGCAGATCGCGGCGCACGCCCTGGAGGCAGGCGTGGCCGACATCGAGTTCGGCAACGGCCGTTTCACCATCGCCGGCACCGACCGCGGCATCGGGCTCCTGGACCTCGCCGCGCAGATCCGCGCCGGGCTCGCGCTGCCGGATGACGCGCCGCGCTCGCTCGACGTGAGCCACGTCCACCAATCGTCGCCGTCGGCCTTCCCGAACGGGTGCCATATCGCCGAGGTCGAGGTCGATCCGGAGACCGGCGACGTCGCAGTCGTCAAATACACGATGGTCAACGACTTCGGCACGCTGATCAATCCGATGCTGGTCGAAGGCCAGCTGCATGGCGGCATCGTCCAGGGCATCGGCCAGGCACTGATGGAAATGACCGCCTACGACGACGGCGGCCAGCTGGTCACCGGCTCCTACATGGATTACGCGCTGCCGCGGGCCGGCGACGCTCCCCCGTTCCGGTTCGAAAGCCATCCGGTGCCGGCCAAGACGAACCCCCTCGGGGTCAAGGGTTGCGGCGAAGCCGGCTGCGCCGGCGGCCTGGCCTCGGTGATGAACGCAGTCGTGAACGCCCTCTCGGACCGCGGGGTCGGGCATATCGACATGCCGGCCACGCCCCACCGGGTCTGGCAGGCGCTGCGGGCCGCATAGACGCGGCGAGAGCCGGTTTGTGCCGCTTTCCCTTTGAATTATCTCAGTTTTCGGCGAAGCGTGACCCGCCTCGCCGGATTCCCGAGGCAGGCTCAGATCTCATTTGTAATCGGAAAGTCGGTCCCTGCCGGCCTTAAGGTTAGGGATCAAGTTTAATTGCGGCCAATCAGCCGCTATCTATTTACCCCGTAGCAACCCTACGAATTCGGGCGTTATACTGGCAATCATTCCAGTTTGGGCCCGAGAGCCATGGCGTCGAAACGTTCAGAGTTATCGGATCTGCAGCGACAGCTTCTCGAAGCTGCGATCCACGCGCACAGGGGCAAGATTTGGCTGCCGAAAGCTGCCGCCGATTCGCTGCCCACCACGTATTCGGCGCTCCTGACCTTGCAAAGACGGAAGCTGGTGGAGCCCGAGCGGGCCAAAGATCCGGACGTCGTGAGCTGGAAGATCACCAAGGCCGGCAAAGAGGCGGTTACGCCTCCGAAAATCAGCCGCAGCGTGCGCGACAAGGTCGCCGCGGCGACGGCCTCCTCCGCCTCCGATGCCCTGCGCCGCGCGCCTGCGGCCCCGGCAGCCCCGACCCGCAGTTCCCCCCCGACCGCTCCGGTTTCCGGAGTTCCGGCAAGGCCCGCCGCCAAGCCCAAGAAGGCGCCGGCCAAGCCGGCCCCAGGCCCTGCCAAAAAGCCTTCGCCGGCCAAGAAATCTGGCGGCCGCGGCAGGACTTGAACCCGCAACCTTCGCGTTCGAAGCGCGACGCTCTATCCAGTTGAGCTACGTGGCCGCTGACCGACAGCTTTAGCCGGCGGCACCGAAGCGATCAACCGCGGGCGCCGCTATCCCGCGCAGCGGCGGCTTTGGCGTCCCGGATCGCCGACCAGATCCGGTACGGCGTCGCCGGCATGTCGAGATGCGTGATGCCGAACGGCTTGAGCGCATCGACCACGGCGTTGATGACCGCCGGCAAGGACCCGACCGCTCCGGCTTCTCCGGCGCCTTTCGCCCCGAGCGGGTTGTTCGGAGTGGGCACCGGGCTGCTGATCACCGTCATGGGCGGCACGTCGTCGGCGCGCGGCATGGCGTAGTCCATGAATGAGCCGCTCACCATCTGTCCCGTTCCAGGCTCGTAGACGAGGTTCTCCAGGAGCGCCTGTCCGAGGCCTTGTGCCACACCGCCGTGAATCTGCCCCTTGACGAGCATCGGATTGATGACCGTGCCGACGTCGTCGACGACAACGTAGTTCACGATCCCGGTGACGCCCGTCTCCTCCTCGATCTCCACCTCACAGACGTGGCACCCGTTCGGGAAGGTCGCCTCGGGGGGCGCGACTACGGCGAGCGCGGCAAGACCGTATTCCATGCCGGGGGGCAGCTTGCCGGGCGTGTAACTGGCCCGCGCCACATCCTCGAGGCGCACGCCGCGGTCCGTGCCGGCGATGGTGAACTTGCCATCGGCGAAGACGATGTCGCCTTCCCCCGCCTCGAGCATATGGGCGGCGATGGCCTTGCCCCGCGCGATGATCTTGTCGGCCGCGCGCACGAAGGCCGTGCCGCCCGTCATGATCGTGCGCGAGCCGAAGGTGCCGCGGCCGTGGACGACCAGGTCCGTGTCGCCGGCGACCACGCGCACCCCGTCGGGGGCGACGCCGAGCACGGAAAAGGCGAGCTGTCGGAAGGCGGTCTCGTGGCCCTGGCCGTGGTTGTGCGTACCGAGCAGCACGGTCATGGCGCCGCTGGCGTCGAAGCGGATCTCCGCCGCTTCCTCGTTCGGATTCCTGAACGGCCCACCGGCGATCTCGATGGCATTGACGACCGCGATGCCGCGCAGGAGGCCACGCGCCGCCGCCTCGGCGCGGCGCTGCGGGAAGCCGGCCCAATCCGCCGTGGCGAGGGCGCGATCCATATTCTTCTCGAACTCGCCGCTGTCGTAGGTGAAGATGAGGCCGGTCTTGAACGGCATCGCCTCGGGCGGAATGAGGTTGCGCCGGCGCAACTCGACGCGGTCGATCCCGAGCTCGTCGGCGGCCACGTCGATCACCCGTTCGATCGCATAGGTCGCCTCGGGCCGCCCGGCGCCGCGATACGGCGCCATCGGCTGCGTATGCGTGAAGACGCCGAGCACCTCGGCATGGATATGCGGCGTGCGGTAGGTCCCGGCGAGACCGCCGAGATTGTTGGTCGAAGGATGCGGCGTGTTGAAGCCGAGATAAGCGCCGAGATTGGCGACCGTGCGCACGCGCAAGCCCAGGAACGTGCCGTTCCTGTCGAGGGCCAGCTCGACCTTCGTGTGGTTGTCACGGGCGTGATAGTCCGAGAGGAAGGATTCGCCGCGCGTCGCCGTCCACCGCACCGGCCGGCCGACGCGGCGCGCCGCCCACAGGCACAGGGCGTATTCCGGGAACGGAGAATTCTTCATGCCGAAGGCGCCGCCAACGTCCGGCGAGACGACGCGGAGCTGGTGCGGCGAGATCTTGAGGGTCACCTCGGCCAGCTCGCTGCGCAACTTGTGCGGCCCCTGGGTCGCGGCATAAAGCGTGTAGCGGTCCTCGCGCGGATCGTACCACGCAACGGCGTTGCGCGGCTCGATCGGGTTCGCCGACACGCGCGTGATGCGGAAGTCGAGCGAAGTGACGTGCTCCGCGCGCGCGAAGGCGGCGTCGGTCGCCGCCCTGTCGCCCTGCTGGAACAGGAACGAGACATTGTCGGGCACCTCGTCAGGCCACACCGCCGGAGCTCCTGGCCGCACCGCCTCGGCGGCATCGGTGACGCTCGGCAGGTCTTCGTAATCGACCTGCACGAGATCGGCCGCGTCATGGGCGATCGCCCGCGTGTCAGCGACAACGACCGCGACCGCATCCCCGGCAAAGCGAACCTCGTCGCGCGCGAGAATGCGATACGGCGGCTTGGCCATCGGCCGGCCGTCGCGCCGGGTGCGTTCGACGCTGGTGCGCAGCCCGCCGAGACCGGCGCTTTCCAGGTCCGCGCCGGTCAGCACCGCGAGAACGCCCGGGACCGCCAGCGCCTGCGACGTATCGATGCCCGTGATCCGCGCGGCGGCATGGGGCGAGCGCACCACCGCCATGTGGGCGGCGTCCGGAGCCTCGATGTCGTCGGTATAGCGGCCGAGCCCGCGCACGAAACGCAGATCCTCGACCCGCGGCGTCGAGGCGCCGATGCGGAAATCCTCCGGGCCGTTGCTCTCGTCGCGCGTCGAAGGCTCAGGCGCGTCAAGGCGCGCCACATTGGCTGTCGGTCCCATAAGCCAGGCTCACTCCCCTCGGCCGTCGTATCCCGCAATCGTGCAAAGCGTTTAAATGCAAATGCGGGCTCCAGGCTAGAGGCAATGACGGGCAGTCGCCGACAGGCCTCGTGTCCCCTGCTGCCGACCGCCCGGTGCCAGGCACACATGGCTGCGACATTCGCACCCGCCCGCTTCTCGCGGCCGGCCGCAATGCGCATAATCGGAGCGACGCTGCCGATTGGGCGTTGCGCCGGCGATGCAGGAGGTTCGGGATGGCATCCCTTGGTGATTGGAAACTGCCGCCATTCGTGCAGCCGAAACCGGCCGATTACAGCTATGACCTCGACCAGGCCCTGGCATCGGTCGTCGGGGTCAGGGCGATCATCCCGTCCGACGCCTTCACGGCCGAGACGCTCGGCACGGAGCGTGCCGGCAACGGCGTGCTGATCCGGGGCGACGGGCTCGTGCTCACCATCGGCTATCTGGTCACCGAGGCGGAATCGGTCTGGCTCCACCTCAGCGACGGGCGTGTCGTGCCGGGCCATGTGGTGGGCTACGACCAGCCGACCGGGTTCGGGCTCGTGCAGGCGCTCGCGCAGGTCGACCTGCCGGCCCTCGCCCTCGGCGCCTCGCATCGAGTCGCCCTCGGGGAGCGCGTGGTGCTCGCCGGTTTCGGCGGCCGCGAGCGCTCGGTTGCGGCGCGCATCATCGCCAAGCAGGAATTCGCCGGCTACTGGGAATACGTGCTCGACGAGGCGATCTTCACGGCGCCCGCGCACCCGTTCTGGGGCGGCACGGCGCTGATCGGCCCGGCCGGCGACCTCCTCGGCATCGGCTCCCTGCAGCTGCAGGGCGCGACCGAGAAGGGCCCGACGGGGAATCTGAACATGGTCGTGCCCATCGACCTGCTCAAACCCATTCTCGACGACCTGCTCACGCTCGGGCAGGCCAGGCGTCCGCCGCGGCCGTGGCTCGGCATCTACGCCACCGAGATCGAGGACAAGGTGGTCGTGATGAGCCTGGCGAATAACGGCCCGGCGCAGCGCGCCGGCCTGCGCGAGGGCGACATCGTGCTCGCCGTCGGCGCCACCGAAATCGACGACCTTGCCAGCCTGTTCCGGAGTGTCTGGGCTCTCGGGGAAGCCGGCGTCGACGTGCCCCTCACGCTGCACCGGGAGGGCGACACCTTTGAGGTCAGCATCAGGTCGGGCGACCGCAATCGCTTTTTGAAAAGCCCGCGCCTGCACTGAGCAGCGGCAGCGCTCAGGAACGGCGCGCCACGCCTGCCTCCCGATCCGGAAATTTTCAACCGTCGTGCTCTGGCGGCCGACCGGCTGCCCTGTAAGATGCGCCCCGATCAAACCTGCCGCCCAGAGCATAATCGGGACGGCGACAGTCATCGGGAGGACGTTGAATGAGAGTTTTGGGTCGAGTGCTGGGCATCGCGTGGTTCGGGCTGATCGCCCCCGCAGCCTGGGCACAGGAAGACGTTGCCGCCTTCTACAAGGACAAGACCGTCCGCATCGTGGTCGGCGTCGCCGTCGGTTCCGGCTACGACATCAACGCACGCGCGCTCGGCCGGTATCTCGGCGCGCATATTCCCGGCAAGCCCACCGTCATCGTGCAGAACCAGCCCGGCGCTGGCAGCGTGACCATGACCAACACGTTGTACAACTCGGGGCCGTTCGACGGCACCGTGATCGGCGCGTCGTTCAACGGCATGCCGACCCTGCCGCTGCTGCAGCCGCAGGGCGTGCGCTTCGATCCCAACAAGCTCAACTGGATCGGCAGCACGAACCGCGAAACCCACGTCACCTATGTCTGGCACACCGCGCCCGTGCAGCGCCTGGAGGATCTCGCCTCGAAGGAGTTGGTGGTGGGCGCTCAGGCGCCCGGCACGACGCAATACGACTTCCCCGCCCTTGGCAATGAGATGTTCGGCTACAAGTTCAAGGTCGTCAAAGGCTATGACGGGACGCCCAAGATCCATCTCGCCATGGAGTCCGGCGAGGTCCAGGGCGTCGGCGCCACCTCGTGGACGACGCTCAAGGCGATCAACTCCAACTGGCTGCAGGAGAAGAAGATCAAGGTGATTGCGCAATGGGGCATGCGCAAGCATCCCGACCTGCCCGACGTGCCGAGCATGCTCGACCTCGCCAAGACCGACGCCGACCGTCAGGCGCTG
>DATBIR010000023.1:0-80794 GCA_036556825.1 Beijerinckiaceae bacterium
GTACAGACCGATGAACCACGCCAGCCGCGACCAGGCGCGCGGCCGGCGCTCGCGACCGGACATCAATGATAGGCGCTCGCCTGGACGTCTTCCGCCACCTTGCCGCGGAAGACCCAGTAGGCATACGTCGTGTAGCCGAGCATGATCGGCAGGATAATGGCGAAGCCGACCAGCGCGAACAGCTGCGAATGCACGGTGTTGGCTGCCTGCCAGATGGTCAGCTGCGGCGGCACGATATAGGGGAACAGGCTGATGCCGAGCCCGAGATAGCCGAGCAGGAAGAGCGCGATGGCGAGCAGGAACGGCCGGTAGGTGAGCCCGTCCTCGAGCGCGCGGTAAAGCCTCCACGCCGTGAAGACCGTGATCACCGGCACAGGCGCAAGATAGACGATGTTCGGCCACGAGAACCAGCGCACCTCGATGTCGCGACCGAGGAACGGCACCCACAGGCTGACGATCCCCATGGCGAGGATGACGCCGACGAGGAAGCGCAGCGCCGTCCGTCGCGCCCATAATTCGAGGTCGCCCGTCGTCTTCATCACGCACCACGTGGCGCCGAGGAGGCCGTAGCCGAGCACCAGGCTCGCGCCCGTCATCAGGCTGAAGGGCGTGAGGAAGTCCCAGGTGCCGCCGGCGAACTGCCGGCCCGACACCGCGAATCCCTGCACGAAGGCGCCGAGCACCATGCCTTGCGCGAAGGTCGCGGCCAGCGAGCCGTAGTGGAATGAGTAGTCCCACAAGCGCTTTGACGTCTCCGCCTTGAAGCGGAACTCGAAGGCGACGCCGCGGAAGATGAGCGCGATCAGCATGACCAGCAGCGGTACGTAGAGCGCCGGCAGGAGGATCGCATAGGCGAGGTGGAAGACGGCGAACAGCCCGCCGCCGCCAAGCACCAGCCAGGTCTGGTTGCCGTCCCAGACCGGCGCCACCGACAGCATCATGCGATCGCGCCAGTTCTCGTCGCGGGCGGCATTGAACTGGATGCCGACCCCGAGAACGAAGCCGTCCATGACCACGTACATCACCACCGCCACGGCGATCAGCGCCGCCCAGATGAGCGGCAGCCAGAAGGCGAGGCCTGCATAGTCTGTCCCGAAACCGAACATCGGTCGCCTCCTCACTGGGCCGGCTGGCCGGTATGACGGCCCGGCCGTCCCTGCAGATTTTCATCCGGCGCCGAGAGCGGACGCCGCGCCGTCTTGTCCAGCCGCTCCTCGGGTCCGCCGAGGCCTTCGTCGAGCGGCTCCGGACCTTTGCGCAGGAGCTTGGCCAGGTAGTAGCTGCCGGCCGTGAAGATGATCGCGTAGGCGACGACGAAGACGACCAGCGAGGTCGCGACGGCGCCGGCGGTCACCGGCGACACGGCGTCGGCCGTGCGCAGCAAGCCGTAGACCACATACGGCTGCCGGCCGATCTCGGCCGTGAACCAGCCGAACAGCACGGCGCCGAAGCCGGACGGCGTCATCAGCATGCAGGCATTGAGAAACCAGCGGTTCTCGAAGAAACCGCCCTTCCAGCGCAGCCACAGGCTCCAGAAGCCGAGCGCTGCCATCAGCAACCCGATGCCGACCATGATGCGGAACGAGAAGAAGACGGGCCACACCGGTGGCCGGTTCTGCGGCGGCACCTCCTTCAAGCCCGGCACCACGCCGCCCCATTCGTGCGTGAGGATGTAGCTGCCGAGCTTCGGGATGGCGATCTCGTAATGGTTGGTCTCGGCGTTCTGGTCGGGCCAGGCGAACAGGACGAGCGGCGCCCCCGCGCGAGTCTCCCAGTTCGCCTCGATGGCGGCCAGCTTGGTCGGTTGCTCCTTGAGCACGTTGAGGCCGTGCAGGTCTCCGAGAACGATCTGCACGGGCGCGAAGATCGCCGCGAACCACATGGCCATGGACAGGGACAGTCGGGCGCCGGCGAGCTTCTGCTCGGGCTGCCCGGCGCCGCGCAGCAGCATCCAGGCTGACATGCCGGCGACGGCGAAGGCGGTCGTGAGATACGCCGCCATCACCATGTGGGCGAAGCGGTTCGGGAAGGACGGATTGAACACGACCTTCCACCAGTCGACCGGCACGGCGATGCCGTTCTCGATGGCATAGCCCGCCGGCGTCTGCATCCACGAATTGGCCGACAGAATCCAGAAGGCGGAGAGCAGCGTGCCGAGCGCCACCATGCAGGTCGCAAAAAAATGCAGCCGGTCGCCGACCCTGTCCCAGCCGAACAGCATGATGCCGAGGAACGCCGCCTCGAGGAAGAAGGCCGTGATGACCTCGTAGGCCATCAGCGGCCCGACGACGTTGCCGGCGAAATCGGAGAAACGCGACCAGTTGGTGCCGAACTGGTAGGTCATCACGACGCCGGACACGACGCCGAGGCCGAAGGACACGGCGAAGACCTTGACCCAGAAGCGGAACAGCAGCCGGTAGAGCGGGTTGCCGGTCCTCAGCCAGTTGAACTCGAGCGTTGCGAGCCAGCTGGCGAGGCCGATCGTGAAAGCCGGAAAGATGATGTGGAAGGAAATCGTGAAGGCGAACTGGATGCGCGAGAGCGTCAGCGCGTCGAATTCCATGATCCAAGCCTTCCTGATGTGGGGCTAACCTACCAAGACGACGGCTGGATTGCACCTCTCGCGACGCAGGACAAGCAATCCATAGGCGGGAGCGCTTATGCTTGCTCGAGCTCCGCGACGGACTCCTTCAGCGCCGTCGTCAGGTCGCGGTTCATGCGCGCTTCGAGCAGGCCCAACACCGCCGCCTCCTCCGGCCGCAGGCCGGGGAGATCCTGGCGCAGCTCCGCCTCGATCTCGTCCTTGATCTCGAGCAGCAGGGAGCCTTCGACATAACAGCTGATCAGTTCGGGATGCACGTAGCATTTGCGGCAGATCGTGGGCGTGTTGCCGAGCCTTGCGGCGACCTGTTCGATGGCGGCACGGATGTTCTTCTTGGCTCTTGCCTGCGTGTCGAAGCTCTCGAATTCCTTGAGCGCCCACGCCGCCAGGACCGTGCCCGACCAGGTGCGAAAATCCTTCGCCGTGATGTCGCGTCCCGTGATCTCGCGCAGGTAGGCGTTGACGTCGGCCGACGTCACCGATTGCGGTTCGCCGCCCTCGTCGAGGTATTGGAACAGGTCCTGGCCCGGGAGGTCCTGCATCGCCTTTATGATCTTGGCGACGCGACGATCCTTGACCTTGAGCTTCCACGTCTTGCCGCTCTTGCCCTTGAAGTTGAAGCGCAGCTCGGAGCCATTCACGGCGACGTGGCGGTCGCGCAGCGTTGTCAGGCCGTAGCTCTTGTTCTGCTTGGCATAGTCCTGGTTGCCGACGCGGATCAGCGTCGTCTCGAGCAGGTTGACGATGGTGGCGAGAACCTTTTCGCGCGGCAGGCCGCGCAGGGCCATGTGGTCGGCGATGGTCTGCCGGATAGCCGGCAGGCTGCGCGCGAATTCGAGCATATGCTCGTATTTCGTGCTTTCCCGGACCTCGCGGAAACGCGGGTGGTAGCGGTATTGCTTGCGGCCCTTGGCGTCGCGCCCGGTCGCCTGGATATGGCCGTTGGCCTTCGCGCAGATCCAGACGTCCGTCCAGGCCGGCGGGATGACCAGGGAGCGGATGCGCTTGAGGGTAGCCGCATCCTTGACCGTCTCGCCGCCCGGCCGCGCATAGCTGAACCCCTTGCCGGCCTTGCGGCGGCGGATGCCCGGCTCCTCGTCGGACACGTAGGTCAGGCCGGCTGACTCGGCGGCATCGCGCGGGTCGACGACCGTTCCCGATTCGTTATCGTCTTCGAGGAGCATCGGTTTTCCCGGTTGCATGGGTTTCCGATCAACTGAAAGCGCGGCCGGGATGTTCCATCCCGGCGCCGGGGCGGCTAGAAGGGCCTCAGCCTTATCCCCCTCCAGTCGCATCCGAACAGTCGCCCATGGCAACGAACGAAGGAAAGAAGCTCGCCTTCGTGGTCACCGAGGACTGGTTCTTCGCGTCGCATTTTCTGCCGATGATGCGCGCCGCCCGGGAGCTCGGCCTCGAGGTGGTGGTGATCACGCGGGTGCGCGGTCACCGCAAGGAGCTCGAGCAGGCCGGCGCCCGCGTCATCCCGCTCGAGGCCGAGCGCCGCAGCCTCAACCCCGTGGCCGCCGGCTATGCCGCAGGCCGGCTCGGCGCGATCCTGCGCGCCGAGCGGCCGGCCATCGTGCATTGCATTGCGCTGCGCGGCATCCTGCTTGGTGGCGCCGCGGCGGTCATGGCAGGCGTGCCGCGGCGCGTCTTCGCGCTCACCGGCCTCGGCTTTCTCGGAGCCCGAGGCGACATGGTCGGGCGCGGCGCCCGGGCTTTCGTGCGGGCCCTGATCCGTGGTCCGCTACAGAGCGCCAAGACCCGATTTCTGTTCGAGAACCGTGATGACCCCCGTCTTCTCGGGCTCGATCCGGATGATGCCGTTCGGGTCACCATCGTCGGCGGCGCCGGGGTCGATCCCGAGCACTTCGCGCCTCTGCCGCTGCCCCCGCAGCACCCGACCCGGGTGGCGGTCGTCGCCCGCATGCTCTGGTCGAAAGGCATCGACCTCGCCGTGGAGGCGACGCGCCGCGCCCGCGCGCGCGGCGCGGCGCTCGAGCTGTCTCTCCACGGACAGCCCGATCCATCCAATCCGAAGGCCATTCCCGAGAAGACGCTGCGTGCCTGGAGCGACGAGCCGGGCATCACGTGGCACGGGCCGACCCGCGACGTGCCGGCCGTCTGGCGCGAGCACCACATCTGCTGCCTGCCTTCGCGCGGGGGCGAAGGCCTGCCGCGCACGCTCCTGGAGGGCGCTGCCTGCGCCCGCGCCATCATCACGACCGACGTGCCCGGCTGTCGCGACTTCGTCCGCCACGAGCGCGAGGGCCTGCTCGTCCCCCCGAACGACGCCGAGGCGCTGGCGGAGGCCTTTGTCCGGGTGGCCGCGCATCCGATGCTGGTCGGGCGCATGGCGGAAGCGGCGCGCGCACGCGTCCTCGAAGGCTTCACGGAACGCCACGTGATCGACGCCGTCAAGCGCCTCTATGCGGACATGCTGGCTTGACGCGTTTCGCATCTTCGTCCCCGTCATTACCTTTTCGCTCGATGGCGATCCCCGATCCTGCCGCCTTCATCCGCGCGCACACGCGGCTCTTGGCCGTGCCGCACGCGCCGGAGATCTTCCTGCATGTCGCCGACGAGGCGACCGAGCTCTGGCAGAAGACCGAGGAGGAGCTCGGCGAGATCGGCCTGCCGCCACCCTTCTGGGCATTTGCCTGGGCCGGCGGCCAGGCGCTCGCGCGTTATCTGCTCGACAACCCGGCGCTGCTTCGCGGCAAGCGCGTGCTCGATTTTGCTTCCGGGTCTGGCCTCGTCGCCATCGCCGCCGCAAAGACCGGCGCAGCCGCCGTGCTGGCCCGCGACATCGATGCCTTCGCCATCACTGCGATCGCCCTCAATGCCGCGGCGAATGGCGTTGCCATCGATGGGCAATGCGCCGATGTGGTCGACAGCGACGACGGCTGGGATGCGGTTCTGGCCGGCGACATCTGCTACGAGCGCGACATGGCCGAACGGACCGTGGCATGGCTTGCCCGACTGCATGCGCGCGGCGCGCTGGTGCTGATCGGCGATCCCGGCCGCAGCTACCTGCCGCGCGCCACGCTCGAGCCCGTCGTCACCTATCGGGTGCCGGTCACGCGCGCCCTCGAGGACACCGAGATCAAGACGACGCATGTCTGGCGTTTCCGCTCCTGAGCTGGAGCCTGATCCGGCAAAGCGGGTCGTGCTTTGCCGGAAAAGATCCTGCGACCACAAACAGAAGGGAGCAGGGTCGATTCAATCTGAAACGGCCCTGATCTAGCGGCCGCTCTTGGTTGCGCAATGGTGCGCAACGTTGCGGATGATCGCTTCCAGCGCCGCGAGCCCGTCGGTCAGGGCCGCGGGTCCCGGCTGCAGGATCAGCGGGCTCTTGATCTCGTGCAGTTCGCCGGCGCGGACCGCTGGAACACCGCCGAAGCCCGGCCTGCCGGCAAGGCGCGAAGCCACGAATTTCTTGCCGCACCAGGAGCCGACGATCACGTCCGGCGCCGCGGCGATGACCTCGTCGGCGCTGACCACGCGGCCGGCCGCGGCCGGGCCGCGCGCCTTGTCGGCGAAGACGTCGGTTCCGCCGGCGATCGCGATGAGCTCCGAGACCCAGGCGATGCCGCAGATCATCGGCTCGTCCCATTCCTCGAAATAGACGCGCGGGCGATGCGGCAGCTGCTGCGCGCGCGCACGCACATCCGCCAGCCGCCTTTCGAGATCGGCGGCGAGCGCAGCAGCTTTTTCTTCCGCCCCGACCATCGCGCCGAGCATCCGCACCATGGCCAGGATGCCGGCGACGTCGCGCTGGTTGAAGGCATGCACGGTGACGCCGGCCTTGACGAGGTCGCGCGCGATGTCCGCCTGCAGATCGGAGAAGGTCAGGACGAGATCAGGTTGCAGCGCCAGGATCCTGGCAATGTCCGCCGAGATGAAGGCGGCGACGCGCGGTTTCTCCCGGCGCACGCGCGGCGGGCGCACGGCATAGCCCGACACCGCGACGATGCGCTGGTCTTCGCCAAGGAGATACAACGTTTCGACCGTCTCCTCGGTCAGGCAGACGATGCGCTCGGGCGGGAAGCGCCTCATTTTCTTTCTCTCCCGAAACTCGGCGGTTGAATCGCCTCCGCACGGTCAGCTAGAGGATGATCCACCGGAGCGGACACCGCTTCGCCGCAGACTATGCCCGAAACGAGAAGGTCACGGGATGAGGCCAGCTTGAAATCGTCCGACTCGAACGTGGCTCGCTGTGCGCGTGGAACGACGCCGCTCATGGCTGGCACCGGCCACGCCCGGACGGTTCGCTCGGGATGATCCCCCATCAATCGCCTCTGATCGCCACCATCGTGGCCGGTCTCGGTCTTGCTTTCGTATTCGGCGTGCTGGCCAACCGGATGCGGCTTTCGCCGCTTGTCGGATACCTTGTCGCGGGCGTGGTGATCGGACCCTTCACGCCCGGCTTCGTCGCCGACCAGGCGCTTGCCAGCGAGCTCGCGGAGCTCGGCGTCGTGCTGCTGATGTTCGGCGTCGGACTGCACTTCTCGCTGCACGATCTCGCTTCGGTCCGGGCAATTGCCATCACCGGCGCGCTCGGGCAGATGGTCTTGGTGACGATGCTCGGCTTCGGGCTTGGGCGCGCCATCGGCTGGCCGATCGGCGGTGCCATCGTCTTCGGTCTGGCACTGTCGGTAGCCAGCACCATCGTGGTCCTGCGCGGCCTGCAGGAGCGCCGGGAAATTCAAACCGAACGCGGCCGCATTGCGGTCGGCTGGCTCATAGCCGAAGATCTGGTCATGGTGCTGGCGCTCGTGCTCCTGCCGGCCCTGGCGCCGATCGGCAACGGACAACCGGGGCCAGGGCCCGCCACTCCCGGTATCATCGGCTGGCTCGCGCCCGACACGCTCGCCGGAGCGGTCACCGTCACGGCGGCGAAATTCGCAGCTTTCGCTTTGCTCATGCTGGGAATTGGGCGGCGGCTGATCCCGTGGCTACTCCATTATGTCGCCCATACCGGCTCGCGCGAGCTGTTCAGGCTGTCGGTGCTCGCCACCTCGCTCGGCGTTGCCTTCGGCTCGGCCGAGCTGTTCGGCGTGTCCTTTGCCCTGGGCGCATTCTTCGCCGGAATGATTCTCGCCGAGTCGCCGCTCAGTCAGCAGGCTGCTCAGGACACGCTGCCGCTGCGCGACGCCTTCGCCGTTCTGTTCTTTGTCTCGGTCGGCATGCTGTTCGACCCGAGCATCCTCGTCCGCGAGCCTCTGACCCTTGTTGCCGCCTGCGCGATCGTGATCATCGGCAACGCCCTCGCCGTTCTCGGCATCGTGCTCGCTTTCGGCTACTCGCCCAAGACCGCTCTGGCACTTGCCGCGAGCCTGTCGCAGATCGGTGAGTTTTCTTTCGTGCTGGCCGGGCTCGGAGTGGGACTTGGCCTGCTGCCGCCGGAAGGACGCGACCTCATCCTCGCCAGCGCCATCTTGTCAATTCTCGCAAACCCGCTGGTGTCCATTGCTGCCGCTCGTCTGGTGCCGTGGCTGCAGCCTCCGGAGCGCGAGCAGATCGCGAGCGCCGCGGCCGCCCCGGCGAGCCCGGAGCTTCCGTCGACCGGGCTGACCGGCCACGCCGTGCTGGTCGGCTACGGGCGCGTCGGAAAGCTCGTCGCGGACGTCCTGGAGCGCGAAGGGCAAGCGTTTCTGGTGATCGAGGAGCAGCCGGCACTTGCCGACGACCTGCGCGCCCGCGGCATCGAGGTCGTTGCTGCCAATGCCGCCCACGCCGGCATCCTCGAAGCTGCCAATATCGCGGCCGCGCGCTGGTTCATCAGCGCCGTTCCAAACCCCTTCGAGAGCGGCAACCTGATCGCTCAGGCGCGCGCCGCAAACCCCACTCTCGACATCATCGCGCGCGCTCACACCGATCCCGAGGTGGACCATCTGCGCAAGCTGGGGGCAAATCTCGTCATCATGGGCGAGCGGGAGATTGCCCGCGGCATGGCCGAGCATATCGTCAGCAGCATGGGCGGCACGGCGAACACCACGCCGCCGCCGTGACGAGCATCCGGTCGATCACGCGGCTCGAAACCGGAGCGGGCCAAATTCAATCGGACACCGCCCTCTGATTTGCTGCGACCATGCGCAGGCTGCGTCCCTGGCTCACGAACGAGTAGCTCGTTGCGCCGACGCTTCCGATCATCACGGCTTCGGTCACCGGCTCGGGGATGGGAGCCTGGGCGGCCCATTCGATCACGAAATTCGCCCCCGTTCCGCCACGCAGATCCGCGCTGGCCACGAAGATTTCGATGGTCCCGAGCGGCCTCAGGCCCACCGCACGATCGAGATATGTCTGCACGAGCTCGCCCTCGGTATTGTGGTAGCTGACGCTCTCGAGCAGAAGCACGTTGTCGCGCGAGCTGTTGTGGATGCTGAGCGTCGTCGCAAGGTCGACCCCGCCACGCCCGCTGCCGACGCGAATGCGCGAATAGGCAGGCACATAGATCGTGCCCTTGATGCCCGCGCTGAACGAGGAAACGTCGACGAGAGACGACGCGAACAGCGCCAGCGGGTCGGACGGCTGCTCCCGCCTTGTGGACGCATCGCGGGCCTCCATCATGGCCTGCCTCGCCGTCACGCGGGCATCCTGGACCGGGTTTTGCATCCCGAGTGACCACATCCACACGGCCGTGGCGGCGGCGACGACGCCGGCCGCTGCAGTCTTGTTCACGCGCATCTCGACCTCCATTTGCGCCCGCGCGTCCCGGCCGCGCGACGCCGACTACCGGCCCCTTCCGCCTGCCCCGTCGGACCTTCCATCGCGCTGGAGCTCGACGGCGTCCTCCGGTCCGTCGCGCGTCCCGCGGTCGGTCGTGCCTTCATCGAAGCGCGCCACCATCCCGCGGGCAATCTCGAGTTCGCCGAGACCACCCGAGCGCATCACCTATACGCTGCCTTGAGATCGAGCGTGCTGTGCACGCCGATCGCCTCGAAATTCTGCGCAAGCCATTTCTTCGCCGTCGCGCGCCCGAGATCCTTGAGCTCCTTGAAGAACGACCATTCGGCGTTGAGGCGCGAGGATGCGGTGAAGGCGTCGAGCTTCTCGCCGCCGGAGATGCGGTGCATGAGCACACGCTTGTATTCGTCCTTCGACAGCTTGCCCTCGTCGATGAGACGCGTGACGAAATCGACGACGCGCAACTCGCGCAGCAGGTTGCCGTTGAACATGATCTCGGTGAGCCGGTTCTGGATCTCGTGCGCTGTGCGCGGCGTCGTGCGGCGCTCGATGGGGTTGATCTGCACGAGCAGGATGTCGTCCGTCCGGGTCTCGTAGAACAGCGGGAACAGGGCCGGATTGCCCATGTAGCCACCGTCCCAATACGGCTCGCCGTCGATCTCGACGGCCTGGAAGATGTTGGGCAGGCAGGCGGATGCGAGAATGTGCTTGGCCGTGAGCTCCGCCCGATTGAAGATCCTGACCTTGCCGGTCCACACATTCGTGGCCGAGATGAACAGCCTCGCCTCGTCGCTGGACCGCACGCGCTCGAAATCGATCAGCTCCTCGAGCGCGTCCCTGAGCGGATTGATCTCGAGCGGGTTGATGTCGTACGGGCTGAGCGTGCGCGTCCACGCATCGAGCCACAGATGCGCCGGCGAGCCGTCGGGGCTCCAATAGCCGAGAAAGCGGTTGAACAGGCGCTGCTGCACCGGCGAGAGCGCGCCGTCGAGGCTGACGCGCTTCCAGAACCTGCGCAGCTGCTCGCGGGCACCGTCCGGCCCGCCCTCGGCCCATCCCTCGGCAAGCACGACCGCGTTCATCGATCCGGCGCTGGCGCCGGTGATCGCCTCGATGGCGAGCCGCCCGTCCTCGAGGATGGCGTCGAGCACGCCCCAGGTGAAGGCGCCGTGGGCGCCGCCGCCTTGCAGCGCCAGCGACACCGTCTTCTCGGCCTTGGCGCCGGCGAGGCCGCGCAGCCCGCCATCGGGCGTGCCGGCGCGGCCACTCATTGCGCCGTCCAGCCGGCGTCGATGGACAGATTGGCGCCGGTGATCTGGCTGGCCGCGTCAGAGCACAGGAAGGCAGCGAGCGCCGCCACCTGTTCGATGGTGACGAACTCCTTCGTCGGTTGCGCCGCCAGCAGCACGTCGTTGATGACCTGCTCGCGCGTCAGGCCGCGCGCCTTCATGGTGTCGGGGATCTGTCTCTCGACCAGCGGGGTCCACACGTAGCCGGGGCTGATGCAGTTGACGGTGACGCCGTGGGTCGCGAGCTCGAGCGCCACCGTCTTGGTCAGGCCGGCGATGCCGTGCTTGGCCGACACGTAGGCCGCCTTGAACGGCGAAGCGACCAGCGAATGAGCCGAGGCGGTGGAGATGATGCGCCCCCAGCGGCGCGCCTTCATGCCCGGCACGGCGGCGCGAATCGCGTGAAAAGCCGCCGACAGGTTGATGGCGATGATCTGGTCCCATTTTTCCGGCGGGAACTCCTCGATCGGCGAGACGTGCTGGATGCCGGCGTTGTTGACGAGGATGTCGACCGTGCCGAAAGCCTGCTCGGCCTTCCTGATCATGGCGTTGATCTCGTCGGGCTTGCTCATGTCGGCGGGCGCGTAGAGCGCTTTGACGCCGAACTCGGCCTCGATTCCGCTGCGCTCCTTCTCGATCTCGCCGGGCTCCCCGAAGCCGTTGATCAGGACGTTGGCCCCTTCCTTGGCCAGGGCCCGGGCGATGCCGAGCCCAATGCCGCTGGTCGACCCGGTCACCACCGCCGATCTGGAGCGAAGCGTCATCACATTCTCCTCTTTCCGCTCCATCTAGATCGGCGTTGCGCCCAAGTCATCCGCCATGGGGGGATGCGCCGCACAGCCTTTCCTTGGGCTCATGGCTGCCTATCTGGTAGGGATCCTAGCACAGCACCCGGATCCCATGGCTTTGAGCGATCGACATCACGGCCCCGAGAGCGCCTGCGCCCATGCCGCGCACCAGTCCGAACGAGCCGGGCTGGCGCTGGCCACGGCCGAGGCCGCGTGCCGCAAGAGCGGGGCGCGGCTCACCACCATGCGGCGCGAAGTCCTGGAGACGCTTTACGCCACGCACCGCCCGCTCGGCGCCTACGACATAGCTGAAGTCCTGGCCGCCAAGGACGGCCGCCGGCTTGCGCCCATTACGATCTACCGGGCCCTCGACTTCCTGCTGCAGCATGGCCTTGCCCATCGCCTGGCGAGCCGCAACGCCTTCGTGGCCTGCCCGCATGGCCACAAGGCCGGTGATCTCGTCGCGTTCCTGATCTGCGAGGCCTGCGGTGGCGTCGACGAGATGTCCTCGGCGAGGCTCGCCGGGGCGATCTCGGACCTGCTGGCCGGCCAGGGCTTCGAGCCGCAGCTGCAGGTGCTGGAGATTTCCGGGCGCTGCGCGCATTGCCGTGGCGAAGCCGATGCCGCTTGAACCCGGCGGCTGCCGATGCCAGTACCTTGACATGATCAGCGCCCGATCCGCCTCATGAACGCCAGCCCGCAAGTCGAGAAGGATGCCGCCGCGCCCGCGCCGCGTCACCGCACCGTCGCGGTGACGATCGGTTCGGTGGTGATGGGCGGCGGCGCCCCCATCGTCGTGCAGTCGATGACCAACACGGACACCGCCGACGTCGAGGCGACCGCCGCACAGGTGGCGGCCCTCGCCCGGGCGGGATCGGAGATCGTCCGCATCACGGTGGATCGCCCCGAGGCCGCCGCCGCCGTGCCGCATATCCGCGACCGCCTCTCGCGCATGGGCGTTGCGGTGCCGCTCGTCGGCGATTTTCATTATATCGGCCACAAGCTTCTCGCCGAGCACCCCGCCTGCGCCGAAGCGCTCGACAAATACCGCATCAACCCCGGCAATGTCGGTTTCAAGGAGAAGAAGGACCGGCAGTTCGGCGCCATCGTCGAGATGGCGATCCGGCACGGCAAGGCGGTGCGCATCGGCGCCAACTGGGGCTCCCTCGATCAGGAGCTTCTGACCCGGCTGATGGACGAGAACGCCAGGGCCGAGCGGCCGCGCGAGGCCCGCGCCGTGACCCGTGAGGCGATGGTGCAGTCGGCGCTGCTCTCGGCCTTGCGGGCCGAGGAGATCGGCCTGCCGCGCAACCGCATCGTGCTGTCGGCGAAGGTGTCGGCGGTGCAGGACCTGATCGCCGTCTACCGTGAGCTTGCGGCCCGTTCCGATTATGCCCTGCACCTCGGCCTGACCGAGGCGGGCATGGGTTCGAAAGGCATCGTCGCATCCTCCGCCGCCATCGGCATCCTGTTGCAGGACGGCGTCGGCGATACGATCCGCTTCTCGCTCACGCCGGAACCGGGAGGTGACCGCACGCTCGAGGTCAAGGCGGCGCAGGAGCTGCTGCAGACGATGGGCTTCCGCACCTTCGTGCCGCTGGTGGCTGCCTGCCCCGGCTGCGGCCGCACCACCTCGACCGTCTTCCAGGAGCTGGCGCGCGACATCCAGGACTGGATCGCCCTGTCGATGCCGGATTGGCGCCGGCAATATCCCGGGGTCGAGAACCTCAACGTCGCGGTGATGGGCTGCATCGTCAACGGTCCCGGCGAGTCGAAGCATGCCGATATCGGCATCTCGCTGCCTGGGACCGGGGAGGCCCCGGCCGCCCCGGTCTTCATCGACGGCAGCAAGGCCATGACCCTGCGGGGGCCGACCATCGCGGCGGAGTTCAAGCAGATTCTGAGCGATTATATCGCCGCGCGCTATGGGACGGAGGGTCGGGCGGCTGCGCAATAATTGCTCAGTGTAGCCGGTTTGCACGGGCTGGCGGCCTTGTGGAACCGAACCTCAGATTCGGTTTTAAGCCTCCATATGGTGTGCTAAGAGCCCGCCGCGCCGGCGCGACGGCCACCGGGCATCCCTGGTGAGAAGCCGCCTTCAGCCGTGAGATGAACGGTGTTTATGTGAATCCGGCCGTCCCCCTGAACCCCGCCACGACGGCGACGCCTGAGCAAGGCCCCGGCCACAGCGATTCCGCCGCTCCGGTCGCGTCGGCATTCCCCGAGGCTCACCAGCGCGTGAGTTTCTGGACATTGGCGCTCGGATCGATCGGCGTTGTCTACGGCGATATCGGAACGAGCCCTCTCTACGCGCTCAAGGAGTCGGTGGCGGCAGCGTCGGCCGGCGGCGAGATCACGCGCGACATGATCATCGGCGTGCTCTCGCTGATCCTGTGGTCGCTGATCCTGGTCGTCACGGTCAAATACGTGACCATCCTGCTGATGGCCGACAACAAGGGTGAAGGCGGCACGCTCACCCTGGTGGCACTCGCGCAACGCGCCCTGGGCCGCACCCGCGGCGGCATCGTGCTGCTGCTCGGCGCGACCGGCGCCGGGCTGTTCTACGGTGATGCAATCATCACCCCTGCCATCTCGGTGCTGTCCGCGGTCGAAGGGTTGAAGCTCGCGGCCCCTTCCCTTCCGGCCTGGCTCAATCCCCAACCGTGGGTCATTCCGATCACGCTCGTGATCCTGATCGCCTTGTTCATGGTCCAGAGCCGCGGCACGGGCCGCGTCGCGGCCTTCTTCGGCCCAATCATGACGGTGTGGTTTCTGGTGCTCGCATTCACTGGCCTCATGCACATCGCCGACGACTGGAGCGTGCTTACGGCCATCGCTCCGCACCACGGCATTGCGTTTTTCGTGAGCCATCCCGGCGTTGCGCTTCCCGTGCTCGGGGCCGTGTGTCTTTCGGTCACCGGTGCGGAAGCGCTCTACGCTGATCTCGGCCATTTCGGGCGAGGCCCTATCCGGGCGGCCTGGCTCAGTCTTGTCTTTCCCGCGCTGGCCCTGAACTATTTTGGCCAGGGCGCCCTCGTCCTGTCGGATCCGTCGGCGCTGGAGCACCCCCTTTATCGCCTGGTCCCGAATTGGGCCCTGCTGCCGATGATCGGCCTTGCGACGCTCGCCACGATCATCGCCAGCCAGGCGGTCATCACCGGCGCCTATTCGCTCACCCGGCAGGCGGTCGGCCTGGGTCTCCTGCCGCGCCTCGAAATCCGCTTCACGTCGGAATCGCACCAGGGGCAAATCTACCTGCCGCGCGTGAACACGCTGCTGCTGATCGGCGTGATTGCCCTCGTGCTCGCCTTCGAGACGTCGAGCGATCTCGCCCACGCCTACGGCATCTCGGTGTTCGGCGCCATGGCGGTCGACGCGATCCTGGCGATCATCGTGATCTGGAAGGGCTGGCGCTGGAGCCTCGCCCTGACGCTCGTCACCATCGTGCCGTTCCTGATTATCGATCTTGCCTTTTTCGGCGCTAACCTGACCAAGCTGTTCCTGGGCGGCTATGTGCCTGTCCTGATGGCGGCGGCGCTGATCACGGTGATGTGGACCTGGGCCAAGGGCACCCGCATCCTGTTCGAAAAGACGCGCAAGGCCGACGTGCCCCTCCTCGAACTGATCGGCATGCTGTCGAAGAGCCCGCCGCATCGCGTCAAGGGCACGGCGGTGTTCCTCACCAGCGACCCCGAGACGGCACCCTCCGCACTCCTTCACAATCTCAAGCACAACAAGGTGCTGCACGAGAAGAACGTGGTCCTGACGATCAGGACCGTCGACATCCCGCGCATGCGCGACGAGGAGCGGGTCACCATCGACCATCTCGGCGACAGCTTCTGGAAGGTCGGGATGACCTACGGCTACATGGAGACGCCAAACGTCCCGCGCGGGCTCGCCATGCTGCGCAAGCAGGGCTTCAAGTTCGACATCATGGCGACGTCGTTCTTCCTGTCGCGGCGTTCGATCCGCCCCGCCGCCCAGTCAGGCATGCCGCTGTGGCAGGACAAGCTCTTCATCGGGCTCGCCACGACGGCCACCGACGCCACCGACTTTTTCCAGATTCCGACCGGCCGGGTCGTGGAGGTCGGCACGCAGGTGACGGTGTAGCGCCTCCCTACGACCTCCTGGCGACCGTGAAGCGCGCCGCCTGGCGCAGGACGTCGGCCCGGTCACCGAATGGTTGCAGGCCGGCGAGCGCCTCGTCGACGAGACGCGCGCACTCGCGCCGGGCCGCCTCGGGTCCCAAAAGCTCGATCAGCGTCGCCTTGCCGTGCTCTTGGTCCTTGCCCGTGCGCTTGCCGACGGCCTCTGCCGAGCCCTCGCGGTCGAGCAGGTCGTCGGCGATCTGGAAGGCCTGTCCGATCGCCCGGCCATATCTGAGCAGGTCGCTGCGGACGGCATGGTCCGCCCGTGCGATGATCGCCCCGGCCTCGACCGCGAAGGCGATGATGGCGCCGGTCTTCAGCGCGTCGATCTGGCGGATCTGCGTCTCCTGCGAGGAGGTCACGCCGTAGCGGCCTTCCGCCGCCAGGTCGAGCATCTGGCCGCCGGCCATGCCGGCGACGCCGGCGGCGCGGGCAAGGCCGAGCACCAGCTCGGCACGGACCTCGGCGTCCGGATGCGTTGCCGGATCCGCGAGCACTTCGAAGGCGAGCGTCTGCAGGGCGTCGCCGGCCAGGATCGCCGTCGCCTCGTCGTAGGCGCGATGCACGGTGGAGCGGCCGCGGCGCATGTCGTCGTCATCCATGGCCGGCAGGTCGTCATGGACGAGCGAGTAGCAATGCAGGAGCTCGATGGCGGCTCCGGCGCGCATCGCCGCAACGCCTTCGGCGCCGAGCATGCGGGCCGTTTCGACCGCGAGGAACGGCCGCAGCCGCTTGCCTCCGCCGAGCGTGGCGTGACGCATGGCCGCGACCAGCCGCGACGGCCGGGCGATCTCGCCGCGCCGCGCCGTAGGTGCGAGAAGCTCGTCGAGCAGCGCCTCGATCAGATCGGCGGCCCGCGTAAGGGCATCGGTGAAGTCGGTGGTGAAGGACGTCACTGTCTTGGGCAGCGAATAGCGAATGGCGAACAGGGACTCTACGCGGTGATCGCGTCATTCACCATTCGCTATCCGCTAATCGCTATTTGCCATGGGCGCGGCTTGCCGGAGCCGCCGGTTCAGGTCAAGGCTGCGGCCCCCATGTGGAAGGCTTTGCGCATACGGCTGTTGGGCGGCGCAGGCGCGGGCTGGCTGCGCCGGGCCGTCGGCTGGGTGGCTGTGTTCGTGCTCGGCGCGAGCGTCGTGATCCTGGTCGCCGGGCTTGCCTACCGCTTCGTCCCCCCCGTCTCGACGCTCATGCTGGCGCGCTGGGCGACGCTGCGGCCCGTCGACCGCATCACCGTCCCGCTCGACGCCATCGCACCGTCGCTCGCGGCAGCGGTGATCGCCTCCGAGGACGGGCGTTTTTGCAGCCATCGCGGCGTCGACTGGGGCGCGTTGCGCGAGGTGATTGGCGACGCCGAGGACGATGCGCCCAGCCGCGGCGCCTCGACGATCGCCATGCAGACCGCCAAGAACCTGTTCCTGTGGCCTGGACGCTCATACATCCGCAAGGCGCTCGAGCTGCCGATCGCGCTCTATGTCGACCTGGTGTTGGGCAAGCGGCGGGTCATGGAGGTGTATCTGAACATGGCCGAATGGGGCGACGGCATCTTCGGCGCCGAAGCCGCCGCCCGCCGCCATTTTGGCAAGAGCGCCAGGAACCTGACCGCGGCGGAAGCGGCCCTGCTGGCCGCGGCCCTGCCGAACCCGCGCCTGCGCAACGCCGGCCGCCCGAGCGCCCGGCACCGCGCCCTCGCCGGTCGC
The DNA here is from genome assembly GCA_036556825.1 of Beijerinckiaceae bacterium. Classification (GTDB taxonomy): domain Bacteria; phylum Pseudomonadota; class Alphaproteobacteria; order Rhizobiales; family Beijerinckiaceae; genus JAJKJG01. Next base: position 17,221 of record DATBIR010000023.1, read on the forward strand.
CTCCTTGCGCGGATGGAGCGCCATCCGCCGGCGCGGGCGTGTCTGCAGCCGTCCCGCTCCGCTTCGACGGGGCTTTGGGCGAAGGACTGAAGCCGTTTCCGCCCGGGCAGAAACGGCTTAGTGGGCTTGTCGGATGTATTTTCTTCGGCGGAGCGGCCCGGTTTGCCCGGAAAATGCTCTAGCCAGGCAAGGACCGAGCCTGTATAAGCCGCGCCTCATCCTACGAATTTGGCGAACGACACCCGGGCTGTCGGGCACGCTTCGCGTTTGGAGACGAAAATGGCCGTTCCGAAACGAAAAACCTCGCCGATGAAGCGCGGCCAGCGCCGCTCGGCTGACGCGCTCAAGGCTCCGACCTATGTCGAGGACAAGGACTCGGGCGAGTTGCGCCGCCCCCACCATGTCGACCTCAAGACGGGCATGTATCGCGGCCGTCAGGTCCTCAAGGTGAAATCGAACGCCTGATCGCGGTCAGCTTGCTTCGATACACGCGGCGCCCATCGGCGCCGTTTTTTTTACCTTAAGTCTTAAAGCTTGCGCTCGAAGCGCGCGGCCGGCCGTGACGTCCCGCCACGATAGAGCGCGGCGGCGCTGGACGACGGGGCCCGGCGGCGCTGCCGGAACTGAGCCATCCGGCTCTGGCAAGCGAGAAGCTGCGCGACGAAGGTCGCAAGGGGCCTCGGGCGGGCACCCGGGGCAACCACGCGCTCACCCACCAAGGCCACGAGGGCCCGCCCGGGGTGGCGCTGTTTTGCCTGGTCGAATGCGTCCGCTTCCATGATGCTTAACCGAGCAAGTTCGCGGCCAGTTTTTACGTGCCGTTAAGGTCCGTGGCCGCATCATTTCGAAACATTTGTCCGGGCGGCGCGGTTCCCTCGTGTCCCGCCATGGACATCGCCACCTCGATCGCCAGAACGGCTGGAAAGGACCGCCATGGGGGGCCCCACGCCTGCGCGTCACCCTGTCTTCGCTTCCGCGGGGAGCGCAGCGAGCCGCGGCCTTGATCCACGAGCAATTCTGACCTCCCTCGGCGGTGTCGTTTACGATTGGGATGTCGCCTCCGATTCGATCACCTGGGGCCTGAACGCGGCCGAGGTGTTCGGCGTCGCCGATCTCGCCGAGCTGTCGTGCGGCAAGTCCTTCGCGCTGGCGAGCGAATCGGAGGGGGGCAGCACCCGCCACGAGGTGATCCTCGGCTCAGAGAGCTCCGACCAGGGAAGCGGCGTGGCCTACCGGGCCAATTACAAGCTGCGCGTGAAGCCCGGCTGCTTCGTCTCGGTCGAGGATACCGGGCGCTGGTATGCCGCCAGCGACGGCCGCCCCGCCTTTGCCCATGGGGTCGTGCGCATCGATCGGTCGAATGCCCATGAGGCCGACCAGGGGCCCAGCGGCAAGTCGCAGGACCGGTCCGATTTCCTGGCCCAGATCCGAAGCGACGTCGCCGAGACGGCGCGCGGCAAACGCTCGCTCGCCCTTCTCGTTGTCGCCATCGAGAATCTTGCCGAGCTGAACGACGACCTGGGCTTCGAAGGCGCCGACGGGGTCATTCACGAGGTGATGCGGCGCATTCGCACGGTCATGCGCCGGCGCGACAGGCTGATGCGCTATTCCGGCAACCGTATCGCCATCGCCCTCCTCTCCTGCCCGCCGGAGCAGCTCGATGGGGCGATTTCGCGCCTGACCAGCATCGTCGGAGCCGAGCCGATCGAGACGCCGAACGGCACGGCGACGGCGCGGCTGTGCATCGGCGCGGCCTGCGCGCCCGATCATGCCGCCGATGCCCCGGCGCTGCTGCGCCGCGCCGAGGACGCCCTTGGCGCCGCCAGGCACGACGCACGCCGATCCGTCATCTACAATCCTGCGCTGACCCGCGGCGCGCTCCGGGCGAGCCTGGAACCGCGTGCTATCGATATCGTCGACGCGCTCAACACACGCAGGCTGCTGATGGCGCGGCAGCCGGTCGTCGACGCACGCTCACGGGCCGTGGCCTTCTCGGAAGCGCTCGTTCGTCTGCGCACGGTCGACGGCCGCATCGTCAACGCCGCCGACCTGCTGCCGGCGGTCGAGCGCGCCGGGCTCGTGCCCCTCGTCGATGCACGCATCCTGGAGATGGCGGCCCAGTATCTCGCCACCCATCCCGAGGAGCGTCTGTCGATCAACGTTTCACCTTACACGATCGAAACGTCCGACTGGCTGAGCACCCTCGCGGCCCATCTCGGTGCGCGGCCGGGGATCGCCTCGCGGCTGATCGTCGAGGTCACCGAGACGGCGGCCTTCCGTGAGCCGGAGACGACGCGTGCACGCCTCGATGCCATGAAGGCGCTCGGCGTCGCCATTGCCATCGACGATTTCGGCACCGGCCATACCTCGTTCAAGCATCTGCGCAGCTTCCCGGTCGACATTCTCAAGATCGACGGCGCCTTCGTGCAGAACCTGCCGCGATCGAGCGACGACCGCTTTTTCGTGCGCACCCTCGTCGACCTCGCCCATCACCTCAACATTACGACGGTGGCGGAATGGGTGGAGGACGAGGAAACCGCCCAGATGCTGGCCGAGTGGGGCATCGACTTCCTGCAAGGCGACCTTTGTGGCGCGCCGATCCTGCTGACGGGAGAGGCCGGCTCTACGCCGGGATCCTGCGTCGCCTGACGCAACCTTCTTCGCGCGCGGAGCTTACTTCTTCGACAGGGCGTCGAGCCTGGCCTGCATCTCGGCCATCTGGCGTCTGAGCCCATCGAGCTCGCCGGCATGCTTGCCCGAATTATTCGAATGCGAATTCGGCTCCGCCTCGTTGCGTGGTCCGCCCTTGTCGTCGGGCCGCGGCGCGAACGGGGTGAACATCTTCATGGCCTCGCTGAACAAGGCCATATTGGTCCGCACCTGCTCCTGCATCGCCTGGAAAGCAGCGGGACCAAAAGCCTGCCGCATCTGCTCGCGTAGCTTTTCCTGCTCGCGCGTCAGATTGTCGATCGAGAACTCGAGGTAGCTCGGTACCAGCGCCTGCATGCTGTCGCCGTAGAAGCGGATGAGCTGCCGCAGGAACGTGATCGGCAGCAGGTTCTGGCCTTCCTTGTTCTCCTGCTCGAAAATGATCTGTGTCAGCACGGAACGGGTCAGATCCTCGCCGCTCTTGGCATCGTAGACAACGAAGTCCTCGCCCTCGCGAACCATGCGCGCCAAGTCTTCCAGCGTCACATAGGTCGAAGTTCCCGTGTGATAGAGCCGCCGGTTGGCGTATTTCTTGATGACAGTGGGTGGCTTGTCGGTCGCCATGATGCTCCCAATCCGGTGCGCAGCCTTTCCAGACCTTCGCGACGGAGGCGGCGCGCAACCATCTTCATCTTTGCGAATGCAGCATTTCACTTGCCGGGGCAAACGGCAAGCTGTCGCCCGAACTGCCCCAAATGGCAGTTAACGCGGCATCGCCCGGCGCCCCGGCCTTGACTTCACCCGTGCCGGCGCTTTGATCGATGCATACGCCGCTTCAGGCGCCCCGCGACACAGGAGGAGGGTTTTCATGGCCGGACAGAATGGAGAGGCAATCGTCGTCGTCGGGGCCGCGCGCACCGCCGTCGGCACGTTCAACGGCGCGTTCGCCAATACGCCGGCCCACGACCTCGGCAAGGTTGCGCTCACCGCCGCCTTGCAGCGCGCCAAGGTCGACCCCGGCGAGGTCGACGAGGTCATCCTCGGCCAGATCCTGACCGCCGGTCAGGGGCAAAACCCGGCCAGGCAGGCTGCCATCAACGCCGGCATCCCCAGCGAGAAGACCGCCTGGGGGCTGAACCAGCTGTGCGGTTCGGGCCTGCGCGCCGTCGCCATCGGCATGCAGCAGATCGCAGGCGGCGATGCCGACATCATCCTCGCCGGCGGTCAGGAATCGATGTCGATGGCGCCGCACTGCGCGCACATGCGCAGCGGCACAAAGATGGGCGACTTCAAGCTCGTCGATACGATGATCAAGGACGGCCTGTGGGACGCCTTCAACGGCTATCACATGGGCACGACCGCCGAGAACGTGGCCCAGCGTTGGCAACTGACGCGCGAGGAGCAGGACAGATTCGCGGTGGCTTCCCAGAACAAGGCCGAAGCGGCCCAGAAGGCAGGCAAGTTCAAGGACGAGATCGTCCCGGTCACGGTCCCTGGTCGCAAGGGGGACGTCGTCGTCGACCAGGACGAATACATCCGCGCCGGGACGACCCTCGACGCCGTCGCCAAGCTGAGGCCTGCCTTCTCGAAGGACGGCACGGTCACGGCGGGCAACGCCTCCGGCATCAACGACGGCGCTGCCGCCGTGGTGCTGATGCGTGCCTCCGCCGCCGAGAAGCGCGGCCTCACGCCTCTCGCCCGCATCGTCTCGTGGGCGACTGCAGGCGTCGATCCGGCAATCATGGGGACGGGCCCCATCCCCGCTTCGCGCCGGGCGCTCGAAAAGGCCGGCTGGAAGGTCGGCGACCTCGACCTCGTCGAGGCGAACGAAGCCTTCGCGGCGCAGGCCTGCGCGGTCAACAAGGACATGGGCTGGGATCCTGAGATCGTGAACGTCAATGGCGGCGCCATCGCCATCGGCCACCCGATCGGTGCCTCAGGGGCGCGTGTTTTCGTCACCCTGCTGCACGAGATGCAGAAGCGCAACGCCAGGCGTGGCCTTGCCACGCTGTGCATCGGCGGCGGCATGGGCGTCGCCATGTGCGTCGAGCGCTGACGAAGCGCGGTGGGGTGAGCGGCCGGCCTGGCTTGGCCGCCGGTGAGAGACTTGGCGACGAGCCCCGCAAGCGGCGGGCGGGATCGTCGCCACACGCCTTGCACGTTGATGACACGTGCAATCCCGGTTTCGCCGTCGGCGACTCCGGACGGACAAGACATGGGCGAGGGAGCGAAACATGGCACGCGTTGCATTGGTCACCGGCGGCACCCGCGGCATCGGGGCCGCGATTTCGAAAGGCCTTAAGGAAGCGGGCTTCAAGGTAGCGGCGAATTACGGCGGCAACGACGAGGCCGCCAACAAGTTCAAGGCCGAGACCGGGATTCCCGTCTTCAAGTTCGACGTCTCCGACCCGGCCGCCTGCGCCGGGGGGATAAAGACCATCGAGAACGAGGTCGGCCCGGTCGACGTCCTCGTCAACAATGCCGGCATTACCAAGGACGGCTTCTTCCATCGCATGAGCTACGAGCAGTGGTCGGCGGTGATCCGCACCAACCTCGACTCGATGTTCACGGTCACGCGCCCCGTCATCGACGGCATGCGCAACCGCAGCTTCGGGCGCATCGTCATCATCTCCTCGATCAACGGCCAGAAGGGCCAGATGGGGCAGACCAACTACTCAGCGGCGAAGGCCGGCGTGATCGGCTTCGCCAAGGCCCTGGCCCAGGAGAACGCCAACAAGGGCATCACCGTCAACGTCATCGCTCCCGGCTATATCGCAACCGAGATGGTGCAGGCGGTTCCCGAGGAGGTGCTCAAGACCAAGATCCTCCCCCTGATCCCGGTCGGCCGTCTCGGCGAGGCCGAGGAGATCGCGCGCGCGGTCGTGTTTCTGGCCGGCGAGGAAGGGGGCTTCATCACCGGCTCGACCCTTTCGATCAACGGCGGCCAATACATGATGTGACGGGGGGAGGCCTCTCCCCGCTCGAGGCAAGAAGGCGAGCCTGCGAAGCAGACATCGGTGATGGCTCGCATCCGGAGGGCGTAGTCCGGATGCGCTCCCCACATCCGCTAGCTCCGATCAAGGGGGCCCTTGCCGCGTTCGCTCGGTGCATGGGTCCGTCGCAAATATCCGACTTGCGTGTGAGCCGGCTTCTGCCCGCGAGCGGAGAGAAGTGTTTACCGCCACATGTCCTCCCGCACTGCAACCTTGACCGGCTTGGGCGCGGTCGCGCTCTGGTCGCTGCTCGCGCTGCTCACGGTCACGACCGGCGCCGTGCCTCCATTCCAACTCGCGGCCATGGCCTTCGCCGTCGGCGGCGGTCTCGGTGCGCTGTCATGGCTCGCGCGTCCGCAAGGCCTGTGCGCCTTGCGCCAGTCAGCGGTCGTATGGGCCCTGGGGGTCGGCGGCCTGTTCGGCTATCACGCGCTCTACTTCGCAGCCCTGCGTCTGGCGCCTCCTGCACCGGCCGGGCTCATCAATTACCTGTGGCCGCTCCTGATCGTGCTGTTCTCCGCGGCTCTTCCCGGCGAGCGGCTGCGTGCCGTACACGTGATCGGCGCGCTGCTTGGTTTCCTCGGGGTGGTTATGCTGGTAGCCGGGCGTGGCGATCTCGATCTGCGTGCCGCTGATGGACTCGGCTATCTCCTTTCTTTTGCGGCAGCCTTCGTGTGGGCCGGCTACTCGGTTCTGTCGCGGCGCTTCGGCAATGTGCCAACCGACGCGGTGGCCGGATTCTGTCTCGCGGCTTCGGCGCTGAGCCTCGTCTGTCACGCGACGTTCGAGACGACCGTCTGGCCTGCGGACCTCACCCAATGGCTTGCGGCGCTCGCGCTTGGCATCGGCCCGCTCGGGGCCGCGTTCTACCTGTGGGACGTCGGCGTCAAGCGCGGCGACATCCGCATGCTCGGCATCGCCTCGTATGCGGCGCCGGTTCTCTCGACGCTGCTTCTCGTGCTCGCCGGCTTCGCCGAGCCGACTTCCGCGCTGGCCCTCGCCTGTGCCTTGATCGTTGTCGGAGCGCTGGTCGCAACGCTCGGGCGTAAAGGGTGACGCGCTGAAGGCCCGCCTCGACCATGATCCGGCGAAGTGGATACCACTTCACCGAAAAACGATGCGGCGAATAACAATCGGAGCGGGATCGATTCCGATTGGATCGATCCCGCCCTAAGGCGCGACCCGATGGGTGTAGCGATAGACGTCGGTGAAGCCGAGCGACTGGTAGAGATCGCGGGCGCCCGTATTATTCTCCCGTACCTGCAGGTAAGCGTTCTGAGCCCCCTGCTTGCGCGCCCAGGCCATGAGAGCGCAGACGATCTGCCGGCCAAGGCCGAGCCCCCTCAATTCGGGCGCGACGACGATGTCGAACAGGCCGACATAGCCGCGTTCGGCGACCGCCAGCCCCCATGCCGACGGGCGTCCATCGAGGCTGAGCGTGGCATAGGCGGCCGACTGTCGGATGCGCCCGAGGATTTCCGCGAGGACGAGATGATCCGCCTTGTCGCCGCCGTACGAAGCAGCCACGTCCTTGATCCAGCGCGGCTTCGGCGCGTCTTCGATCACCACCGTCGGCTCGAGTTCGACCTGCTGCTCGATGCTTGCCGGTTCCGACAGGGGTCCCATCATTCCGTAGCTCGGCTCGATCTCGATGAAGCCGCGACTGGCGAGCCGCTCGTCCACGTCCGACGCTTCCAGCGACGTGAGCCGGAACGTTGGACGCAGGTTCTGCGCCTGAAATTGCCTGACGATCTGATCGATCTGCCCGTCGTCGAGCGTGGCTCCCGGAATCAGCGGCGAGGCCGAGTTCGCGCGCTTCGAGTAGCCTTTGGCGAAGCGCAGGATCCAGCCGTCGACAATCTGCGTCTCGAGCGCAGGCCAGGCGTTGACGAGCCGCGATTCGAGCGCCTGCACGAGCCTGGTGTCGGTCATGCAGCCCCTCGCGTCGCGCCGTGATCGTATCCGCTGGTCGCTTTGCTCAAAACCTGTTCTTCCACTCGCGCAGGGCCTGGAACACCTCGACTGGGCTGGCGCCCTCCCTCTTGACGGCGCGCGCCAGCGCCGGCTCGCCGGCGCGCAGGAAAGGGTTCGTTGCCTTCTCCTCGCCGATCGTCGAGGGGATCGGCATGCGCCCCTCCGCCTTGGCTCGCTCCGCCTCGGCGGCCCGCGCCTTGAGCGCCGGATTGTCCGGATCGGCAGCCAGCGCGAAGCGCGCATTGGAGAGCGTGTAGTCGTGGCCGCAATAGACGCGCGCCTCGTCCGGCAATGATGCGAATCTCGAGAGCGACGCCCACATCTCCGCGTAGGTCGATTCCATCACGCGGCCGCAGCCGAGGGTGAACAGCGTATCGCCCGCGAACAGCGCCCGGTCCGCGGCGAACCAGTAGGCGATGTGGTCGCGGCAATGCCCTGGGGTATCCCAGACATGCGCCGACAGCTCCCCGACCCGAACGGTGTCGCCCTCGCGCACGACCGCGTCGGCTGCCGGAACCTCGTCGCGGGCTTTCAAGGGCGCGACGACGCGGCAGCCGTAGCGCAGCTTCAACGGCTCGATGCCCTGCACGTGATCGCCATGGCGGTGCGTAACCAGGATGTCCGTGAGGCGCCAGCCAGTTTCGTCGAGCGCCTTGATGATCGGTTCCGCCTCGGGCGCATCGATCGCGGCGCAGGCGCCCGTGGCGGGATCGTGCACGAGCGCTCCGACATTATCTTCGAGGCAGCGGAAAACGCGGATTTCGGCGGGCATGACAGCACCTCACTTGACTGCGCTCGCAACGCATCTTGCGCCGACGGCCGCCCGGCTCGCTGCCATGGATCGCCGCAGACAATGCCTTATGGAGCTCGAGAGTCGTTCCACCATGGTGGCACGCGTCTAGCGCTATCACAGGCTTGTGGGTTCCGGAAACCATGCAGCGCGCGCGGGCTTGCGCGGGACCGCCCGCCGCCCCATTGATGACGTCCGAGAGACACGCCCGTGAGCATCGACGTCACCGATTTGCGCGCTTTCTACGCCAGCCCGCTCGGTCACGTGGCGCGGCGCCTGGTCAACCGCGTCATCGAGAAATTCTGGGGCTCGCCCCGCGGCCTGCGCATCCTGGGGCTCGGCTATGCCATTCCCTACCTGACCGCGGTGCGGGACGAAGCCGAGCGCACCCTGGCTTTCATGCCCGCTTCGCAGGGCGTCGTGAACTGGCCGTCGACGGGCCATTCGGCATCGGCGCTCGTCGATCCCCTGACGATGCCGCTGGCTGAAGCCTCCATCGACCGCGTGCTGCTGGTGCATGCGCTGGAGATGGTCGAGAGTCCCAGCGAGCTCCTGCACGAGATCTGGCGCGTCCTGACGCCCGGCGGGCGTCTGATCGTGGTGGCGCCGAACCGCCGCGGCCTGTGGGCGCGCATGGACACCACTCCGTTCGGCCATGGCCAGCCTTACAGCCGCTCGCAGCTCAAGGCGCTGATGCGGCAGACGATGTTCTCGCCTGAGGGCTGGGCGGAGACGCTTTACGTGCCTCCATTGCACAGCTGGCTTCTGCTGCGCACGGCCGTGGCCTGGGAGCGCTTCGGCATCACCCTGTCGCTGCCGTTTGCCGGCCTGCATGTGGTCGAGGCGACCAAACAGCTCTACCGTCCGGTGCCCGTGCGCGCGGTTCGCCGCGCGAGGCAGTTCGCCCCTGTGCTTGTCCCCGCGCCGGCCCCTGCACCGCGTCTCGCGCTGGACTGACGGCGCCGCCTTGACTTGCGCCCTCCCCTTCGCCAGTGTCCGCCGCGTCCGGCGGGCAGATGGGTCCGCGCCGCTTATCTCCCCTCAGTCGCGTTGTTCAGCCCCGCGTCATGCGCAGCTATCTCGACTTTGAAAAGCCCGTTGCGGAACTCGAAGCCAAGCTCGAGGAGCTGCGCGAGCTTGGCCAGAGCGAGGACGCGGTCGCGATTTCGGACGACATCGCGCGGCTGGAAGCAAAGGCGGCTGCCGCGCTCAAGGAACTCTATGCTGGCCTGCTGCCCTGGCAGAAGACGCTCGTCGCCCGCCATCCCGAGCGCCCGCATTTCGTCGACTATTGCAACAATCTGATCGACGAATTCACGCCGCTCGCCGGCGATCGCACCTTTGGCGAAGACGAGGCCATTCTTGGCGGCTTCGGGCGTTTTCGCGGTGAGCCGGTTTGCGTGATCGGCCAGGAAAAGGGCTCGACCACCGAGACGCGTATCCGCCATAACTTCGGCATGGCGCGGCCGGAAGGATACCGCAAGGCAGCGCGCCTCATGGAGCTGGCCGATCGCTTCGACCTCCCGGTCTTGAGCTTCGTCGACACGGCCGGCGCCTATCCCGGCATCGAGGCCGAAGAGCGCGGCCAGGCCGAGGCGATCGCGCGCTCGACCGACGCCTGCCTTGCGCTCGGCGCGCCCAATGTCGCCATCGTCATCGGCGAAGGCGGCTCCGGCGGCGCCATCGCCATCGCCACCGCCAACAAGGTCCTGATGCTGGAACACGCGATCTACAGCGTGATCTCGCCGGAGGGCGCCGCCTCGATCCTGTGGCGCGATCCGAGCCGGGCGCAGGATGCCGCCACCAACATGAAAATCACCGCCCAGGACCTGCTGCGCCTAGGCGTGATCGATGCGATCGTGCCCGAGCCGACAGGCGGCGCCCATCGCGATCCGCAAGGCGCCATCACCCTGGCGGGCGACGCCATCGCCGACGCGCTGCGTGATCTCGGCAACATGGGCCCCGACCAGGTTCGCGAGCACCGCGCCGAAAAATTTCTCTCCATCGGCCGCAAGCTCGACGGCGCGCGTTAGCGATTGGTTAACCTCCGTGCCTCAGCGAAGCTTGCCGTAAGCGGCCGGTAAGGCTAACCATTGGGGAAGAGCTTTGCGGTAAGACCGGCTGAAGCCGACGACACAAAGCTGATTGGGGGTCCCGCATGAGAATGCGTTTCGTGCTGCTGGCGAGCGTCGCGCTCGCGCTTGCGGGCTGCAACGACCCGTACAGCAGCACCTCCGGTCGCCATCTCTCCCCCATCCCGCCGGCCACCATGGCGCTGATGGCGCAGAAGGGCATGTCGCAGAGCGACCCGATCCTCGTGCGCGCGTACAAGAAGGAATCCGAGCTCGAGCTGTGGAAGAAGGGCCGCGACGGCAAATACGCGCTGCTCAAGACCTTTCCCATCTGCCGCTGGTCCGGCCAGCTCGGGCCGAAGGTGCGTGAAGGCGACCGGCAGGCCCCGGAAGGCTTCTACACGGTGACGCCGGCTCTGATGAACCCGAATTCGAGCTTCTACCTGTCGTTCGACACGGGTTACCCGAACGCCTACGACCGCGCTCACGGCCGCACCGGCTCGCACCTGATGGTGCATGGCAGCTGCTCGTCGCGCGGCTGCTTCGCGATGACCGACGAAGCCATCGCCGAGATCTACGCCGTTGCCCGGGACGCCTTCGCGGGCGGCCAGCGCGGTTTCCAGTTCCAGTCCTACCCCTTCCGCATGACCGCCGAGAATCTGGCGAAGCATCGCGCCGACCCGAACATGCCGTTCTGGAGGAACCTCAAGGAAGGCTCTGATTATTTCGAGGTCATGCAGGAAGAGCCGCGGGTCTCGGTCGCCAGCATGCGCTATTCCTTCGGAGCCGAGCCTGCGGCCGTCGCGCAAAAGCGCCTCGAGGACGAGCACAGGGTCGCCGAGCTGGTCGGCAAGGGCATGCCGGCCGTGCGCACGGTCTATGACGACGGCGGTGGGCATACCTCGTTCCGCCAGGCGATGGGGGTTCCCGAGGACCGGGGCGGCGCGCTCGCCTTCATGAGCAGCGGCCCCTCGCGCCGGCTCGGCGATGTGAGCCGGCCCGAGGCATTGGCCACGGGTCCGCGGGAGATCCTGGTCGAGCAGCCTGCCAGGGGCAAATCGGGCTCGGCCCAGCTTGCCCATGACCGGGCGGCGACACCCGAAGCTGCCGCCCCGACGGCCGCAGTCGACTCCAAGCCGCTCTACAGGCGTTTGCTCGGGAACGTGTTCGGTTCGGGGCAGCAGGACGCGACGGCCCAGCCGATTGAGCCGGCGAAATCCGCGCCGGCCACACCGACGCCGCCGCCACGCCGCGGCGCGTCGGCGCCCACGAAGCCGCAGGCGGCGGCCTCGGCACCGGACCTGCGCGCCGACCTGTCGACGCGGATGATGCCGGGCTTGCCGGCCGGAGCCACCGGGTTCGCCCGGGTTAACTGACGCGCACCGCGCGACTCGCGTGGCCAGCCGCGAAGTTGTAGCGCGGCGGCAACACCAAAAATCCAAAATCGAGGCACGCCCTGCAACTGCCCAATAAGGCATCAGTTGCATAAAACATCTCTTTGTCACCACGACCGTAGTTCGGCAGCGTTTTCAACGAGATCGCGACGATCGAACGGTTCTCGATGGAGACAGCAATGCCGAATGGATGGGAGAGGCGCGGCGTCAAGGCCGCGATTGTGGCGGCGTCGCTCGCGGCGGCTGCGGGAAGCGCGGACGCCGCCGACCTGCCGCGTACGAAGCAGCTGCCGCCGGTGGCGGCGGAACCCGCTCCCGCGGGCAAGGCGATCGATTTCGCTTTCGGCGCCCGCATCGCATCGGATTACAATTTCCGCGGCATCTCGCAATCGGACCGCGAATGGAGCCCGAGCGCCTATGGCGAGCTGCAGCTCTTCGACAACTTCCTTTACGCCGGCATCGCCGCGTATCGCGTCAAGCTGCCCACCGATCCGGACGCGGAGGTCGACCTGACGGCGGGCATCCGGCCCAAATGGGGCCCGCTCACCTTCGACTTCGGCGTGATCCGCTACTGGTATCCGGGTGAGCGGCAATTCTTCTTCCCGGCCGGCGTGGTGCTGACGCCGAAGGACACCGACTTCACCGAGGTCGCCGGCAAGGTGTCATGGGCGGTCGACAGCAGCTGGACGCTCGGCGCCGGCGTCTTCCACACCTGGGACTGGCTCGGCTCGGGGGCACCCGGCACCTACGCCAACGCAACCGCGAAATACGCCTTCCCCGACTCCTTCCTTCCTGGCTTCGCCATCTCGGGCGAGATCGGCCATTACAGCCTTGGCCGGGTCGACGCCTATCTCGGCGGCTTCGATCTCAAGGATTATCTCTACTGGAACGCCGGCGTGTCCTATACGTGGAAGAACATCACCGTGGACGCCCGCTATCACGACACCGACCTGAGCCGCAGCGACTGCTTCCTCAACACCACCGATCCGAGTGGCGTGTTCAGCGGCTCCGCCCGATCGAAATGGTGCGACGCGGCCTTCGTCGCCACGCTGTCGCTCGACCTGGTTGCGAGCCAGCTCGGGATCTTTGCTCCGGCCAAGTGACGTTCGCCTCCCTGTTCGCCGCGCCGCGGCCACCCAGCCGCGCGTTTTGGCGTAATGACGAGGGGCCCGCACGACCCCTTGGGCGGCGGCTTATTCTCCGGCGTTGTCGAGCGTGACGGGCCACATCGCGACCCGACGGCCGCGCGAACCCTGCTGGCCGTGCCAGGCTGCCTTGCGAGCCCCGATATCCGCATGCACGAGGCTGCGCGTATAGGTGCCGATGCCGCCGACCTCGGGAAGCTTGCGCAGCACCGCGACCACGTCCCGCTGGGAAGCGTTGATGGCGCGGAAGTCGACCGCGCGACCGCTGTAGTGGAATGATTTCGAGGCATGCTTGCCGTCACATCCCGAGGTGATCTCAAGACGGCCGACCTGCGCGGCGACCTTGTTCAGGACGCTCCAGACGCCCGGCTTCAGGCAGCTCACGCGGGCCTTCTTCTGATAGCAGAAGTTCCCCTTGCAATAGTCGTAAGCGTTCGCGGACACCGGAACGAAAAGCAGGCCGAGCATCAGAATAATGCGAAGCATGGCGAAGCTCTCCTTGAGACTTTCGCCATGATTGGTATCGGACTAAGCGCCTAATTTTATTGGTTAGCGCCAGCTTTGATTAAGTTGAAAGCTTAAGGCGACTGGTTAATACGGCAAGACCTTGGCGAAATCCTTGTCATCCAAGGACCGGGGGCCGATAACCTTAAACCGCCTTCGACTGGTGGAAGCCGTTTTCAAGGCGCCAATGAGGCCCTTCCCTGCCCCGTTCCCCTAGCCAGACCAAGGCATTAGGAGCAATTCCCGCTCGAATTGCCGGCGTATGCCATGATGCGATGGGGCCTTGCTGCTCCTGGTGGTCACCCTGGCGGGCGCCTCCGCTCTGCTTGCTGAAGCCGGAGCTCGCCTACAGCCTGCGACCGCGTGGTCCGGGCCGTCGGCCGCTTTCCCCCGCGAAGTCGCGGCCCCTGGCGACGCGGGAGCGAGGCTTTCCTCGCTTCGAGACGACGGATCGCCCGCGGACCTGCGGCGAGCCTATGGGTTCCAGCCCGAGGCGGGTGGCGGCTGCGAGCCGATCAGGGCGTGACGCGCCCGGATCTCTTCCGGGGCGCCCGGCCAGAAGGGGATGAGCAGTGGATCGCTCGGGCCCGGGGAGAGCCGCCCCGCCCCCGAAACGGGACGCTCCGATCCTCGGAGCCGCATGATCTTACTTGGCGAGCTCTATGCGAAGCGGCCGTGGCAGTGCTTGTATTTCTTGCCTGACCCGCACGGGCACAGCTCGTTGCGGCCGACCTTGCCCCAGCTGGTCGGATCGCGCGGGTCGCGCTCCAGAACGTCAGCATCGGCCTCGCCGCCCGCGGCGGATGCGTAAGCAAGCGCCGGCGCGGCGCCGAACCCGCCGCCTTGCGGTCCCGACAGCTCGTTCTCGCCCGTGACGGGATCGAGATGCTGGGCGAACATCGCCGGCAGCTCGGGCTCCGGCGGCTGGAACACGACCTCGATGCGCATGAGCTGGCCGGTGACCTGCTCGCGCAGATGCCCGATCAGCTCGTTGAACAGGTCGAACGCCTCGGACTTGTATTCGTTGAGCGGATCGCGTTGCGCATAGCCGCGCCAGCCGATCACCTGGCGCAGGTGGTCGAGGGTCACGATGTGCTCGCGCCAAAGGTGGTCCAGCGTCTGCAGAAGCACCTGCTTCTCGACGTAGGTCATCACCTCACCGGAATTCTTCTCGACACGCTCGGCATAGGCAGCGTCCGCGGCCTGGCGCAGCCGCTCGCGCATCTCCTCGTCGGCGATGCCCTCTTCCTTGGCCCAGTCGTCCACCGGCAGGTCGAGATTGAGCAGCGAGTGGGTGCCTTCCTTCAGGCCGGCGATGTCCCACTGCTCGGGATAGGCGCCCTCGGGAATATGGCGCGCGACCAGATCGTCGATGACCCCGTGACGCATCTCGTCGATGGTCTCGCGGACGGTCTCCTCGCCCATGAACGCCTTGCGCTGTTCGAACACGACCTTGCGCTGGTCGTTCATGACGTTGTCGTATTTGAGGATGTTTTTGCGGATGTCGAAGTTGCGCGCTTCGACCTTCTGCTGCGCCTTCTCGATGGCCTTGTTGATCCACGGGTGGATGATGGCCTCGCCTTCCTGCAGGCCGAGCTTCTGCAGCATCCCGTCCATGCGGTCGGAGCCGAAGATCCGCATCAGGTCGTCCTTGAGGGACAGGAAGAACTTGGAGCGCCCGGGATCGCCCTGGCGGCCGGAGCGGCCGCGCAGCTGGTTGTCGATGCGCCGCGACTCGTGCCGTTCCGTGCCGATGATGTAGAGCCCGCCAGGCAGGTCGTGCTTGATGCCGGCCGCCGCGTCGGCCTTTTCGCCCGACTGCAGCACGACGGCCCGGTTGGCTTCGACCTCCGCCTTGATCTTGGCGATCTTGGCGTCTTTGTCCGGTCCGTCCGGGAGGTCAGCCGCTTCCTGGGCAATGCGCATCTCGACGTTGCCGCCGAGCTTGATATCGGTGCCGCGGCCGGCCATGTTCGTGGCGATCGTGATGGCGGCCGGCACGCCGGCTTCTGCGACGATATAGGCTTCCTGCTCGTGGAAGCGGGCATTGAGCACCGCGAACTGCTTCGTCACCTTGCCGTCGCGGGCCGCTGCATAAAGGCTTTCGAGCGCTTCGGGGTTCGAGAAATCGATCTGCTTGTAGCCAGCCTTGGCGAGAAGCTCGGCGAGCAGTTCCGACTTTTCGATCGAGGCGGTGCCGACGAGCACGGGCTGACGCCGCAGATGGGCTTTCTCGATCTCTTCGATGATCGCCTTGTACTTCTCCTCGACCGTGCGATAGACCTGGTCGTCCTCGTCGACGCGCGCCACCGGCACGTTCGTCGGAATCTCGACCACGTCGAGGCTGTAAATCTCCTGGAACTCGTCCGCCTCCGTCGACGCCGTGCCGGTCATGCCGGCCAGCTTGTCGTAGAGGCGGAAGTAATTCTGGAACGTGATGGAGGCGAGCGTCTGGTTCTCGGGCTGGATCTGAACGCGCTCCTTGGCTTCGAGCGCCTGGTGCAGGCCTTCCGAGTAGCGCCGCCCCGGCATCATGCGGCCGGTGAATTCGTCGATGATCACCACTTCGCCGTTGCGAACGATGTAGTCCTTGTCACGCTGGAACAGGGCGTGCGCCCGCAGCGCCTGGTTGACGTGGTGCACGAGCGTGGCGTTGTGCGAATCGTAGAGGTCGCCTTCCTTCAGCACCCCGGACTCGCGCAGCAATTCCTCCATGCGCTCGTTGCCGCTTTCGGTGAGGGCGACGGTGCGCTGCTTCTCGTCGAGCTCGAAATTCTCCTTGGCAAGCCGCGGGATCAGCTGGTCGATGGCGATGTACAGGTCGGAGCGGTCATCGACCGGACCGGAGATAATGAGCGGCGTACGTGCCTCGTCCACCAGGATCGAGTCGACCTCGTCGACGATCGCGAAATTGTGCCCGCGCTGCACCATCTGCGCGAACTCATATTTCATGTTGTCGCGCAGGTAGTCGAAGCCGTATTCGTTGTTGGTGCCATAGGTGATGTCGGCGTCGTAGGCGCGCTTGCGCTCGTCGTCGTCCAGCCCGTGCACGATCACGCCGACGCTCATGCCGAGAAACTTGTAGATCTGGCCCATCCACTCGGCGTCGCGGCGCGCCAGGTAATCGTTGACGGTGACCACGTGCACGCCCTTGCCGGCGAGCGCGTTGAGATAGACCGGCAGCGTCGCCACGAGCGTCTTGCCCTCGCCGGTCTTCATCTCCGCGATGCCGCCCTCGTGCAGCACCATGCCTCCGATCAGCTGCACGTCGAAATGGCGCTGGCCCAGCGTGCGCTTTGCGGCCTCGCGCACGGTGGCGAAGGCCGGCACGAGGATGTCGTCGAGGGACTTGCCGCCCGCCAGTTCCGCTTTGAGGGCATCCGTGCGGGCGCGCAGGGCCTCGTCGGACAGGCCTTCGAGCTCCCGCTCCATGGCGTTGATGGCCTCCACCCGAGGGCGGTGGGCCTTCACCCGCCGGTCATTGGCGGAGCCGAAAACTTTCTTTGCGAGAGCGCCGAGCATCTCAAACCTGTCGTTAACGTCGGAATCGGGAGCGGAAGGAGTGCCTTATAGACGTAATCATCGCCCGGCGCATCCGAAAGGCTGCAGCGGGCGCAAAGGCGCGATCATGTGACCGTTTGCGCACATCGGCACGCTTGCCAATAGGCCGAAATGCCGCCACCTATCCCGGCACCTTGCGGGCCAAGGCTCGCGGCGAAGGTTTTCTGGCCAGGAGCCGTCATGTCGATCCTCGAATTTCCCCTGTTCCGTTCGGGCCTTGTCGCTGTCGGCCTGGTGGCCGCCGGCGCGGCCGGTTTCGCCTTCGCGCAGACCGGCGCGCCGCCGGCGCAACCCGGCGCCGCCGCGGCTTCCGGCAGCAAGGTCGTCGCCCGCGTCGACGGCACCCCCATTACCGAAGCCGATCTCGCGGTTGCGGCCGATGACCCGGCCCTGTCGCTGCCGGGCGTGACCGACGATCAGAAGCGCGACCTGCTGGTCGGCTATCTGATCGATCTCAAGATCGGGGCCAAGGCCGCCGAGGCGGCGCGCGTCGGCGAAGGCGCCGACTTTGCGCGCAAGCTCGCCTACTTCCGCGACAAGCTGCTGCTCGACGAGCATCTCGAGCGCGAGGTCAAGAAGGCGGTGACGCCGGAGGCCGTGCGCAAGCTCTATGACGACACCGTCAAGAACGTGAAGCCGGAACAGGAAGTTCACGCCCGCCACATCCTGGTCGAGACCGAAGACGAGGCCAAGAAGGCCCAGGCGCGTGTCAAGGCGGGCGAGGATTTCGGCAAGCTCGCCGGCGAGCTGTCGAAGGACCCGGGCTCGAAGGGTGAAGGCGGCGACCTCGGCTTCTTCACGCAGGAGCGCATGGTCCAGCCCTTCGCCGAGACGGCCTTCAAGCTCGATGCCGGCCAGGTGTCGGATCCGGTCAAGACCCAGTTCGGCTGGCATCTCATCAAGGTCGAGCAGAAGCGCATGCGCCCCATCCCGCCCTTCGACGAGATGAAGGAGCAGGTCGAGCAGTATCTGACCCGCAAGACTCAGCAGGACATCGTGCTGGCGCTGCGCGAAAAGGCCAAGATCGAGCGTCTCGACGAGCCGAAGAAACCCGACGAGCCGAAGAAGCCCTGAGGCGCGCTCCGGCGAGCCCGCCTGGACTCATCTGGCCCACCTGAGGAGCGTCCGACACCACCACGGCAGGTGGGTGATCTCCATCGTGACGTGATTCCGCCCCGCTCCACCCCTCCCCCGGCTGGGGGAGAGGTGTTATGGCCCCGCTTATGTCCCATTCCGTTTCTCCCCTCGCTCCCAAGACCTATGCCGAGCTGCCGCCCCTTTGGGGCGTGCGCCTCGCCACGGCGCAGGCCGGCATCCGCTACAAGGACCGCACAGACGTCCTCTATGTGACCTTCCCGCACGGGGCGGCCGTCGCCGGCGTGCTGACCAGGTCGAAATGTCCGTCGGCGCCGGTGGACTGGTGCCGCACGCAGCTTCCCGGCGGCACGGCGCAGGCGCTCGTCGTCAATTCGGGCAACGCCAATGCCTTCACGGGGATGCGCGGGGCCGCCGCCGTCAAGCTCACGGCCGAGATCGCCGCCCAGGCCGCCGGCTGCTCGCCGGACCGGGTCTTTCTCGCCTCGACCGGCGTCATCGGCGAGCCACTCGACGCCACGCGCTTCGAAGGCGTATTGACCGAGTGCGAAGCTCACGCCGACGGCGAGTTTCCCTGGCTCGACGCTGCCAAGGCGATCATGACCACGGACACCTTTCCGAAGGTGGCGACGCGCACCGCGCGGCTCGGCGACGTCGAGGTCACCATCAACGGCATCGCCAAGGGTGCCGGCATGATCGCGCCCGACATGGCGACGATGCTCGCCTTCGTGTTCACCGATGCACCGATCATGGCCCCGGCGCTGCAGCCGCTGCTCAAGCGCGGAGCCGACCGCAGTTTCAACTGCATCACCGTCGACGGCGATACCTCGACCTCCGACACGCTGTTGATCTTTGCGACCGGCGGCGCCGGCCTCGCCGGGGCGCCGACGATCGACAAGGCCGACGACCGCCGGCTCGCGCCGTTCCGCAAGGCACTCGACGAGCTGCTGGTCGATCTTGCCCAGCAGGTCGTGCGCGACGGCGAAGGCGCGCGCAAATTCGTCACCGTACAGGTGAGCGGCGCCACGACCGCCCGCTCGGCGCAGCGCGTCGCCATGTCGATCGCCAACTCGCCGCTGGTGAAGACCGCCATCGCCGGCGAGGACGCCAACTGGGGACGCGTGGTGATGGCGGTCGGCAAGGCCGGCGAGCCTGCGGATCGCGACCGGCTCGCGATCTGGTTCGGCGATATCCGTGTTGCGGTCGATGGCGCCCGCGATCCCGCCTACGACGAAGCGACTACCTCCGCCTACATGAAGAACGAGGCGATCACGCTCCGCGTCGATCTCGGCCTCGGCAAGGGCAAGGCGACGGCGTGGACATGCGATCTCACGAAGGGATACGTCGAGATCAACGGAGATTATCGCAGCTAGAGCGGGTCGCTTCAGACGGCACCGCTCCAGCTCCGATTGTCCTTGAGTCGCATGATCTTATCGAGAAGATGTGGCCGCTTCGCGGGATCATGCTCTACATTGGAGCGGTTCGCGCAAGGGAGTGGCTCGTGATCAGGACGGCAATCGCTCTGTTGATTCTCGCCGGCGCCAATATGCCGGCGCTGGCGCAGGGATCGTCGGAACCCGGCATGGTCATCGTCCGGGGAACAGGCGCCGTCGAGGTCGCGCCCGACGTGGCCGATATCATCGTCGGCGTGCAGACGGAGGGCGTCAGCCCCGCGGAGGCGATCGACGCGAACTCGGAAGCGATGAAGCGCGTGATCGATGACGCCAAGCGGGCCGGCGTCGATCCGCGCGATGTGCAGACGAGCATCCTGGATCTCAGGCCGCTGCGCGACAATAAGGAGAGCCGCAAATACGCGGCTGTGAACACCGCGCGGATAAGGGTGCGCGACCTGCCGCGGCTCGGCGCCGTCACACGCAGCCTGATCAGCTCCGGCGCGAACGAGCTGCGCGGAGTTCGCTTCTCGACGTCCAATCCGACGCCCCATCTCGACCGCGCCCGCCAGCAGGCCGTCGACGATGCGAAGCGCAGGGCCGAGGTTTTGGCTGCTGCGGCGGGCCGCCGGCTCGGCGACATCGCCGAGATCTCGGAAGAGACCTATGGCGACCCGGGGATCGTCGCGATGGCGCGGACGGCTGGCGCGGCCGCCGACATTCCGACCGAGGCTGGTCAGGTGACGCATCGGGCCAGCGTGCAGATCAAGTGGAGGCTCGCCCCTTGACGCTGCTTCTGGTCGCCGCCGTCGCCCTTGTCGATGCGGACCAGCGCATCCTCCTCGCGCAGCGCCCCGCGGGCAAGCCGATGGCGGGCCTGTGGGAATTCCCCGGCGGCAAGGTCGAGGCCGGCGAGCGGCCCGAAGAGACCTTGATCCGCGAGCTGCACGAGGAGCTCGGCATCAGCGTCAGGGAGGCCTGCCTTGCCCCGCTTACCTTCGCCAGCCACAGCTATGACAGCTTTCACCTGCTGATGCCGCTCTACATCTGCCGGCGCTGGGACGGGCTCGTCGAACCGCGCGAGGGGCAGGCGCTGCGCTGGGTGCGCGCGCGCGAGCTGCGCCAATATCCGATGCCGCCGGCTGACGAGCCGCTGATCCCGGCGCTGCAGGATATCTTGGGATAGTCGTCGTCACTCATTCGCCGGATCGCTTGGAGTCAAATCGATCACGCTCGGTTTGTTGCTGAGCGGCATCATGGTGTCGGCGACGCGGGGCCACGTCGCCGGATCACCACTCTGGGAGACGACCGCCATGATCATCGATCACGTGGGCCTTGGGATGTCGGACTTTGCGCGCGCCAAGACGTTCTACGCGGCCGTGGTGGCGCCGCTCGGCATCGCGCTCGTGATGGAGGTGTCGCCCGAACAGAACGGCGGCGTCGCGGCCGCAGGCTTCGGCCGGAACGGCAAGCCGGATTTCTGGATTGGCAGCGACGGCAAGACCACGCCGCCGATGCACGTTGCCTTCAGGGCCGAATCGCGAATGCAGGTGCGCGCCTTCTATGACGCCGCGCTGGCGGCGGGAGCTACCGACAACGGGCCGCCGGGATTGCGGCCGCACTATCACCCGAACTACTACGCCGCCTTCGTGCGCGACCTCGACGGCCACAACATCGAGGCGGTGTGCCACCATCGCGAGTGAACTTGACGCCCCGGTCAGTCCCGCAGCTCCTCGATGGCGTCGACCTTGTCCGGATAGAAGGCGAGCCGCCCGGCGATGTCCCTGACCGCGGCGAACGGCTTCTCGTAGCTCCAAACCGCATTGCGCGCCCTGAGGCCGCCGGCAGTGACGTCCCAGTAGCTGGCATTGCCCTTGTAGGGACATTGGGTGCTGTGGCTGCTGCGCTCGAGCAGGTCCAGCATCACGTCCTCGCGTGGAATATACTGGACCGCCGGCAGCGCCCCTTCCTTAACGGTCAGGGCGCGGGTGGTCTCGGCCACGATCACGCCCCCGAGCAGCACCCGCACGCGGTTGCGATTGGGAGCGATAGTGATCGGGTGATCCGGACCGGGCCGCTTCATGGCTTGTCTCATGCTCTCCATCCACCATAGCCGAACGAGGGGCCGAAAGCAGCTTTCCGGCAGCGCCCGCCAGCTTGCCGGTCAGCGCCCGGCCTTTTCGCCGGCGCTGCGCTCCTCGGTTCCGAGCGCATCGGCAAGGCGCATCTTCGCCGAGCCGGGCTGCAGGGGGCGCTGCTGGCTTGCATGCGGAGCCCAGCCGGACAGCCAGGCCAGCTCGAAGGTGGCGCGCAGGCGCCCGTCGGCATCGGCAAAGCGCTGCGCATAGATCTCGCAGGCGCGCATCAGCGTGGCGCGCCGCAGCGGCGCCTTGCGCCGGGCGCGCAGCGCATTGGTCAGGCCCATGGCGCGCAGGTCGCGGAACAGGCCGGATGGATCGGCGTAGCGCACCGTTACCGGCTCGATATCGGTGACCGGCAGGGCAAAGCCCGCCCGTTGCAGCAGCCCGCCGAGGTCGCGCACGTCGGCGAATGGCGCCACGCGCGGGCTCACGCCACCTTCCATCTCGGCTTCCGCCTCGGTAAAGGCCTGGCGCAGTTCGGTCAGGGTAGCGCCGCCCAGAAGGCAGCCGATGAACAGCCCGTCGGGCTTGAGCGCGCGCCGGATCTGGATCAACGCTCCCGGAAGGTCGTTGACGGCATGCAGGGCCAGCAGCGACACCACGAGGTCGAGCCGCTCCGGCGCGAAGGGAAGCCATTCCGCGTCTCCCACGAGGGCCAGACCCGGGCCGCGGGGCTCGGCGACCGGCGCAAGGCGGACGACGTCGCCGACGCGTTCGCTCGCCCCGAGCCGTTCACTCAGGAGCGGCGTCGGGGTTGCCACGTCGGCGGCAAGCGGAAAGCTCCGCACGACCGTGGCGAGGCGCTCGTCCAGATCTTCGACCGCCCGCCGCAGCAGAAAGTCGGCATAGCCGGCCCGCATCGCCCGCTCGAGGCGGCGGCGGACGAGGGCGCGGTCGAAAACGAGCGGCGCGGACATGGCGCCCCTTACCCCTCCCGGGACGGGAGGTCGAGTGCGCCGAAGTTCCCGGCGCCCGCGCCTCACGCAAGGCTGATGTGCCTTGGCGTGGCACACCTACCGTCTTTCCACGAGCAGGAATAAGCTGAACTGATGAGCCCTGCTCCGGACCAGGGCGCTACGCCCGCACCGCAACGTGCGACCCTCGCCCCTGTGCTCGGCGTCGCACGCGCCACGCTGCGCGGGATGCTCGGCGTGATCTACCCGCCGGCCTGCATTGCCTGCGGCGCCGCGACGGGCGCGCCGCATACCTTGTGCGCGCAGTGCTGGGGCGCGATCCGCTTCATCGAGCGGCCGTTCTGCGAGCGGCTCGGCACGCCGTTCGCAGTCGACCTCGGCATGCCGCTGCTGTCCCCCGCCGCCATTGCCGATCCGCCCGTCTTCGCGCGCGCCCGTGCGGTCGCCCGCTATGACGAGGTCGCGCGCGGACTTGTGCACCGGCTCAAATATGGCGACCGCCTCGAGCTGGCGCAGGCGCTCGGCACGATGATGGCGCGCGCCGGCGCCGAGCTGCTTGCGGATGCCGACGTGATCGTGCCCGTGCCGCTCCATCCGGCGCGCCTGTGGTGGCGGCGCTTCAACCAGGCGATGGCCTTGTCGTGCGTGATCTCGCGCCGGAGCGGCGTTCCGGCCAGCGCCTTCTTGCTGGCGCGCGTCAGGCGCACACAAAGCCAGGTCGGCCTGACCAAGCACCAGCGCGCCGACAACCTGCAGGGAGCATTCCGTGTCCCGGACGAGGCCAGGCCGCGCCTTAAGCAGAAGCGTGTCCTTCTCGTCGACGACGTGATCACGACCGGCGCGACCGCCAATGCCGCCGCCCGGGCGCTGCTGCGGGGCGGCGCCCGGGCGGTGGATGTGCTGGCCTTCGCGCGCGTCGTCATGGACGGCTGAACCGCACAGCGCATGGCGGCGTTGTGCGTGAGCCGTTGCGCACCGTCCGCCGATAGCGTCAAATCACCCTCGAACAGGAGAGCCGATGCCGCCCGTCACGATTTATACCAAGCCGTGGTGCCCCTATTGCATCGCCGCCAAGGAGCTTCTCACCGAGAAGGGCGTGCCCTTCACAGAGATTGACATCATGGGCAATGCGGACAAGCGTGACGAGATGATTGCCAAGGCGCGCGGGCGCAGCACCGTGCCGCAGATCTTCGTCGGCGACCGCCATGTCGGCGGTTGCGACGACCTTTACGCCCTCGACAGCCGCGGCGAGCTCGATCCCCTGCTAGCCGCCTGACGGAGACCGCCGAATTGGACCAGTCCCGCTTCATCGCCGCCTGCGTGCAGATGCGCTCCGGCCGCGATCCGCTCGCCAACCGCGACGCGGCGGCAGCGCTCGTGCGCGAGGCTGCGAGCCAGGGGGCGCAATACGTGCAGACGCCGGAGATGACCTCGCTCGTCGAGCGCTCCCGCCCCGCCCTGTTCGAGAAGGTCGGCCCGGAAGAGCATGATCCGACGCTCGCGGCGATGCGCGAGGTGGCCCGCGAGCGGCACATCGTCGTGCATCTCGGCTCGCTTCCTGTCCGGGTCGGCGACAAGGTGGCGAACCGCGCCTTCGTCATCGACAGCGACGGCGACCTGATCGCGTCCTACGACAAAATCCATCTGTTCGACGTCGATTTGCCGAACGGCGAAAGCTGGCGCGAGTCTGCGACCTATACGGGCGGCGACCGGGCCATCCTTGCGGCCTTGCCGTGGGGTCTTCTTGGCGTGACCATCTGCTACGACGTGCGCTTTCCCGCGCTCTACCGGGCGCTTGCCGAGAACGGCGCCGCCTTCCTGTCGGCGCCCGCGTGCTTCACGCGTCAGACCGGCGAGGCGCATTGGCACGTCCTGCACCGGGCCCGCGCCATCGAGAGCGGGGCATTCATGATATCCGCCGCCCAGGGCGGCCGTCACGAGGACGGTCGCGAGACGTTCGGCCATTCCCTGATCGTCGATCCGTGGGGTCGCATCCTGGCCGAAGGCGGCACCGAGCCGGGCGTTATCCTGGCCGAGATCGACGTTGGCCAGGTCGCCGAGGCCCGGGCCCGCATTCCCGCCCTCCGCCATGCCCGGACATTTGCGGTCGAGACCGGCCCGACGCCTGCAACGCGCAAGCAGGCAGCCAGGGCGTAGGGTCTTCGGCAGAGGATAGCGCCGGCGTCCTGTGATCCTGTGACCCTTTTCCTGGCGGCGGAGAGCCCCCATTTAGCACCCTTGACCCGTGTGTGCTAAAGCTGACCAATGATCCTCTACGCCCTCGCCTGTGACGACGGCCACGCCTTTGAGAGCTGGTTCCCCGACAGCGCTGCCTACGACGCCCAGGCGAAAAGCGGTCTTGTAACCTGTCCGTTCTGCAACTCGGCAAAGGTGGAGAAGCAGATTATGGCGCCGTCGGTGGCCCGAAAGGACAAGGCGGCCGTTGTGGCTATGCCCGAGGTGGCGCCGCCGCCGGCGCCTCCACCGCAGCAGATGGCGCTTTTGTCCGACACGGAGCGGGAGTTGCGTGCCATGGTCAAGGCGGTGCGCGAGCACGTCGTCAAGAATGCCGATTACGTCGGCAAGGAATTCGCCGACGAGGCGCGCAAGATGCATTATGGCGAGATCGAGCGCCGCTCGATCTACGGCGAAGCCAATGCCGCGGACGCCAAGGCCCTGATCGAGGAAGGCATCGAGGTGCATCCGCTGCCGATCATCCCGGACGAGCGCAACTGACCCCGCCGGCGAATGCGATATCGCCGTAGGGGCACTGTGTGCGATCGGCGGTTACGAGAGCCTCAGGACGGCAGCTCGCTCCTGATGCCCGTCACCTTGGCCATCGCCCAGGCCGTCTCCATCGCCAATTGCATCGCGATGTCCGGATCGACGGCATCCTGTCCGGCTTCGATCAACCGACCGGTCACCGCTGACAAGGCGAGCATGCGGTCGAGCGGGTTGACCTGACGAAATTCGTCGGCCGAAAAAATCTTGGTGACGACGGGCCACCATCGCTGCAGGGCGACGCGTGCATTCTCCTCCGGAACGTGCTCGGGCGGCACGGTCAACGGCGGATAATTTTCGGTGCCGCAGGCGCCATCGGTCCGGGCGGCAATGTCCGTCACGTCCGGAAGCCGCGTTCCGCCTGGGCGCATGCCGCCGCTCCCGACAAGTTTCAACACTGTAAGCCGATCAGAATCGGCGTCGCTCGCAAGCAACTGGTTGACCAGTTCGCTGACGACGAACAGGTCGCCGCTGGCTGTCGCGACTTCGTTGACGTCAGGGAACGCGTTCGCCTCCGGCTGGTCCGTCGCGATCAGCCAAAGGGCCGCCCGCTGCGCCTGATAGCCGGCACAGGCTGCAGCAGCGCTCAAGACTGTTTCGAGGTGAATCCCGTCATCATCCGTGTAGTGGGAGATCATCAGCTTGTGCAGGATCTCCGCGCCTCGATCGGCGAGGTCAGATTGCGTGCGCCGTGATGTATCGACAGGAGCATTGGGCCCGGTGTCCGGTGCGTCTCCGAAACTCGGCTCGCGGCGCTCTCGCTGCAAAGCGACCTCGTGGCTCGCCTCCCTCTTGCCGAACATCTTCCTGAACATCGGACAACTCTACTTTCTGCCGGACACATCGGACGACACACAGCTGCGGCTAGGCTTTCGCTCGTGAAACGCCCCCGCCGGCTCAGCGCCGAGGCCGACATAAACAATGGCACACCACAGCCTTCGTTCCATCGAAAGCCCGGTCGCCGCGGTGCCCGGGAAGCTTGTCCGAAATTGGGCCGAGACGGTTCCTCTTCGCCATTCGCCATCGGCGCCACCCCCGCCCTATAAGGCCGCATGGCAACTTACTTCATCAGTGACACCCATTTCGGCGACGCCCCACGTCTGCGCATCGACCGTCGCCCGTTTTCGTCGGCAGCCGAGATGGACCGGATTATGGTCGCGCGCTGGAACGAGCTGGTCGCGCCCGACGACGAGATCTGGCATCTCGGCGATTTCGCCTTCGGGCCGCCGCCCAAGCGCATCGATGAGTTGCTCGCCTCGCTCAATGGGCGCAAGCATCTTCTGATCGGCAACAACGACGGAGCGGCGACCGTCGAGCTGCCGCATTGGGCGAGCGCGCAGCATTATGCCGAGATCACCATCGAGGGGCGGCGGCTCGTGCTCGGCCACTACCCGTTCCGGACCTGGCATGACATGGGCAAGGGCGTGATCAACCTGCACGGCCACAGCCACGGCCGGCTCAAGCCTGCGCCGCGTCAATACGACGTCGGCGTCGACGTGTGGGATTTCCGGCCGGTGGCGCTGGCGACGATCGTCGGACGGCGCCGGCGCGGCGTTGTCACTCCACGCGCGGCTTCACGCGCCTCAAAGTCTTGATGCGGGAGCGACGGCTCTTGCTTTCGAGCCGCCGCTGCTTGGCCGCCTTCGTGGGCTTTGTTTTGCGGCGCTTGACCGGCGCCACCGCCGCGGTCCGGATCAGATCGAGCAGCCGCTCCAGCGCATCCTCCCGGTTCCGCTCCTGCGAGCGGAAGCGCTGCGCGGTAATGACGAGCACCCCGTCCTGCGTCAGACGGCTTCCCGCCAGCTTCATGAGACGAATGGCAACGTCGTCGGGAAGGGAGCGGGAGGTGCGCACGTCGAAGCGAAGCTGCACGGCGCTTGCAACCTTGTTGACGTTCTGGCCGCCTGGGCCTGACGCGCGTACGAAGCTTTCCGTGATCTCGCGCTCGTCGATGGCGATCGCATCCGTGACGGTGATCATGGAGCCCGTTTCACCGGCTCACCCGGGGCGTACGGCGCTGTTGCGGGCATGCGCTCAGCCGCGAGCATGTAGTTCACCGACATGTCGCCTGCCAGCAACCACTGTGCCGTGATCGGGTTGTAGACGGCTCCGCGCCGGTTGATCACCGAGAGTCCGCCTGCCTCGATCGCCGCCGCCAGTTCCTGGGGCGTCACGAACCTGTCCCATTGGTGCGTGCCCTTCGGCAGCCAGCCGAGAATGTATTCGGCGCCGACGATGACAAGCGCGAAGGCACGCAGCGTGCGGTTGATGGT
Organism: Beijerinckiaceae bacterium; assembly: GCA_036556825.1. Taxonomy (GTDB): domain Bacteria; phylum Pseudomonadota; class Alphaproteobacteria; order Rhizobiales; family Beijerinckiaceae; genus JAJKJG01. Next base: position 44,898 of record DATBIR010000023.1, read on the forward strand.
TGCCATTACGAGCAGGCCGCCGGGCTTGACCGCCGCACCGCAGGCGGACACGAAAGCCGTCACGTCGGCCACGTGCTCGACCACTTCCATCGCGAGGACGATGTCGAACCGCTCCTTCCCGGCCGCCACGGCCTCGATGGTGTCGCTGCGGTAATCGATGGCGAGGCCGGCACGTTCGGCATGCAGCCGGGCAACCGCGATATTCGTGGCGGCCGGGTCGAGGCCGGTGACCGACGCGCCAAGGCGGGCCAGCGGCTCGCACAGGAGGCCGGCGCCGCAGCCGACGTCGAGCACCGTCAGCTCGCGCAGGCAGTGAGCGGCGCGCTCGTCGCGGCCGAACTGGTTGCAGGCCCGATCGCGGATGTACTGGAGCCGCAGCGGATTGAGCCTGTGCAGGGCGCGCATCGGCCCGTTCGGGTCCCACCAGTCTCGCGCCAGGCGATCGAACCGCGCGACTTCCGAGGGGTCGATTGTGCTGGAAGGACCGTCTGGGATCATTGGAGGCTCGCTTTGCCTTTTCTTAGGGGAGGCTCGCGTAGGGTGCCAGCCCCGGCCGGGCGGGCCCACGTGTTTACTCCCCGGCAACGACGGCTGACGCGCCGCGTTGACACTGCCGCCTCTTCATTGATACGCGCCTGCCGTGCCGGATCGAGGCGAGGCTGTGGCCCCCTTGGCCCTGCCTTAGCCGTCCCCCCTCGAGGCCCTCATGCCCCGCCTAGTGATGAAATTCGGCGGCACGTCCGTCGCCACGGTCGAGCGCATCCGCAACGTGGCCCTGCACGTCAAGCGCGAGGTCGAGGCGGGCTACGACGTGGCCGTGGTCGTATCCGCGATGGCGGGCAAGACCAACGAGCTCGTCGGCTGGTGCCGCGAGGCCAGCCGGCTCCATGACCCGCGCGAATACGACGCGGTCGTCGCTTCGGGCGAGCAGGTGACCTCGGGGCTGCTGGCCATCGTGCTGCAGGATCTGGGGCTGTCCGCCCGATCGTGGCAGGGCTGGCAGGTGCCGATCCTCACGTCGGAGGCCCATGGCTCGGCCCGCATCGCCGGGATCGACGCCGTCGGCATCCTGAAGGGCTTCGCCAACGGCCGTACCGTCGCCGTCGTCTCCGGCTTCCAGGGCATTCATCAGGACAGCGGACGCATCACGACGCTGGGCCGCGGCGGCTCGGACACGAGTGCGGTTGCGCTGGCGGCGGCGCTCAAGGCCGAGCGTTGCGACATCTACACCGACGTGGACGGGGTCTACACCTCCGATCCGCGCATCGTCGCCAAGGCGCACCGGCTCGACCGCATCTCCTTCGAGGAAATGCTCGAGATGGCGTCTCTGGGCGCCAAGGTTTTGCAGGTGCGCTCCGTCGAGCTCGCCATGATGCACGGGGTGCCGACCTACGTGCGGTCGAGCTTCGATGACCCGGCCGACCCGAAACAGGGCACCCTCATCTGCGAGGAGGAGGATATCGTGGAACAGCAGGTCGTCACCGGCATCGCCTACTCCAAGGACGAGGCCCAGATCACCCTTCGCCGCGTTGCCGACAAGCCTGGCGTGGCGGCGGCGATCTTTGGTCCGCTCGCCGACGCCAACATCAATGTCGACATGATCATCCAGGTCGTCTCGAGCGACGCCGTGACGACCGACATCACCTTCACGGTACCGACCGCCGATTACGAGCGTGCCAAGGACCTTCTCGAGAGCAACCGCGAGCGCATCGGCTATGCCGAGCTGCACGGCGCCATCGACGTGGTCAAGATTTCGGCCATCGGCGTGGGCATGCGCAGCCACGCCGGCGTCGCCGCGAAGGCCTTCAAGGCCCTGGCCGAGAAGGGCATCAACATCCGCGCCATCACGACGTCGGAGATCAAGTTCTCGGTTTTGATCGATGCCGCCTACACGGAGCTTGCGGTGCGCACACTGCACTCGCTATACGGCCTCGACAAGATGTAGGGCATTTCGGCGAGACCGGCCCCGGATTCCGTCGGCGTGCCCCTTCGCCCGGGAAAATGCGTTTTGGGAGCGGCCTGGGGCTGATTCCGCCCGGAACGGCTTGAGGTCTGTGCTCTCGTCTTTGTAGATACGGTCATTGCGGCCGGCCACCCCTGCGGCCGGCGAAGGAATGGAACCCGGCCTATGCCCATTGCTCCCGGCGGCCCGCGCGTGCTTTTGCGCCGCCTCCGCGAGATCATGGCGGAGCCGGTCAGCCCGCAGGCGCGCCTCGACAGAATCGTCGTTCTGATTGCGGCCAACATGGTTGCCGAGGTCTGCTCGGTTTACGTGCTGCGTGCCGACGCCTCCCTCGAGCTCTATGCCACCGAGGGTCTGAATCGCGAGGCCGTCCACCTCACGACCCTGCCGGCCGGCACCGGCCTCGTCGGCCTCATTGCGCGGACGGCCGAGCCGCTGGCGCTCTCCGACGCGCAGACCCACCCGGCCTTCTCCTATCGGCCGGAGACCGGGGAAGAAATCTATCACGGCTTCCTCGGCGTGCCGATTTTGCGCGGTGGCAACACGCTTGGCGTGCTCGTCGTCCAGAATCGCGCGCACCGCGCCTACACGGAAGAAGAGGTCGAGGCGCTCCAGACCACGGCAATGGTCCTGGCCGAGATGATCGCCTCGGGCGAGTTGCAGGCAATCGCGGCGCCCGGCATGGCCATCGCGGTGCGTCGGCCCGTGCACCAGAAGGGCGTGCCGCTCGCCGACGGCGTCGGCCTTGGCTATGTGGTGCTGCATGAGCCGCGCGTGGTGGTCAAGAAACTGATCGCCGAGGATGTGCAGGCGGAGATCAGGCGCCTCGACGATGCCATCCATGCGGTGCGTGCCTCGATCGACGAGCTGATCGAGCACGGCGACGTCAGCCATCACGGCGAGCACCGCGAGGTGCTCGAGACCTTTCGCATGTTCGCCCACGACCAGGGCTGGCTCAAGCGCATGCGCGAGGCCGTGCTGACCGGCCTCACCGCTGAAGCGGCGGTCGAGCGCGTGCAGTCCGACAGCCGGGCGCGCATGCTGCGCCAGACCGATCCCTACCTGCGCGAGCGGCTGCACGACCTCGACGACCTTGCCAACCGGCTGCTGCATCAGCTGGTCGGGCGCAACCTCGTGGCCGAGGACCACGCACTACCGGACAACGCCATTCTCGTCGCCCGCTCGATGGGACCCGCCGCCCTCCTCGACTATGACCGCTCGCGCCTGCGCGGGCTCGTGCTCGAGGAAGGCGGCCAGACAAGCCACATCGCCATCGTCGCGCGGGCGCTCGGCATTCCTGCGGTGAGCGAGATCGACAACGCCACGGCTCTGGTCGAAGCCGCCGACGCGATCATTGTCGACGGCAGTGCCGGCGAGGTGCACATACGGCCACAGCCTGACGTCGAGGCGTCGTACGCCCAGAAGGCCCGCCTGCGCGCGCGCCGGCAGGAGCAGTATCGCCAGCTGCGCGAGGTTCCGGCGGTGACCCGCGATGGCGTCGCCATCGATCTGCAGCTCAATGCCGGGCTGCTGGTCGATCTGCCGCATCTGGACGAGACCGGCGCCACCGGCATCGGCCTGTTCCGCACCGAGCTTCAGTTCATGATCGCCGAGCGCATGCCGACGCCCTCGGAGCAGCAGGCGCTTTACAGCGCCGTGTTCGCGGCGTCCGGCGACTTGCCGGTCACGTTCCGCACGCTCGATGTCGGCGGCGACAAGATCCTGCCCTACATGACGGCGATCGAGGAGGTGAACCCGGCTCTCGGCTGGCGCGCCCTGCGCATCGGCCTCGACCGTCCGGGGCTCCTGCGCGCGCAGGCGCGCGGCCTTCTCAAGGCGGCCGCGGGACGTCACCTGCGGGTCATGTTTCCGATGGTCGCCACGGTCGACGAGTTCGTGCGCGCCAAGGCGATCGTCGAACGCGAGCGCACCTATCTGGCGCGCCGCGGCCACGAGATGCCGTCGCAGCTCTCGCTCGGCGTCATGATCGAGATCCCGTCGCTGCTGTTCGAGATCGACGAGATCGCCGCGACCGCCGATTTCCTGTCGGTCGGCACCAACGACCTGATGCAGTATCTGTTCGCGGCGGACCGCGAGAACCGGCGCGTCGCCGACCGCTTCGATCCCTTGAGCGTCGCCAATCTGCGGGCGCTGCGCGTGATCGCCGAGCGCGCCGCCGCCGCCGGATGCCCTTGCTGCATTTGCGGCGAGATCGGCGGCAAGCCGCTCGAGGCGATGACGTTGATCGGCCTCGGCTACCGCAACCTGTCGATGTCGGCGGCATCGGTCGGCCCCGTGAAGGCGATGATCATGGCGCTCGAGGCGGAGCGCGTGACGGAGTTGCTCGACGAGGGGCTCTCGAATCCGGGTGACGCCGAGTCCCTGCGCCACGTTCTGACCGATTTCGCCGAACGGCATGGTATTCCGTTATGAGCGTGGCACTCGCACCGCCTCCCGAGCGACTCGACGCCATCCTGTCGCGTCATGCCATCATCACGTCGACCCTGAGCCACGGTGCCGACGCCGAGACCTTCGTCGCTTTGTCGCGAGAGCTCTCGAGCCTTGATCCCGTCGTCGCCGCCATCCGCGCCTACCGCAGCGCCGCTGACAACCTGTCCGGTCTCCAGGCTTTGATGGACGACCCGGGCACGGATGCCGAGATGCGCGCCCTCGCCGAGCTGGAGCGGCCTGAGGCCACGGCAGCGCTGGAGCAGGCCGCCCAGGCCCTCAAGATTCTGCTGCTGCCGAAGGACGAGGCCGACGAGCGCAGCGCCATCCTCGAGGTTCGCGCCGGCACCGGCGGCGACGAGGCGTCTCTGTTCGCCGGCGACCTGTTCCGCATGTACGCGCGCTATGCCGACCTGAAGGGTTGGAAGGTCGAGATCATTTCGGAAAGCGCCGGCACCGTGGGCGGCTACAAGGAGATCGTCGCCGTCATCCGGGGGCGCGGCGTGTTCGCGCGTCTCAAGTTCGAGAGCGGCGTACACCGCGTGCAGCGCGTGCCCGATACGGAGACTTCGGGCCGCATCCACACCTCCGCCGCAACCGTGGCGGTCCTGCCCGAAGCCGAGGACGTCGACGTCGCCATCAACGACGCGGACCTGCGCATCGACACGATGCGCGCCGGCGGCGCCGGCGGCCAGCATGTCAACAAGACCGAGTCGGCCGTGCGCATCACGCATATCCCGAGCGGCATTGTCGTGCTCGTGCAGGACGAGCGCTCGCAGCACAAGAACCGGGCGCGCGCTTTCGCGCTGCTGCGGGCACGCCTCTACGACATGGAGCGCACGCGCAAGGATGCCGCCCGCGCCGCCGATCGCAAGGCGCAGGTCGGGTCCGGCGACCGCTCCGAGCGGATTCGCACCTACAATTTCCCGCAAGCCCGGGTCACCGACCATCGCATCAATCTGACGCTCTACAAGCTCGATGAGGTCCTCGACGGGACGGCTCTCGACGAGCTGGTGGACGCGCTCGTCACCGAGCATCAGGCGGCGCAGCTGGCGGCGGAGGGCACCGGTTGATGCGCGCCCCACGCGTTCCCTCCCCCGCTGACGAGGAGGGCAGGGACGGCGCTTCGCACGCCAACTCATCGCGGTCCGCGCCTGTATCTGCCCCTTCATCGCTGCCCCCCATGAGGGGAGCGCGCGTCGCGCTCGACTTCCCGCCGGAGATGCGCCGCGGCGACGCCCTTGCGGCGCTTCGGCAGGCATTCATCGCGGCCGGCATCGACACCCCGGGTCTCGACGCGCGCGTGCTCGTCTGCGCGGCGCTCGGCGTCGATACTGCCGAGATCGCCGCCCGGCCGGACGCGCCGATCGGCCCGGCCGCTGTCCGCCTCGCCGACTTCGCCCGGCGCCGTCTCGTTCGCGAGCCGGTCGGGCGCATCCTCGGGCGCCGCGAGTTCTGGGGGCTGAGTTTCGAGCTCGCTCCCGAGACCCTGGAGCCGCGCCCTGACACCGAGACCGTGGTCGAGGCCGCCCTGCGGGCCATTCCGCACCCGCGTGGCGAGCTGCGCATCCTCGATCTCGGCACCGGCTCCGGGTGTCTTCTCGTCGCCCTGTTGCACGAGCTGCCGGACGCATTCGGCCTAGGCATTGACCGCGCCCCCGGGGCGCTCGCGACGGCACGGCGCAATGCCGCGCGCAATGGGGTCGCAACGCGGGCCGGCTTCCTCGCCTCGGATTGGGGCGCAGCGCTGCGCGGCCGCTTCGACGTGATCGTCTCGAATCCGCCCTACATCGCCTCCGCCGAGCTCGCCGGCCTCCCCCCAGAGGTCCGCCAGCACGACCCCGTAGCCGCCCTTGACGGCGGCCACGACGGGCTCGCCGCCTATCGGGCCATCCTTGCGCAGGCTCGCGCGCTGCTGGCCCCGGGGGGTGCGCTGGTGGTGGAGATCGGCCTCGGCCAGGACAGGGAGGTTGTGGACTTGGCGAGGACGCACGGGCTGGCTGTGGACAGTGTGGCCAGGGACCTCTCGGGACACCCGCGGGCGATTGTGTTGAAGGGGCCACAATCTTGAGAAAATGCCCTTGCGCAAGGGCATTTGCCGTCCCACATGGGGGATCGGTCGAGAAATTGCTTGTTGCCAGCGGCCAAAGCCGCTAACTTGCTACAGGAGATCGTGAACGGTCCGGCAGATTCGGCTGGGTTCGAGGCATAGAAGCCCACCCGCCGCAGGACAGAACGATATCAGCCGCGCAATCGGGGCAGAAGACAGGTCCGGCGCGGTGACCATGAACCCGACACTAAAGGACGACCTCGGACAATAAGCCCAGGTTGGACGCAGAGCGAGGATGTTCACGCGGATGGCGGTACGGCCCTGTCCGGCGGGGCCATTCGCATCGTGTGACATCGACAGACAGCGAGGGTCGTAATCGTATCCATGAGACCAGGACAGAACAGGCGCATGCGCGGCCGCAATCGCAACAAGGGACCCAATCCCCTGACGCGGACCTACGAGTCGAACGGACCGGATGTTAAAATCCGGGGCACGGCCCAGCACATTGCCGACAAATACGCGCAGCTTGCGCGCGACGCGCAGGCAAGCGGCGACCCGGTAGCGGCCGAGAACTATTTGCAGCACGCCGAGCATTATTATCGCATCATCGCTGCCGCGCAGGAGCAGTTCCGAGACCAGTTCGGCGCGTTCCAGCGTCCCTTCGACGAGGACGGCGACGAGGACGCCGCTCCGGGCATGAACGGCCACGGCTATGCCCAGGGCGAGCGCTTCGCCGGCCCTCAGAGCGGCGACGACGCCGATCCCGGCATGCAGCCGCAGCCGTTCGAAGGCCGCGGCGGCAACGGCGAGCAGCGCCCGCGATTTAACCGCGGTGACCGGCAGGAGCGGCGCGATCAGTTCGGCCGCCAGGACCGCGGCGAACGCCGTGACCGCTTTCCGCGCAACGAGCAGCCGCGCCAGGATTTCCAACGCGACGAGCAACGGCAGGAGTTCAATCGCGAGGATCGCCGCCGCCGTGACGAGGGCGACGAGCAGGCCAACGGCCTGCCGGCGTTCCTGACCAATCCGGTGCGGCAGCAGCCGATCAGCCTCGACGAGGAGCAGAACGGCGAGCGCGCCGCGCCGGAGGTGGCCGCCGAGGAGGCCGGCGAGTCGAACGGTCGCTACGGCAGCCGTCCCCGCCGCCGCCGCCGCCGTTACGGCAACGGTCAGGGCGATGAGGGCGCGAACGAGACGGGCACCGATTTCGGCCCCGAGAATGCCGAGCCGTCCGAGTGAACTGGGTTTCGCGACGCATGAAAGGGAGGGGTCGCCCTCCCTTTTTTGTTTGCGGCTTTGCTATGCGAGCGGGAGCGCCTGCTGCGCCTCCGGCGCAACCTCCAGGCGTCCGCCCTCGGCAATGACGCCCCCGCGCAGCACCTCTGCGTAGATGCCGCAATCGATGTGGCCGAGGTGGCGCATCAACGTTCTTGGGATTTCGAGGTCCCGGGCGCCGGTGCCAGGATCGACGTTTGTGGCTGCGCATCGCTCGATGCGCTTCGTCACCTTCAGCCGCAGTCCCGACGGGCTTGTGAGCACTTTGCCGACGAGATCGAGCTCGGCCCACGGCGCCAGCCCCTCCACATGGATGTTACCGCGAAAGCGCAGCGGATCGACCGGCGCGCCGGCCAGTTCCTCGAGCGCCTGCACGCTCGCCAGATTGATGATGGAGACGAAGCCCCTGCTCGAGTCGGTGAAGCGAAACCCGTCAGGCGCTGAAAGTATTTTAGGAGGGCCGCGCAGCTCGCGCGGCATGAAGCGCCTGAAGAAGGCCTCGATCGGGAGCCGCCCGGCCTCGCTCGACAACGCACCGCGCGCCACCTCCCGCCCACCATCCGCGATGCTGAGCTCGGTCGTTGCGTCGTCGTAGCGCGTCCTCAGCCGCGCCAGGGCCTCGTTGCGCATCAGCATCAGGAACTTGATCTTGGGCTGATGCCGCGGGGCCGCCGCATCGAAGCCGGACGGCCCGTTCTCGATCGCATAGAGCCGATCGGCGGGGAAACCGCCACCCTCGGCCAGGTCGGCCTGCGTGAGCCGTTCCGGCGAGAGGCCTTTGACGGGATAGCGATAGAGGGAGGCGACGCGCAGCTGCATGCGCGTCGATAGCACCGTCTTCGCGCCGGCGGGAATACTCTCTGAGCAGACGGGTTTTCCGCTTGCGCAGAAAGGGGGGAACCGGGGAAGTCCCGGATCCGCTCAGAGCGTGATTGTTACGTATCGCCGCTGCGGGCCACGCGCGAGCGCTTGAGCTGCGGCGTGAATCCGGCTTCGGCGCCGCGCATGGCGTCGCTCATGTGCGGATCGTTGGCCGGCCGCATGCCGTCATGTGGCGTGTGATGCGGAGGAATCTTGGCGCCGGTTTCCGCCTCCTGCTTCATGGCCAGCGCCTTGTCCATGTTCCTCTGCAGTTCGGTGTTGCCGCCGCGGCTGAACAAGCCGCCCAATCGTGAAAAGAAACCCATCGCTGCCGCCTCTCAAAATCTGTTGGCTGTCGGACAACGCGTCTTAGCGACCCTGGTTCGCTACCGGCTTGCTGTCGTCTCGCCCGTCGCCGACCTGCTCGGCTTCGACGATCGATTGCGGGGAGCCCGAGCCACGCGCCGTCCGCGGCTTCACGCCGCCGGCTTCGAGGCCCTCATTAGTGCCGGACAGCGACCGGGCTTTGTTGCCATGCTCACCGAACGTCTCGGGCGTCACCGATGGCTGGCGCATGAACGGCGCCTCCATGGTGGCGGAGCCCATTTCTGCATTGCGGATCAGATCAGCCCGGGCCTTCTCGGCCTCGGAGCGCGGGTCATGCGTCTTGGCCATGCGCGTCTCCTTGTCTGACAAAGTTGGTGCCGCCCTTGCTGATCAATGCTGTCGAGCGCGCAATCGTTCCGGCATCCCCCTTTTGTTGCAATGTGGCCACACCTACATACGGAAAGCGCTGATGCTCATTTGAGATCGGTCAATCCGGAGGCGTGCGGATTCGGGCTAATGACGGTCCGCACGGCCCACAGAGGTGACGCATGAAGATCGAACGTTATACCGAGAGGGCGCAGGGCTTTTTGCAGGCGGCGCAGGCCATCGCCATGCGCGAGGGTCACCCGCAATTCACCCCCGAACACGTCCTGAAGGCTCTGCTTGATGATCCCGAGGGGATGGCCGCCGGGCTGATCAGCCGCGCCGGCGGCGACGCCCGCCAGGCACGCCGTGACGTCGATGCCTGGATTGGCAAGCAGCCGAAGGTGTCGGGCGCGGCGGCGCAGCCGCAGGCGACCCGTGAATTGATGCGCCTGTTCGACACGGCCGAGAAGGCTGCCGACAAGGCCGGCGACTCCTTCGTGACCGTCGAGCGGCTGCTGCTCGCCCTCGCCATCGAGAAGGACAGCGAAGCCGGCAGGATTCTGGGGCGCGCTGGCGTCAACGCCGCAGCGCTCAACGAGGCAATCAATGCCTTGCGCCAGGGCCGCAAGGCCGACAGCGCTTCGGCCGAGAACGCCTACGAAGCCCTGAAGAAATACGCGCGCGACCTCACCGAGGCGGCGCGCGAGGGCAAGCTCGATCCGGTGATCGGACGCGACGAGGAGATCCGCCGCACCATCCAGGTATTGTCGCGGCGCACCAAGAACAATCCGGTTCTGATCGGCGAACCCGGCGTCGGCAAGACCGCGATCGTCGAAGGCCTTGCGTTGCGCATCGTCAACGGCGACGTGCCGGAGAGCCTCAAGGACAAGCGCCTCCTCGCCCTCGACATGGGCGCCCTGATCGCCGGCGCCAAGTATCGTGGCGAATTCGAAGAGCGTCTCAAGGGCGTGCTGCAGGAGGTGATCGCCGCCGAAGGGGACATCATCCTATTTATCGACGAGATGCACACGCTGGTCGGAGCCGGAAAGGCGGACGGCGCCATGGACGCCTCCAACCTGCTCAAGCCGGCGCTGGCGCGCGGCGAGCTGCATTGCGTCGGCGCGACCACGCTCGATGAATACCGCAAGCATGTGGAGAAGGACGCGGCGCTGGCCCGACGTTTTCAGCCGGTCTTCGTCACCGAGCCGACCGTCGAGGACACGGTCTCGATCCTGCGCGGCCTCAAGGAGCGCTACGAGCAGCACCACGGCGTGCGCATCCAGGACTCGGCGATCGTCGCGGCGGCGACGCTCTCGCACCGCTACATCAGCGACCGCTTCCTGCCCGACAAGGCCATCGACCTCGTCGACGAGGCGGCCTCGCGCCTGCGCATGCAGGTCGATTCGAAGCCTGAGGAACTCGACAATGTCGATCGCGAGATCGTGCGCATGAAGATCGAGGCCGAGGCGCTCAAGAAGGAGACCGATGCGGCATCGAAAGAGCGCCTGCAGCGGCTCGAGACGGAGCTCGCCGATCTTGAGCAGCGTTCGGCCGAAATCACGGCGCGCTGGCAGGCGGAGAAGAACAAGCTCGGCCGCGCGGCCGAGATCAAGAAGAAGCTCGATGAGGCGCGCACGCAGCTTGCCAACGCACAGCGTTCAGGCGACTTCGCCAAGGCCGGCGAGTTCGCGTACGGCATTATCCCCGGACTGGAGAAGGAGCTGCGCGAGATCGAGGCCGCCGGCGACGGCAAGGCCGATGGCGCCCTGATGGAAGAAGCGGTGACGCCCGACCACGTCGCACAGGTGGTGTCGCGATGGACCGGCGTGCCCGTCGACAAGATGCTCGAAGGCGAACGCGAAAAGCTTCTCAAGATGGAAGACGATCTGGCACGGCGGGTGGTCGGCCAGCGCGAGGCCGTCGAGGCCGTGGCGACGGCGGTGCGCCGCGCCCGCGCCGGCCTGCAGGATCCAAACCGGCCAATCGGCTCGTTCATCTTCCTGGGTCCCACCGGCGTCGGCAAGACCGAGCTGACCAAGGCCCTTGCCGCGTTCCTGTTCGACGACGAGCAGGCGCTGATCCGCATCGACATGTCGGAATACATGGAGAAGCACTCGGTCGCGCGCCTGATTGGCGCGCCACCCGGCTATGTCGGCTATGAGGAAGGCGGGGCGCTGACGGAAGCGGTCCGACGCCGGCCTTATCAGGTAATCCTGTTCGACGAGATCGAGAAGGCGCACCATGACGTGTTCAACGTGCTGCTACAGGTGCTCGACGACGGACGTCTGACCGACGGCCAAGGCCGCACCGTCGATTTTCGCAACACGCTGATCGTGATGACATCCAATCTCGGCGCCGAGTATCTGGTCAACCAGCCGGAAGGCCAGGATTCGGATGCGGTCCGGGATGAAGTGATGGCCGTGGTGCGCAGCCATTTCCGGCCCGAGTTCCTCAACCGTGTCGACGAGATCATCCTGTTCCATCGCCTCAGGCGCGAGCAGATGACGGCCATCGTCGACATCCAGATGGCGCGCCTGCAGAAGCTCCTCGACGAGCGCAAGATCGTGTTGCGCCTGTCGCCGGAGGCACGCGGCTGGCTCGGAGAGAAGGGCTATGATCCGGCTTACGGGGCGCGCCCGCTCAAGCGCGTGATCCAGAAGCACGTCCAGGATCCGCTCGCCGAACTGATCCTGTCCGGCCACATCCGCGAGGGCGAAACCATTCCCGTCACGCTTGGGCCGGGGGGGCTGATGATCGGCGAGTTCTCGGCGGGCCAGGAGAAGCGCCCGGTGGGCGTCGCCCTTAACTGACCTGCAGAGCCGCCGGGATCGCCCCGGACGTGTCGCGACGCCACGCAGCGTCGGCATTGCTCCCGGGCCCACTCTCAAAGGAAGTGATGAGGCCGGATATCATCTGTGCCATGGCGTGCAGTGCAGCGCCACGGCACAGATCGGCTGTCAGGAAACCAAGATCAGCGCCGGACTTCCGTGCAGACGCGGTTGCCGGCAGCATCGGTCGTGCAGGTACGTTCCGTGACCGGCGGCGACGGCTGCTGCACGATGACGTGTTCCTCGACGCGCGGCCGCGACGCATTTTCGGCGGCGGCGCCGGTCGCGGCCCCGACACCTGCACCGACGACAGCTCCGACAGGGCCGCCGACGATGGCGCCCGCGACGCCCCCCGTGGCGGCCCCGGCGGCGGCGCCTTCACCCTGGGCTGTGGCGAACGTCGGCGCGGCTACTGCCATCGCCAGCGCTAGGCCAGCAAGAATGCTTCTGCGCATGACAAAAAACTCCTCTCTGTGATGAGTACGCAACGCCCGGAGCCGGCCGGAGTTCCGCCCCCCGCGGCGACCCGGAAAGCCGTTGGGACGCAGCCGCTTGCATGGCGTCCCTTGCCCAGTGACAACCGCCCAGACCCGCGCTTTCGCCCCTTCGCGCGTGCCGGCACCGAGTTGCCGGCTTGCGGCGCGAGCCGGTAGGATCAGGCGGTCAGAAAATGGGTGGGGGCCCATGAACGACTCGACGCACGCACAGCCCGTGCACGCCGTCGAACGCGACAGCGCCGCCGAGCCGGCGGCTTTGCTGCAGCGCGTAGCGGCTGCCATGCGGGAAATCGAAGAGGCCACGCAGGAGCGCAACAGCGAAGAGGTGCGCGCCGCGCGCGCTCAACTCGCAGCCCTGCACGGGGTCGCCCGCCTGCGCAAGGTGCTCGAAGCGACCTCGACGCCCGACGCCGCCTGATCTCATCCGACGTAATACATTCCAACGTTCTGCCGCGAACGCTCGCCGAAGCGTCTGATCGGACAAGGAACTCCGTCCAGAGGACCGGACCGCTCATGTGCGCTGGCGCACATCAACTCGGCCGTTTGTCCCCGAATGTCCGCGCGGGTTGGGCAATTTGGAGGACGCGATGTTTGTTTGGCGATTTTGGAGCCGTGCCGCCAAGAACGGTGCCAGATCGGAAGCAAGCCAGGGAGCAAGTGGCGAATTAGCGCGCTGTGCGGCCCGCACCGGAGCGACTTCCTCGACAGAAGAAGTCAGCTGCACCGGCGCGCAGATCCGCCGTCCCGGGCAGGACAACCGAGCCAGTCTCTCGGCCACTTACGTCTATGTCGATAATTTCCGCTGATCGGCTGAGACCAGATCGTTACGGCGCAGCGCCGGAGCGGGCCTTAGACCGTCCGCAATCCCCAACAAAACCGGCGCCGTCTCCGCGGAAGGGACGGCACCGTTATGTTAACCAACCTCGCCGGGGCCTGCCTATGCGGCGTCACGCTCTATGGCGCGGTATACGAAACGTGCGAGGCTCACCGGCAGGCCGGTCGCCGACGCTTCCACGGCGGGCTCATGCTGGCTGCGTTCGGGCGCCGGCGGAAGCGGCATCCAATGGGTGATCAGCGGTGCGTCGTCCTGCCCCAGCGCGGCTGGGCATTGCATGCGTGGAAACCAGGCGCTGAACTCGGCTCGAAAGTTCGCGACGATGACGCCCCAACGCTGCGAGAAAACCAGGATGTCCTGATCGCAAGGCGCCGTCGTGATCGGCTGCCAATGCGCCGAAAGAGCGTTAACCATCGGGTCCTCCGATCATCGCCAGCCGGACTGGGTGCGTGATTCCCCGGTCCTTTGATCCAGCCTGTCGCTCGCGTAGCAACGGTCTGTTTCCGCGGGATGACGTCGTTTGTTTCTCGCGTGTTTCTCCACGGCATCCGTTCTGTGCGGTCAAGATGAAACCACCTGTGGCGACGGGCGTTTCGGCGGACAGCGTTAAGACGCGGCGCCGTCGGCGCCCCGGCGCATTTGATCAGGAGATCTTGCGATGCATCGACGTGTTGTCTTGACCGGCCTCACGGCCGTCGCGGTCGGCCCTGCCCTCGCCCAGACCCAGCAGCCCTCGCCCATTCCGGCGACGCCGCAGCCGACGCAGGACACGCCGCCGGCGGCTGCGGGCGGGATCTACCAGAGCCAGGGCGGCACCGGCCAGATGGCGGCCGGCATGGGCCAGGCCGAAATGCGGCACGTCGACCAAACCCTCGCCGCCGGCATGGTCGCCCTTCAGACGAGCGAGATCGCGCTCCAGAAAGCGCAGAATCCGAGGGTCAAGCAGTTCGCGCAGTTCGAGCGGGACGAGCAGACGACCGTGGCGGAGGTGCTGCGTTCGTGGCAGGAGCCGGCGGCAACTGCGTCAACGGCGCCGCGGCCCGGCACGAGCACGCCGGCCATCCCCGCCGACAAGGCCGATATGATGCAGTCGCTGCAGCAGGCCAAGGCCGGGGCGGACTTCGACCGCACGTATATCCAGGGCCAGATTCAGGGCCATCAGGAGCTCCTTCAGATCCAGGAGCGCTACCTGCAGAGCAACAGCCGCAACCGCGAGCACATGAACGTGGCAAAGCTGGCCCGCGGCCATATCAAGGAGCATCTGGCCATGCTCCAGGACCTCCTGAAGGAAGTCCGCGGATAGGCATCGGGCCGCCTTCCCGGTCCCGCGCCCCTGACGGGCTCCGTCCTGAACCCGCTCCGGCCGGGGATCGGATCGCAGTTTGACGCGTTATCCCATGCCCGGTCCCGCCGGGCATGGGGATCTGTGGAGGCGACCATGGGCGATCTGAAGAAGGCTGATACGAAACGGTCCGGGTTTGGCGAGACCGCCAGCCCGAAGGACAAGAAGCTGGCGGAAAACTCCAAGAAAAACCTCGACAAGAAGCTCGATCACGCCCTTGAGGAGACCTTTCCGACGAGCGATCCGGTTTCGGTGAAGATCACCAAGTAGCGCTTCCCAGGCGCAAGCGCTGGAATTACCCGGCATTCCGTCATGCCGGGACGCCCCAACGGGGCCTGCCGTCGGCCGCCAGCCCGAAAGCGCTCTGCCGGCCGAGGCATCGTGTGCACCGCTGCACCCGAGGGTTCCGGCAGCCTCGACGATGCCCCGGTTACTGCTGTTCGAGAAGCCTGCGGGCGATGACGTTGGCCTGGATTTCGGCAGCGCCTTCGAAAATCGACAGAATCCGGGCGTCGCAAAGGACGCGGCTGACCGGATATTCCAGCGCAAAGCCGTTGCCGCCGTGAATCTGCACGGCATTGTCGGCCGCCGCCCAGGCGACGCGCGCCGCAAGCAGCTTTGCCATGCCGGCTTCTAGATCGCAGCGCCTTCCTTCGTCCTTGGCGCGCCCTGCGAAATACGTCAGCTGCCGCGCGAGATGAATTTCCGCCGCCATCATCGCCAGCTTGTCGGCGACGCGCGGAAATGCGAGCAGCGGCTTGCCGAACTGGATGCGCTCCTGCGCGTAGCGAAGCGCCAGGTCGAGCGCCGACTGCGCCACGCCGACGGCGCGCGCGGCCGTCTGGATGCGCGCCGACTCGAAGGTCTGCATCAGCTGCTTGAATCCCTGTCCTTCGACGCCGCCGAGCAGATTGCGTCGAGGTACCGAGAAGCCGTCGAAGGCCAGCTCGTATTCCTTCATGCCGCGATAGCCGAGAACCTCGATCTCACCGCCGGTGAGGCCCGCGACCGGAAACGGATCGGCATCCGTGCCGCGCGGCTTTTCGGCCAGCAGGATCGAAAGCCCCTTGTGACCGGGCTCATTCGCGTCCGTGCGCACGAGCATGGTCATCACATCGGCGCGCACAGGGTGCGTGATCCAGGTCTTGCTGCCGTGAATGCGATAAACGTCCCCCTCGCGCACGGCGCGCGTGCGCAGCGACGCGAGGTCGGAGCCGGTATTCGGCTCGGTGAAGACGGCCGTCGGGATGATGTCTCCCGCGGCAAGGCCCGGCAGGAAGCGCTGCTTCTGCTCGTCGGTGCCGCCGGCCATGATCAGCTCCGCGGCGATCTCCGAGCGGGTTCCGAGAGAGCCGACGCCGATATAGGCGCGCGACAGTTCCTCGGAGACGACGCACATGGAGACCTTCGACAGGCCCATGCCGCCGTATTCCTCGGGGATCGTGAGCCCGAACACGCCGAGCCCGGCGAGGCTCGTGATCACCTCGAGCGGGATGTAGGCGTTGGTGCGGTGCCATTCGTGCGCGTGCGGCGTGACCTCGGCCTCGGCGAAGCGGCGCATCTCGGCGCGGATCGCCTCGAGGGTCTCGTCGAGGCCCGCATCGCCGATGGTCGCGACGCCCTGAAGGCCGCCGATGGCGGCAGCGAGCCGGGCCCGGTTGTCCGGCGTGTTGCCATCCACGATCATGGCTTCGATGGCATCCGTGCGAAAGCGGGCGGCGTCCCGCGCCGAGAGACCGAAGGCATGCAGGCGCACGGTTTCGCCCTGGCTCATGGCGATGCCGCCGAAGACCTGATCGAGATACTCGCCGATGCCGAGGCGCACGAGCAGCTCTTCGATCTCGCCGAAACGGCCCCCCTCCTCCTGCCGTGCGGCATAGGCAGCCAGCTCGCGGATGGCTTCCGCATATGTCGCGAGCCATGCGAGGCCGTGGGCCGCGTGCTGCTCGGCTTCCAGCCGCTCCGCCGAGAGGCGGCCATCCACGGTCACGCGGGTGCGCAAGCGCCGGCCCGCCTCCGCGACGACGTCCGCCACGTCCTCCGCCGCCGTCCGGCAGAGGGCTACGATATCCGTCGATGCAGCGGCGGGTACGGCGGTCATCAGCTTCTCCCGGACACACGATCGGACGTCGCCACTTGCAACCGATGTGCAGCGCAGCATAAACGCACCCGACAGGCTTGTTGAGCCTATTCTCGGGGCGGCCGCCGACGCGTTGGGGTAAGCGAGTTGTGGGGGACCGCTGTCCCGCGGAGTTGGTCACTTGCGTCGCCCGACCCCCTGCGCCATGTCCGAACAGGGAATTGACGGATCATCGTGACTCGGCCGCGGACCATTTTGGCAGTCCTGAACATCGCCTACCGGCGGTTCCTGCTGCATGACGGCTGGGCCATTGCGAGCCACATCGCGCTTTCGGTGCTGATGTCGATGTTCCCGTTTCTGATCCTGGTCACGTCCCTCGCCAGCTTCTTCGGGACCGGTTCGCTCGCCGACGAGGCGGCCGACCTGATCCTGGAAGCGTGGCCCAGTGAAGTCGGCGAGCCGATCGCCAACGAGGTGCACCGCGTGCTCACCGAGGAGCGCCGCGACATCCTGACGATCGGCGCGGCGCTGGCGCTCTATTTCGCCTCGAGCGGCGTCGAAAGCCTGCGCGTCGGGCTGAACCGGGCCTACGGCCTTCGCGAGACGCGCTCCCTGTGGTTCACGCGCCTCGAGTCGATCGCCTTCGTGATCCTCGGCGCGGTCGTGATGCTTGGCTTCGCCGTTCTCGTCGTGCTCGGCCCCCTGATCTGGCGCGCTCTCGTCTACTGGCTGCCCGGACTCGACCCGCTCGGCTGGATCATCGCGTTCCTCCGCATCGGTGTCGCCACGGTGCTGATCGTCGGCGCGCTGGTCGTCGCCCACAAGTTCATTCCATCCGGACGGCGCCGGTTCAAGGATGTCCTGCCCGGCATAGGCGTGACACTGGCGCTGTGGATCATCGGCGGCCTCATCTTCGGCTCGTATCTGGAACGCTACCCGGGCGCCTACGCCTCGATGTACGGCGGCCTCGCCACGGCCATGATCGCGCTCGTGTTTCTCTATGTGCTGGCGGCAATCTTCCTGTTCGGCGGCGAGTTGAACGGCACCGTCATCGCCGCCAAGAAGCGCAGCCTGTACCGGCTGCACGACCAGCACTTCAGCGAGGTCGTGAAGACGCCGTGAAGGCGGTTACGACGCTGCCTCAAGTACGTCGTCGAACGTGCGCAGGCCCGTGCGCGGCGAGTTGACGAGCACGGCCATGTTGCCGGGCGCGTGCTGGTTCTTCCACATCTTGGTATGGGCGAACGGGATGCGATCCCACGGAAACACCTCGCTCATGCACGGATCGATGCGGCGGTCGAGGACAAAGCGGTTGGCCGCAGCGGCCTGCTTGAGATGCGCGAAATGCGATCCCTGGATGCGTTTCTGGCGCATCCAGACATAGCGCGCGTCGAAGGTGATGTTGAAGCCGGAGGTGCCGGCGCAGAATACCACCATGCCGCCACGCTTCACGACCAGCGTTGACACCGGGAACGTCTGCTCGCCTGGATGCTCGAACACGATGTCGACGTCCTTCTTGCCGGTGACATCCCAGATCGCCTTGCCGAAGCGGCGCGCCTCTTTGAGCCAATCGTTGTATTCGGGACTGTTGACCTTCGGCATCTGGCCCCAGCAGTTGAACTCCTTGCGGTTGACCACTCCCTTTGCGCCGAGTTGCAGGACGTAGTCGCGCTTGCTCTCGTCGGAGATGATGCCGATGGCGTTGGCGCCGGATGCGGCGCATATCTGCACGCCGAATACCCCGAGCCCGCCGGACGCGCCCCAGACAAGCACGTTGTCGCCCGGCCGCAGCCGGTGGCCCTGGTGGCCGAACAGCATGCGATAGGCGGTCGCAAGCGTCAGCGTATAGCTGGCCGCCTCCTCCCAGGTCAGGTGGCGCGGGCGCTCCATAAGCTGGCGCGACTGCACGCGGCAGAACTGGGCAAAGGAGCCGTCCGGCGTCTCGTAGCCCCAGATACGCTGCGACGGCGACAGCATCGGGTCGCCGCCATTGCACTCCTCGTCGTCGCCGTCGTCCTGGTTGCAATGGACGACCACCTCGTCGCCGACCTTCCAGCGACGGACCTTGGCGCCGACCGCCCACACGATGCCGGAGGCGTCCGATCCGGCGATGTGATACGGCTGCTTGTGCACATCGAGAGGCGAGATCGGCTCGCCCAGGGCGGCCCAGATGCCGTTGTAATTGACGCCGGCGGCCATCACGAGGACGAGCACCTCGTCGTCGCCAATCGGCCACGTCGGCAGGACCTCGACCTGCATCGATTGTTCCGGCGGCCCGTGTCGTTCCTTGCGGATCGCCCACGCATACATTTTGGCCGGGACGTGCCCCAGAGGCGGGATTTCGCCGATCTCGTAGAGATCCTTGGTCGTGTCGGATTGGCGTAGCGCTTGGACCGGCATTCGTGCCTCCGCCGCGAAAGCATGACCCCGCGAAGTAACGGCGCTCCAAGGAAGATCATGCGGCTCCATGGAGAATCGGAGCGGGATCGTTTCAATTCCGGCGCGACCGCGCTCCGGAGCGTCCGATCTGCGAGACTAGACCTCATGTTGATGCGCTGCAACATGGACCAATGTCTATGTCGCGCCCCATTCAGCGAAATGGGCGAGCCACGTGAAATTGTTGCATAGTGCATCGCACCATCAGGTGACGCAGCATGAGCGAGTCGACGGGCGCCGGGCGCGAGCGGGACAAGCCGTGGATCTTCCGCACCTATGCGGGACATTCGACGGCGGCCGAATCGAACGCGCTTTATCGGAAAAACCTCGGCAAGGGCCAGACCGGGCTGTCGGTCGCCTTCGATCTGCCGACGCAGACCGGCTACGACCCCGACCATGAACTCGCCAGGGGCGAGGTCGGAAAGGTCGGCGTCTCGATCGCCCATATCGGCGACATGCGCGATCTGTTCGCCGGCATTCCGCTCGCCGAAATGAACACCTCAATGACCATCAACGCCACCGCGGCGTGGCTGCTGGCGCTCTACGTGGCAGCCGCCGACGAGCAGGGCGCGGCCCGCGCGGGCCTGCAGGGCACGACGCAGAACGACATCATCAAGGAATATCTGTCGCGCGGCACCTATGTGTTTCCGCCCGCGCCAAGTCTGCGGCTGACCAGGGACGTGATCCTGTTCACGACGGCCGAAATGCCGAAATGGAATCCGATCAACGTCTGCTCCTATCACCTTCAGGAAGCGGGCGCGACGCCCGTTCAGGAGCTCGCTTTCGCGCTCGCCACCGCGCAGGCCGTGCTCGACACGGTACGCCGCGCCGGCATCGACGACGCGACCTTCTCAGACGTGGTCGGCCGCATCTCGTTCTTCGTCAATGCGGGGCTGCGCTTCGTCACCGAGATGTGCAAGATGCGCGCCTTCGCCGAATTGTGGGACGAGATCACGCGCGAGCGCTATGGCATTGCCGACGCGAAGAAGCGCGTCTTCCGCTACGGCGTCCAGGTCAATTCACTCGGCCTGACCGAGCAGCAGCCTGAGAACAACGTCCACCGCATCCTGCTCGAGATGCTTGCGGTAACGCTGTCGCGCAAAGCCCGCGCCCGCGCGGTGCAGCTGCCGGCGTGGAACGAGGCGCTCGGCCTGCCGCGGCCCTGGGACCAGCAATGGTCGCTGCGCATGCAGCAGATCCTTGCCTTGGAGACCGACCTGCTCGACCACGACGACCTCTTCGACGGGTCGAAGGTGGTCGAGAGCAAGGTTGCCGCGTTGAAGGAGGCAGCCCGCGCCGAGCTCGCGCGCATCGAGGCTCTCGGCGGCGCCGTTGCCGGCGTCGAGTCCGGCTATCTGAAACGCGCCCTTGTCGAATCCAACGCCAGGCGCCTTGCGGCCATCGAGGCAGGCGAGCAGGTCGTGGTCGGCGTCAACCGCTTTGTTGAAGGAGAGCCCTCGCCTCTCACCGCCGGCGAAGGGGCCATCCTCACCGTGCCCGAAACGGTCGAGATGGAATCGGTGCACAAGATCCGCGCCTGGCGCGCCGGCCGCGACGGCAAGGCCGCCGATGCCGCCCTGGACGAGCTTGAGGCGGCGGCGCGCGAATGCCGCAACATCATGCCGGCCTCGATCGCATGCGCCAAGGCCGGGGTCACCACGGGCGAGTGGGGCGAGGTGCTGCGCCAGATTTTCGGCGAATACCGCGCCCCGACCGGCGTCGGCCCGGACACGGCGACCGCCGGAGCGACGCCGGACATCCGCGTCATGATCGCCGATCTCGGCCAAAAGCTCGGCGAGACGCCGCGCCTCGTGGTCGGCAAGCCAGGGCTCGACGGCCATTCAAACGGCGCCGAGCAGATAGCGCTGCGCGCCCGCGACGTCGGCATGGCGGTCACCTATGACGGCATTCGCCAGACACCCCGCGAGATCGTCGCCAGGGCGCGCGAGACCGGCGCCCATGTGATCGGCCTGTCGATCCTCTCGGGCTCGCATGTGCCGCTGGTGCGCCAGGTAATGGCGCAGCTGCGCGTCGCGGGCCTCGACCACATTCCGGTCGTGGTCGGCGGCATCATCTCCGGCGACGACGCGCTGGTTCTCAACAACCTCGGCGTCGCCGCCGTCTACACGCCCAAGAATTACGCCCTCGACGCGATCATGGCCGACATCGTGCGCGTGGTTGAGAAGTCGGTCGCACGGCGGACCGACGCAACGCGGCATGAACCAAGCCGCGCCTGATCCCGTAGTCAGGGTTCGGCTTCGGCGCGCCGGAACAAGGATGCTAGAGCAGATCCGGCAAAGTGGGCATTCGCTTTGCCGACAAAGATCATGCGGCTCAAGAGAGAGAGGGAGCAGCATCGATTCAATCTGAATCGATGCTGCGCTGGCGGTGCGCGTCCCTAAGCGCCGCATCAAGGTCGCGGTAGAGGTCGTCGACGTCCTCAATGCCGGTCGAGAGGCGCAAGAGGTCTGGCGGGCACGGCGTGTCGGGGCCTTCGACGGAGGCGCGGTGCTCGATCAGACTTTCGACGCCGCCGAGGGAGGTTGCGCGCTTCCACAAGGACACACGCGCCGCCGTGGCGACGGCGGCGGCCTCGCCGCCCGTCACCTGGATCGACAGCATGTAGCCGAAACCGCCTTCCATCTGGCGCGCCGCGACGTCGTGGCCCGGATGCTGCGGCAGGCCGGGATAGAGCACGCGTGCGACATGCGGATGGCCCGCAAGCCTCTCGGCCAGCGTCATTGCGCTGTTCGCCTGCGCAGCGGCCCGCAGCGGCAGCGTGCGCATGCCGCGCAGGGCAAGATAGGCCTCGAACGGCCCCAGGATGGCGCCTTGCGACCGGCGCACCCCGACGATCCGTTCCCAGAACGCGTCCGTCGTGGCCCCGGCCAGGGCGCCGGCAATGACGTCGCTGTGGCCGTTGAGGATTTTCGTCGCCGCATGCATGACGATGTCGGCCCCGAGGACGAGCGGGCGCGTGTGGATGGGCGAGGCCGCCGTCGAGTCGACGGCAAGCCGGGCGCCGGCCGCGTGCGCGATGCCGGCCGCGGCGGCGATGTCGGTGATCGTCCACAGCGGGTTCGACGGCGTCTCCAGCCAGACGAGGCGGGTCTTGCCGGGCCGCATCGCGGCCTCGAGGGCGTCGAGATCGTCCGTCTCGACGAGGTCGACCTCGAGGCCCCAGCGCACTGCCTCCGTCACCAGCCACTTGCGCAATGCCCAGTACATGACTTTCGGCGCAACCACGTGGTCGCCGGGGTCGAGCGCCTGGAACACGGCAGTGGCCGCTGCCATCCCGGACGAGAACAGGAGAGCGCCTGCTCCGGCGTCTTCGAGCATGGCAACGACCGCCTCAGCCTGGCGCACCGTGGCATTATCCGGCCGGCCGTAGGCATAGCCGGACGAATAGGCGTTGTCTTCGTCGCGGATGTAGGTCGTTGCCACGTGGATCGGCGGCACGATCGCCCTGGTGAGCGGATCGATGGCGCCCATCGCCTGCGCGGTGAGGCTGCGCTTCGACCAGTTCGGCCGTGATGGCTGCATGATGGTTCCTCCGGGGCCTCCAGGCGACTGGCGAACAGGAATAGGCTGCCCTGATGCTCCAGTCGCCCTCGCCATCCGTTACGCGTGGAGGCTTAGCCCGGGGCGCCCTCCTCAAGCACCCGCGTCACGGTAGAACGGAGGTCGGCGAGCGAGAAGGGCTTGGTCAGCACGTCGGCCACGATGGCCTGCAGGCCTTTGGCGCGTTCGCGCTGGTCGGCATACCCCGTCATCAGGAGGATCGTGAGGGCCGGATAATCGCGTTTCGCGGCCAGGGCCAGCGCAATGCCGTCCATGATCGGCATGCGGATGTCGGTGAGAACGAGATCGAACGCACCATCGACCTCGCCCAGGCGGTCGAGGGCATCGCTCCCGTCGATCGCCGTGGTGATGGCGTGGCCGTCCATCTCGAGCCCGCGCTTGAGGAAGCCGCGGACCGCTTCTTCGTCGTCGACCAGCAGGATGCGCGCCATTGCCGCGCTCACGTTCCGCCGAACAGATCGGGCTCAGGATCGTTGTGCGCGACAACCCCGACGAATGGCAGCTGCCGGTAGGAATGCGCCACGTCCATGCCGTAGCCGACCACGAACACGTCCGGGCACGAGAAGCCGACGAAATCGGCATGAACGTCGACGGCCCGCTTGCCCGGCTTTTCCAGGAGAACGGCGGCAAGCACGCGGCGCGCGCCCCGGGCGGCCAGGAGATCCTTGGCGAAAGCGAGGGTGCGGCCCGATTCGAGGATGTCGTCGACCAGGAGCACGTCGCGCCCGCGCACCTCGCTTTCCACGTCGCGCAGGATGTTGACGTGGCCGGACGAGACCGTGGCGGCGCGGTAGCTGGACAGGTGCAGGAACTCCACCTGGGGCGCGAGACCGACCCGGTGCAACTCGCGCAGCAGGTCGGCCGCGAACATGAAGCTGCCCTTCAGGACCGCGACGACGAGCAGATCCTTGGGCTCGGCGCCCGCGACCGCGTGCGCGAGCTCGTTGTTGCGGCGTGCAATGGTCTCTTCATCGAACAGGATACGAACGCGGGACAAAGGCATGGTGCTAACGAATGCGGCTCACGGCGGCAGCGCCGTCACCTCGGGCCGCGAAATGCACGAGCACGTGCCTCGCCCCTTCTGGCGGCGCCGCCAGCCGCGCGCGGAAGCTGGCCGTCTCGCTCGGCCCCAGAACCGCCTGCGGCGCTTCGTTGGTCCAGCTATACAGCATCTGTCCGTCGGCACCTCGCACACTGATCTCAATAGGCGGGACGGTGGCGTCGCGTCCAGTGATGTTTACGACTTCGCCTTCCACCACGAGGACGATATCGGCGCCCGCTGCCACCAACTCGGATTTCATCCCCCGGAATTCAAGGCCTCGCAGATTGACCGGCAGTCCGACGCCAGCATAGAGCTTCGCCGTTGCGGGCAAAGCCTCGACCACGCGGGCGCGGCTGCCCACCACCAGGAATGGAAGCGCGAAACAGCCGATCGTCACGACTGCAACGGCGGCGCGGCGGGCTGCGGGCGAGGACGCGAGCCCGGCGAACGAAAAGGCCCGCTCCCTGCGGGCGCGGGCCTTGGTTTCTTTCTGTGCGTCGGCGGCGTAGCCCGGGAGGCGCTCCGGTCCGGCCCCAACTTGATCAGCGTTGTCCCAGCCGGGCTGGGATGGGAGATCCGCGAGGGTCGTATCGCCGTCAGGCTGCTCCTCCGCCGTGACGAACCACGTCGTCCGGCAGTTCGCACAGCGCACGGTACGGCCGTCCCCGCCTAGCCGTGCCGGGTCGATGATGTATTCGCTTGCGCAAGAGGGACAGACGATGACCATGACGAATCAGCGAGCCAGCTGTGGCGCGCGGCTCGGTTCCGGGTATTCCTTCATCGACTTGGTTAATGGCGAGTGAAAGAGCTGCAACAACGCCCGATTGCGCCCGAGGTCCCTGTGGTGCATTTCGAGAATGTCGGCATCCGCTACGGCATGGGTCCGGAGGTACTGCGCGACCTGACCTTCTCGATCGCGCCGCGTTCGTTCCAGTTTCTCACCGGTCCCTCAGGCGCCGGCAAGACGACCCTGTTGCGCCTGATCCTGCTCTCGGTAAAGCCGACACGTGGTCTCATCTCGGTATTCGGCGAGGAGGTTAGTCGCATTTCCAAGGGCACGCTGACCGGCTTGCGCCGGCGCATGGGCGTCGTGTTTCAGGATTTCCGCCTTCTCGATCACCTGACGATCTTCGAAAATGTCGCCCTGCCGCTGCGCGTGCAGGGACAGGAGGAGGCGAGCTATCGCAGGGAGGTGGTCGAGCTGCTGCGCTGGGTCGGGCTCGGCGAGCGCATGCATGTGCTGCCCCCCGTCTTGTCCGGCGGCGAGAAGCAAAGGGCAGCGATCGCGCGTGCTCTGATCGTGCGCCCGGAACTGCTGCTCGCCGACGAACCCACCGGCAACGTCGATCCGTCGCTCGGCCGGCGACTGCTGCGCCTGTTCGTCGAGCTCAACCGCCTCGGCACGTCGGTCGTGATCGCGACCCATGACCTTGCCCTGATGGACCAGCTCGACGCGCGTCGCCTCGTGCTCGCAGACGGGCACCTGCATATCGACGAGTAGGGTGCGATGGAGGTCCCCGCCACCGTGCCGCGCCCAAGCGATCCCCGTGCCGCTCGTCAGCGCCGGTCCGAGCCGGCGACACGGCCCGACCTCGTCACCCGTCTGCTCAGGCGCGACGCCCCGCTGGTGCCGGTCGAGTCGGCCGCAAGCCGGGGCCTCGTCGGGGTGATCGCCATCCTGACCTTTCTGGCGGCGCTTTGCGCCGGCACGGTCGAGCTTGTCGCTTCGAGCTCGGCGCAGTGGCGTTCCGCGGTCGGCCGAGAGGCAACCGTGCAGATGCGCCCCAACCCACGGCGTAACATCGAGGCGGATTTGGCCGAGGTGGCCGATCTGGCCCGGGGTACCGCGGGCGTCGCCGAGGTTCACGTGGTCGACAAGGCCGAATCGGAGCGTATGCTCGAACCGTGGCTCGGCCGGGGTCTCGATCTTTCGGATCTTCCGGTGCCGCGCCTGATCGTTCTCAAGCTGCAGGACGGCGCCACGCCCGATTTTGCCGGGCTGCGCGCCCTGCTGGCCGAGCGCGTTCCAGGCGCTACCCTCGACGACCACGGCGGCTGGGTCTCCCGGCTGTCGACCATGGCCAACACGGTCGTGGTCGCCGGCGCCGTCCTGACCCTCCTCGTGCTGTTGGCCACGGCCCTCGCGGTGGCCTTCGCCACCCATGGGGCCATGGCCGGCAACCGCGAGGTCGTCGAGGTGCTGCATTTCGTCGGGGCCCACGACCGGTTCATCGCACGCGAATTTCAGCGCCGCTTCTTCCGACTCGGCCTGAAGGGCGGCCTGATCGGCGGCTGCTTCGCCCTGGGCGTGATCCTGGTGTTGAGCTTCTTGTCCGCCTCGTGGCGGGAAAGCCCCGCCGGGGACCAGATCGAAGCCATGTTCGGGGCCCTCGACATAGGCTGGCGCGGCGCCGCGTCGGCGGCGGTGATCGTGCTTCTCGTCGCGGCGATCACGGCGGTCGTGTCGCGGCAAACAGTTAAGCATTTCCTTAACCGGACCTCGTAAGCTTACCGCCAGGGTTTCAATTTCCTGCCGTTCACCGTATCTTTGCGGGCGTGAAAGCTATGACCTCGCGGATACGGGACATGTCAGGTCCGGACGCGATCGAAGTCGTGCCAACTGGATGGGAATGGCAGACGAATGCGGCGCCGGCGGTCCCTCCGCGGCCCCGTCGCCTGCTGAGATACGCCCTCGCGGCTGTCGCGCTCGGCGCGGTGGCGTTCGCGATGGGGATGCTCGGCGGCTTCTACGCGTTCGTCAGCTCCATAGACCGCTACGAGCGCAATCCGACCGCGCGCACCGACGCCATCGTTGCGTTGACCGGCGGCGCCCAGCGTGTCGGCGATGCCATCGATCTCCTCGCCAAAGGCTACGGCGGTCGCCTTCTGATCTCCGGCGTCAACGAGCGCACGGGCCGCGACGAGATCGCACGCCTCAATCCGGGCCAGCGCCGCCTCCTCGATTGCTGCGTCGATCTCGATTACCGCGCGCGCAACACCATCGGCAACGCCATCGAGACGCGCCGCTGGATGCGCGATCACGGGTTCCGCTCGCTGATCGTGGTCACGTCCAACTACCACATGCCGCGCACGCTGACCGAGCTCGACCACGTTCTGCCCGGCGTGCGCAAGGTTCCGTATCCGGTCGTAACCGGGTCGGTCGATCTCGACGGCTGGTGGCGCAACCCGAGCACCGCCAAGTTGCTGGCGTACGAATACGCAAAATTTCTCGCGGTCTGGTTCCGCACGCGCATCGAGAAGGATCCCGAGAGTTCGCCTGCGGCGACGTTGATGGGCGGCGGCCGTCCGGTAAAGGCGGCCAACGAGCCGATGCGCAAGGGCTGAGCCCAAGGCTGGGGCAATCAGCAACTGCCCAGGAAAGACGCCAAGACAACAAGGGTGACATAGTCTAGAGGCGTTTCACCGCACTGGAACCTGTCCCCGACCTGATGCTGGCCCTCCGTTCGCTTCTTTTCAATGCCGCCTTCTACGCCAATCTAATCGTCTGGCTGCTGGCGGCGCTGCCGCTGCTCGTCGCGCCGCGCATGGGGCTGATGCGCGTCGCGCAGGCCTGGGCGCACAGCAATCTGTGGCTGCTCAGGACCATCGCCGGCACGAAGGTCGATATCCGCGGCCTCGAGCATATCCCGTCCGGCGGACTTCTGGTCGCCGCCAAGCACCAGTCCCTGTGGGAGACCTTTGCGCTGGCCACGCTGTTCGACGACCCGACCTTCGTGCTCAAGCGCGAGCTGATGTGGATCCCGATGTTCGGCTGGTTTCTGTGGAAGGCGGACATGGTGCCGATCGACCGCCGCGCCGGCTCCAACGCGCTCAGGGAGATGACCCGGCGCGCCCGCGACGAGGTTGCGCGCGGCCGCCAGCTCCTGATCTTCCCGGAGGGCACGCGCCGTCCGCCCGGCGCCGCGCCCGCCTACAAATACGGGATCGTGCATCTTTACGAGACTCTCGGCGTGCCCTGCCTGCCGGTGGCGTTGAACTCGGGCCTGTTCTGGCCGCGGCGCAGCTTCATTCGCCGGCCCGGCACGATCTTGGTCGAGATTCTGGAGCCGATCCCGCCGGCCCTGCCCCGCGACGAGTTTTTCCGCGCCGTCACGCAGCAGATCGAAGCCGCGTCAAGCCGCCTGCTCGCAGAGGCTGCAGCGCATATCGGCACCGGTGCGGCAGCGCATTCTTCCAAAAGCGATCGCTCGGTCGCGTAACCGCGCAATCTGTCGCAACCGCCGCCATTGACCTTCGCGCCATCTTTTCCTATCTAGAACAAATGGCGAACATAAGAACCATCTCGTGGTCCGCCGCCATGCGTGATCTGCGTAACCACCGGGTACGGAGAGCAGGCGTGCGGGAAGAACGACTGAGAGCAACGGCGGGCGTGCGCGGACTGGAGCTGAGTTCCTGGCGCGGCCGTTCCGGACGCCGTTACGTGGTCGGGGTCCATTCCCTGACCGAGACCGACATCCTCGAGGTGACCGAGGCGATCGTGATCGCCGTGCGCCGCGACAAGGAAGGCGTTGCCCACATCATCGAGATCGAGACGGCCGGCGCGCGCGAGCGGCTGCGCAAGTCGTGGATCTCGGCAATGCGTGCCCGCGGCGCCAGCGAGATGCACGTGCACCGTCTCGCCGAGACCGAGTCGGCACGGCGCGCCATCGTGGAAGACCTGCGCGAAGACGCCTAAAGCTTATCCGCAGCGACGGCCCAGGTCGGAGGCGCGGATGAATGCCCCAGCCCTCAGCAAAGCCCAGATCGTTGATCAACTGCGCCGGCTCGGCGTCGCAGGCGGCGGCGTCCTGCTGGTGCACACCTCGTTTCGGGCCGTGCGGCCGGTCGAGGGCGGTCCGGCGGGTCTGATCGCGGCGCTGTGCGACGCGCTCGGCAGCGGCACGCTGGTGATGCCGTCCTGGACCGGCCACGACGAGGAGCCATTCGACCCGTCGACGACGCCGGCGGCGCCGGATCTCGGCGTCGTCGCCGACATCTTTTGGCGGCAGCCTGGCGTGCGCCGCAGCGCTCACCCCTTCGCCTTCGCAGCTCTCGGGCCGCTGGCCGAACAGATCGTTGCCGATCCGCTGCCGCTGCCCCCGCATATACCTGCAAGCCCGGTGGGCCGTGTGCACGAACGCGATGGTCAGGTGCTGCTGATCGGCATCGGCCACGAGGCCGATACGACCCTGCACCTTGCAGAACTGCTCGGCGGCGCACCCTATCGGGTGCCGAAGCATTGCACCGTCGAGCAGGACGGGCGACCGGTGCGCGTGTCCTACGGTGAGAACGACCATTGCTGTGAACGGTTCGCGCTCGCCGACGACTGGCTGCGTGCAGAAAATCTTCAGGCCGAGGGCCTGGTCGGCCATGCCCATGCGCGCTTGGCGCGGGCACGCGACATCGTGCGCGTCGCACGCGAGCACCTGGCGCGCGAGCCGCTGATCTTCCTGCATCCCGCCGCTGCCGGTTGCGCCGAATGCGACGCGGCGCGCAGGAGCCTCGCCCAAGCGGAAAGCTAGGCCGGTCAGCCTGCTTTGCGCCGGATGCTTAGGCGAGCGCGGCCGCGATCCGCGCCAGGATCGGATCGCTGACGCCGATCTCGATCAGGTGCTCGTGGGTGGCGCGCACGTAATCGGGATTGGCGCCCGACAGCCCGACGCCCTGACGCACGAGCCGCATCAGGTCGGCTTCCGGCAGCCGACCGGCATATTGCGGATGGCGGCGGTCGGCCACGAAGGTCAGCGCGCGCACGCGCCGATTGTCGTCCAGCTGCACGCGCACATGCCGCTCAAGGTAGACGCCGGTGATCTGCTCGCGTTCGCGCAGATAGGTCCGGGTCGCCTCGACATTTTCCGAGGCGACCCGGAATGCGATGCCGCGGCAGCGCCCGCCGCGGTCGAGTCCGAGGACCAGCCCCGGGGCGTCCGGCGTGCCGCGGTGCACGTGCGAGAAGATGCAGAGCGAGCGGTGATAGCCGTGCAGTTGCGCCCGGTGCCGTTCCACGAAAGGAAAGCCGGGCCGCCACATCAGCGACCCGTATCCGAACACCCAAAGATTGTCGGATGCCTCCACCGTGCCCCCGAAACTTGCGTCCGACTGGCGCTAGCAGCTAGCAAGGCGCGGCTCAACCGGAGACCTCAATGACCGACCACGCCGCGAGCGTGCAGCACCGCCGCAGCCGCTTCTGGCTGTTTGCGCCGACCGTGATCCTGGCCCTTGCGGCCAGCGGCTGGACGGCCGCCTGGTTCGTGATTCGCGACCAGACGGCGCGCGCGCTTGACGAATGGCTCACGCGGGAGGCGTCGCTTGGGCGGCAATGGAGCTGCCTGAATCGCTCCGTCGGCGGCTTTCCGTTCCGCATCGAGGTGGAGTGCGCCTCGCTCACCTTGCAGCGCCCGGATGCCCGCGTCTCGCTCGGCGCCGTCTCGGCGGTCGCACAGGTCTACCGCCCCCGCCACATCATCGCCTATGTGAGCGGGCCCCTGGCCGCCACGGACGGGCACATCACCGTGACGGGCAACTGGCGGAGTCTGGAAGCGAGCCTGCGCGCCGCACCCGAGGGGCTGCAGCGCGTTTCGCTGGTTATCGAGGCGCCGACATTCGGCGCCAAGGGGATTACGCCGGACGAGATCGCCGTCGGCGCCGCGCGGGTGGAGACGCACGCGCGGCCGAACCCGGATCGCGGACCAAGCCAGGGCGCCTACGATTGGAGCCTGCAGCTCGTGCAGGCGAAAATCCCACCCATCGACAATCTCGTCGGCGATGCCGATCCGGTCGATCTCGACCTGCGGCTCACGGCGACACAGGTGCGAGATGCGGCGGCGCGGCCCTGGCCCGCTGAACTGGACCGCTGGCGGCAGGCCGATGGGCGAGTCGAGATCGCCCGGCTCTCGCTTGTCAAAGGCATGCGCGGGATCGAAGCCAAGGGCGAGATCGGCCTCGACGAGGCGCATCGCCTGCGAGGCCAGTTCGAGGCGTCCGCAGCCGGCCTCGACACGCTGCTCGCCAAAATGTTCGGGGCCCCATCCGGCCTCGCCGGTGCCCTGCTCGCCGGCGGCACGCGGCAACCGCCGGCCGCGCAGCAAGCGCCGGCATCTCCGACGCAACCGCAAGCGACGAAACCGGCATTGAAGCCGCTGCCGCCGATCCGCCTGGAGGGCGGCCGGCTGCGTCTCGGCCCGATTGCCATTCCCGGCATCCGGCTGCCGCCGATTTACTGAGCATGATCCGTCAGAAGCCTGCCCCGGCTTGATCCCCCGGTGGGAACCGCCTTGCCGAAAGGCTTATCCCGGACGTGATCCGGGATTATGCGCCCACAAAGATCGCAGCGGATCGATCAAAACTGGACTTTTCCGCTTTACTGACCTTCGCGTCGGCGACCGAAATCTGGCTCGGCCGTCTCCTGCCCGACCGAGATGATGCCGCGGCGGATGTCGCGCGTGCGCGCGAACAGGTTGAACAGCGCCTCGCCGTCGCCCCAGCGAATGGCGCGGGCCAGCGCCGCGATATCCTCGTTGAAGCGTCCGAGCATCTCGAGGACCGCTTCCCTGTTGTGCAGGAAAACGTCGCGCCACATGGTCGGATCGGAAGCGGCGATGCGCGTGAAGTCGCGAAAGCCGCCGGCCGAGAACTTGATCACCTCCGACTGCGTGACCTCCTCCAGATCGGCCGCGGTGCCAACGATGTTGAAGGCGATCAGGTGCGGCACGTGGCTCGTGATGGCGAGCACGAGGTCGTGGTGGTGCGGCGTCATCACCTCGACGTTGGAGCCGAGCGCCTCCCAGAAGACGCGCAGGCGCGCTACCGCGTCCGCATCGGCTCCGTCCGGCGGTGTCAGAATGCACCAGCGATTGAGGAACAGCGTCGCGAAGCCGGCATCCGGCCCGGAATGCTCGGTGCCGGCGACCGGATGCGCCGGCACGAAGCTGACGTCCGCGGGCAGGTGCGGTTGCACCTGCGCGATCGCCGCCGCCTTGACGGACCCGACATCGGATACGACGGCGCCGGGCGCGAGCGCCCCGGCCATTGCTTTCGCGACCTCGGCATAGGCGCCGAGCGGCACGCACAGGACCACATGATCGGCGCCGGCGACGCCGGCGCCGAGTTCGGTCGTGGCCTCGTCGGCGAGTCCAAGGGCGCGCACGCGCTCGAGCACGGCTTCATCCCGGTCGACGGCGACGATCGTGCGCGCCGCCCTGCGCGCCTTGACGGCTCGCGCAATCGACGAGCCGATCAGGCCGAAGCCAATGATCGCGAGGCGCTCGAACAGGGGCTTGTCGAGCGGGGGGCCGAGCCGCTCAGGCATGCGCGGTCGCCTTGGCGTGCAGGAAATCGCGCAGCGCCGCGACGACGAGACGGTTCGCGTCGGCGTCGCCGACGGTGAGCCGCAGCGCGCTCGGCAGACCATAGGCCTCGACGCGGCGCAGGATCAGCCCGCGCTGGGTCAGGAAGGCGTCGGCGTCCCTGGCGGTGCGGCCTGCCTCCGTTGGGAAGTGGACCAGCAGGAAATTGGCGACGCTCGGCGTGACCTTCAGGCCGAGCGCCTCGATCTCACGCGTGAGCCAAGCCAACCAGTGATCGTTGTGCGCAACCGCGGCAGCGACATGCGCATCGTCTTCCAGCGCCGCTACGCCCGCCGCGATGGCGAGAGCGTTGACGTTGAACGGCCCGCGGATGCGATTGACCGCATCGGCCACGTGCGCCGGTGCGACCATCCAGCCGAGCCTCAGGCCGGCGAGGCCGTAGATCTTCGAGAAGGTACGCGTCATGACCACGTTGTCGCTCGTCGCGACGAGCTCGAGGCCAGACGCATAATCGTTGCGCCGCACATATTCGGCATAGGCAGCGTCGAGCACGAGCAGCGTGTACGGCGGCAGGGCGGCATGCAGGCGCTTGACCTCGTTGAACGGCAGATAGGTGCCGGTCGGGTTGTTGGGGTTGGCCAGGAACACGATCTTGGTGCGCGCCGTCACGCTGGCAAGGATCGCGTCGACGTCGGCCGTGTAATTCGTCTCGGAGGCGACCACGGGCGTGCCACCGGCCGCCAGGATGGCAATGCGGTAGACGAGAAAGCCATGCGTCGTGAACACGCCCTCGTCGCCGGGCCCGACATAGGCATAGGCGAGGAGCGACAGAAGGTCGTCCGATCCGGCGCCGCAGACGATGCGGGCGGGATCAAGGCCGTATTTCGCCGCGATCGCCTCGCGCAAGGTCGTGGCACCGCCGTCGGGATAATGCTCGAGATGGGCCGCTCCCGCCCGCACGGCCTCGATCGCCTTTGCCGACGCGCCGAGGGGCGTCTCGTTGGACGACAGTTTGTGGACCTTGGCGGCGCCTGGCGCATGGCTCCTGCCCGGCACGTAAGCCTCGATGGACGACACGCCGGGACGGGGGACGGGACGCGGAGACATCAACAGGCCTTTGCGGGAAAAACTGGAATTTATGAGCGAGCGGCGCCGGAGCACTAGCGCAGCTTGCTCACGATTTCACGCGGAAACGTTCGGCATGGCTACCGATCTCGGTGAGGTCGCTGAGCTGGGCGCCGGCCTTGTCCAGGCTTTCGCGCAGCTCTTCGGGCGCAAGCGTGCCGGGCGCGGCGAGCAGGGCGGACAGGCCGCCGTTATGCCCGGCGCTGGCAATCACCTCTCCGTCCAGGCTGGCGATGGCCTGGCGCGTGGTGTCTCGCCAGCGTTCGAACCGCGCCGCGTAGAGCACGACGTCGCGCACGGCGGCGTCGGCGAGGGGCTTCGAGATCACGAAAACCGGGGTTCCGGCCGGGTGATCGGGCCGCTCGATGAAGGGCAAGCGGGCGATGACCTTCGGCCGCCCCTCCCCCGCCAGCTCGCGCCACCACGCCCCCGCCGAGGCACCCTGGTCGAGGCGAAAAATGCCGAGATCGCCGCGCGATTGCGCCACCGCGCGGATGACCGCCGCGGCGCTGGGATGCGGCTCGTAAGGCACCGTGAAGCCGAAATGGAAGCGGGCCGAGTCGCGCATCGGCGCGTCGCCGCCGGACACGTCGGCATGCACGCCGAACGGCGCCTGGACATAGGTGAAGGTGGCGATGATCACGCGCCAGATGCTCTCGGCCGTGTCGAGCGGCAGGAGCCCCCGGTGGCGCTCGGCCAGGGCGCGCATCATAGCCGCCTCCCGACCGGGCCTGAAGGCGGATCCGGATTCGGAAGTTTTTTTTACGGCGATGAGCCGGTCGATGATCTCGCCCCGCTCGATCAGCAGCCGGTGCATGTCCGCGTCGATGCGGTCGATTTCGGCGCGCAGATCGGCCAGGGGAGGCTGCTGAGGGTGCGTCATGGCTTGCGGCCGGTCCGGTGTTGCGGGATCGCCTGCGCGGCCCCGGGGGCCGGCGATGACGCTGTTTAGGAAGGGATGGGCGTAAAGGCTAGGGATACTTCGCAATTGACGGCTTGGGGCAATGGCACCCATATGCGCTTTAAGTTCCGTATGACCCACGTCGCCAAAATCGCCACGGAGGCCCTCGGCCAGGCCGACGAGCCCTCCAGCCCCGTCGAACGGTTCGGTCCCGACGAACCCCTGCCGCTCGACGCGGGTATCGCGCTGACGCCGTGGCAGATCGCCTACCAGACCTACGGCGAGCTCAACGCCGCGCGCTCCAACGCGATCCTCGTCTGCCACGCCCTGACCGGCGACCAGCATGTCGCCAGCCTCCACCCGGTCACCGGCAAATCCGGCTGGTGGGAGACCATGGTCGGACCCGGCAAGCCGATCGACACCCGCCGCTTTTTCGTGATCTGCGCCAACGTGGTCGGCGGCTGCATGGGCACGACCGGCCCCGCGTCGATCAACCCGGCGACGGCGCGGCCGTGGAGCGTCGATTTTCCGCTGGTCACCATCCGCGACATGGTGCGCGCCCAGGCCATGCTGCTCGACCGGCTCGGCATCGAAAGCCTGTTCAGCGTGATCGGCGGCTCGATGGGCGGCATGCAGGTGTTGCAGTGGGGCGCGAGCTATCCGGAACGCGTCTTTTCCGCCATTCCGATCGCCGCCGGGGCGCGCCATTCGGCCCAGAACATCGCCTTTCACGAGGTCGGCCGCCAGGCCGTGATGGCCGACCCGGAGTGGCGCGCGGGACGCTATCTCGAACAGGGCGCGCGCCCGGCCAAGGGCCTCGCGGTGGCCCGGATGGGAGCCCACATCACCTATCTGTCGGAAACGGCGCTGCACACCAAATTCGGGCGCAAGTTTCAGGACCGCAGCGCCCCGACCTTCACCTTCGACGCAGACTTCCAGGTGGAAAGCTATCTGCGATACCAGGGCATCACCTTCGTCGAGCGCTTCGACGCCAACTCCTACCTCTACCTGACCAGGGCGATGGACTATTTCGACCTCGCCGAGGAACACGGCGGCGTGCTGGCCGAGGCGTTTCGCGGCACGAAGACGCGCTTCTGCGTGATTTCCTTCACGTCCGACTGGCTGTTTCCGACCGTCGAGTCGCGCGCCGTCGTGCATGCGCTCAACGCGTCGGGCGCGTCCGTCGGTTTCGTCGAGATCGAGAGCAGCAAGGGCCACGACGCCTTCCTGCTGCACGAGCCCGAGATGTTTGCGACGGTGCGCGGCTTCGTCGATGCGGCTGCGCGCGCACGGGGGATCACGTGAGGGAGGGAGCAGCACCTTCCTCTGTGCAGGCAGGATCCGGGGCTGACGCGCGCAGCGAGCAGCCGCCGGCCGATGAGACCGGCAATACGTCCTCATCGATCAGGATGAACGGGGCCCCTCCCCTCTCCGCATCTCCCCCGCAAGGCGGGAGAGAGCAGGCAGCCGCCCCGCGCCTCGATCTTCTGCTCGTCGCCGACATGGTCGAGCCTGGCTCGCGCGTGCTCGACGTCGGCTGTGGCGACGGTTCGCTGCTCGCGCTGTTGCGCGACCGGCGCAGCGTCGACGGCCGCGGCATCGAGCTGTCGCGCGAGGGCGTCAGCCAGTCCAT
>DATBIR010000024.1:0-7740 GCA_036556825.1 Beijerinckiaceae bacterium
CTAGCGCCTTGGCGAGGACATCCAGCGTGGTGTCGAAGTCGCCGTAACCGAGGGTGCCGCGCGGCGGCGCATCGATACGCTTGAAGGCCTGGTCGGTGACCGCCGGCTCGAGCACGCCGGGCCCGAAAAACAGCCATTTGAGAAAGACCCCGCGGCGGGGATCGCCGATCGGCACGCTTACGCCCGCCGCCGGAAACGCGTCCGCAAGGTAAAGGCAGATCGCCGCCGACTCGGTCACCACGACATCCCCGTGCCGGATTGCCGGCACTTTACCCATAGGGTTAACGGCCAGATAACGGGGTTCCCGGTTCTCGCCCCGCCTGAGATGGAGAAGGTGGACCTCATACGGCTCGCCGATCTCCTCGAGCAGCCAGTGGACCATTGCGGACCGCGATGGGGCGGCGTGGTAGAGGGTGAGCTTGGGCATCGTCGTCCTCCCGATTCCGGTCCTGACCAGCCCGCCGCGTGCGGCTCGGACCATGCGCTGAAAGCGTGTTGGTTAACTATCTTCTACATAGCTATGCATTTGACGCGGGGCTGACCTTTCCTCCGGCCGCTGCCACAGGCCGCTCGCCTGCATTATATGCACTGCACAAACAGAACTGTCGTCCCTCGGCGCAGCAGGCGCCGCAAGAACAAAGGAGCCGGTCCCATGATCCTGTCATGGCTTTTGTCCAAGATCCGCAATTATCGCCGTTATCGCGAGACGGTCGAGGAGCTTTCACGGCTCAGCGATCGCGAACTCGACGATCTCGGCATCTCACGCTACGAGATCGATTCGATCGCCCGGTCGAGTGTCCGCGGCTGAATATACTTTTCATTGCTTGCGAACGCGCCCGCCCCCCGGCGGGCGCTTTGCGTTTGCGCCTATGCTCGCGGCGCGTATCTCGCGCCGGCGGTGCAGCTGGGGCTAACCCTTGGCGCGAATGACGCGCTCCTCGGCGACGGCCGGGGCAACGGTCGGGGTGCAGCTCGAGATGAAGCCGTTGAACGGCAACGGCATCGACATGCACGAGGCCTGAAAACCCGGGGGCGGCGGCGGATTCGGGGAGCCCGCGATCCCCGCGGGATGAACATAACCACAGGCCGTCACGAACGCAGCGATGGCAACGGCGACGGCAATTTTTACGACAGGCATGCGCGCGGGTCCGTGGCAGAAGGCCTGCCACCGTGCCTCAGCCCCCCCGGGCGGACAAGTGGACGAGGTTGCCCCGACGCAAAAACCTTAGTGGTGACGCATCATTACATCAGCAGCCGCGGCAGATGCTGCGCATCAGGCTGCGGTTGATCTCATCGCTGCGCCGCTGCAGGCGGGCATCGACCTCCTGAGTGGTGGCGGGTTGAACCGCCGGCGAAGCGGGCTGAACCCTGGCGGCGCGCGCCGCAGGCGCCGCCGACGCTGGTCGCCCTGCCATCCCGCTTCGTGCGCCGCTCGAGCCGGCGCCGGCCGGTGCAGGTGGCGGGGTGACACCGCTTGGCGGCGCGACGGCGCTGGCCCCCGGCGAGCCGGGGGCGGTTGCCGATGAGGGTGACGAGGAGCCGCTGGTGCCGGTCTGGGCAGCCGCAATGCTGCTCGACATCAGCGCGACGACGACGACCGCGAGAACCCGGCGCATGGCTTTCCCCTCCCTTGCTTTTGGGGTCAACGTCATCATGCAAGCGGAGTTGCAGCCTGTCATGCCCGCAAACGATGACGTGATCGACACGCAGCCGGGCTTTCATGCCCGCCGCCCGTCCAATCGCGCGCGGGATTGCCGGACACATCCGGGACATGCGTTTTCGGCGAAGCGGTCCCCGTCCCTGACCAAGTCCGGGGCATGCTTTTTCCGGATCATGCTGTAGAAGGCTCGCGTCATGCGCATCGCCACCTGGAACGTCAATTCCGTCAAGCAGAGGCTGGAGCACCTCCAGAGATTCCTCAGGAGCGTCGAGCCGGATGTCCTCTGCCTGCAGGAGTTGAAATGCACCGACGAAGCCTTTCCGAGGATGGAGATCGAAGGGGCCGGCTACAACGTGCTCACGCACGGCCAGAAGGCGTATAACGGCGTCGCCATCCTGTCGAAGCGCCCGCTCGAGGAGACGCGGCGCGGGCTGCCGGGCGAGACCGACGAGCAGGCGCGCTACCTCGAGGCGATTGTTCCGACCGGCTCGGGGGTGGTGCGGGTCGCATCGATCTACCTGCCCAACGGCAATCCCATGCGCTCGCCGAAATTCGACTACAAGCTCGGCTGGATGGATCGCCTGAAGGCCCATGCCGGCAGCCTTCTCGCGCTCGAGGAGCCGCTGGTCCTGGCCGGCGATTTCAACGTCATCCCCGAGCCGCGCGACGCGCGCTATCCCCAGAACTGGGTCAAGGACGCGCTGTTCCAGCCGGAGACGCGCGCCCGCTTCCGCGAGCTCATCAATGTCGGGCTGAACGACGCGGTGCGGAGCTGCGACGACAGCGCCGAGCTGTTCACGTTCTGGGACTATTTCGCGGGCTCGTGGCAGCGCAACAACGGCATCCGCATCGACCACCTGCTGCTGTCGCCGCAGGCCAGCGACCGCCTCAAGGGCGCGCAGATCCACAAGGAGCCGCGCAGCTGGGACAAGCCGTCCGACC
This sequence comes from Beijerinckiaceae bacterium, assembly GCA_036556825.1. Lineage (GTDB taxonomy): Bacteria > Pseudomonadota > Alphaproteobacteria > Rhizobiales > Beijerinckiaceae > JAJKJG01. The sequence continues at coordinate 2,603 of DATBIR010000024.1, forward strand.
ACGTGCCGGTGTCGGTCGTTCTGGAGGTGTAATCTCTGCCCGCAAGCGGGAGAGAGCGCTTAGCGCTTCCTCTTCAGGAACTGCTCGAGCAGTTGCAGCGCGCGCTGGCGGTCGGTCTGGCTCGTGACGTCGACGGCCTTTTCGTAGAGCTCGGAGATCCAGCGGTCCTTGGCCGGGTCGGCCGCCTCGCGCGCCAGGATCAGCCACATCAGGCCGACCGGCGGCTGGCGCGGCACGCCCTTCTGCCCGTGCACGAGAATGTGCCCGAGGAGCGCCTGCGACGGGTGATGACCTTTTTCGGCGGCGAGATTGAACCAGCGCGCCGCCTGGCGCGGATTCGGGTCGACGCCGGTCCCATCGAGATAAAGCCGCGCCAGGCTGTACTGCGCGTTGGCGTCGCCGAAATAGGACGCCGCGTGATGGAACATGTCGTGCGCGCGGGCCGCGTCGGCGCGCACATAGGTCCCCTTGATGCCGTCGAGGAAATACGTGCCGATGGCGACATAGGCATTGGCCACGGCCGCGGCGTTGGGCGAATCCGGCGCGTCCTCGGCATTGTCGTCGACGATCTTGGAGAAATGCTCGAAGGCCTTCAGATCGTCGTGCGGGACGCCGTCGCCGTTCGCATACATCCGGCCGAGCTTCCAGCGGGCCAGCGGATGGCCCTGCTTGGCCGCGAATTCAAGCGCCTGCGCGGCGCCTTCCTTGTCGCCGGCATTGTAGTCGCGCACGGCGCTGCGCACGGCCTCGTTGGCCGATGCATAGCGGGCCGTCGGGCCGCCGCGCCCCTGCGGGCGCGACGGCACATCGAGCGCCGAAACAGGACCGAACGCGCCGACCAGGAATGCGCCGAGCGCGATCGCTGCGAGTCTAGATGTCCGCATAACTCTGCTTTTCTTTCGCGCCCCCAGGGTGCGTGACGGCGCCGTCCTTCGCCGAGCCGACCGTTTGCGCATATTTCCAGATGTAGCCGGAGCCGAACTCGCTCTCGCGCGGCGACCAGGCCTTGCGGCGGGTCGCCAGTTCGGCCTCCGGAAGCTCGACGTCGAGCGTGCCCTTGATCGCGTCGATGGCGATGATGTCGCCGTCCCTGAGGAGCCCGATCGGCCCGCCAACCGCGGCCTCCGGCCCGACATGGCCGATGCAGAAGCCGCGCGTTGCGCCGGAGAAGCGGCCGTCGGTGATCAGCGCGACCTTGTCGCCCATGCCCTGTCCGTAAAGCGCCGCGGTGGTGGCGAGCATCTCGCGCATGCCCGGGCCGCCGCGTGGGCCCTCGTAGCGGATGACCAGGACCTCGCCTTCCTTGTATTGGCGGTTCCTGACCGCCTCGAAGCAGGCTTCCTCGTTGTCGAAGCAACGGGCCGGGCCGCGGAACGTCTGCCGGTCCCTGGCCATGCCGGCGACCTTCACGATCGCGCCCTCGGGAGCGAGGTTGCCCTTGAGGCCGACGACGCCGCCGGTCGGCGTGAGCGGAGCGTTGGCCGGACGGACCACGTCCTGGTCCGGATTCCACGCCACATTGGCCAGGTTCTCGGCCATCGTGCGGCCGGTCACGGTCAGGACGTCGCCATGCATGAAGCCGTGGTCGAGCAGCGTCTTCATCAGCAGCGGGATGCCGCCCGCCTCGAACAGGTCCTTGGCGACATAGCGGCCGCCGGGCTTCAAATCGGCGACATAGGGCGTGCGCTTGAAGATCTCGGCGACGTCGAACAGATCGAACTTGATGCCGCATTCATGGGCGATGGCGGGCAGGTGCAGCGCCGCGTTGGTCGAGCCTCCGGAGGCGGCGACAACGGTGGCGGCGTTTTCCAGGGCCTTGCGGGTGACGATGTCGCGCGGGCGGATCTGAGTCCGGATCAGGTCCATCACCATTTCGCCGGCGGTGGCGCAGAAGCGGTCACGCAGGTCGTAAGGTGCGGGGGCGCCCGCGGAGTAAGGCAGCGCCAGGCCGATCGCCTCGGACACGGTGGCCATGGTGTTGGCCGTGAATTGCGCCCCGCACGCGCCCGCCGACGGGCAGGCGACCTGCTCGAGCTCTTCGAGGTCGGCGTCCGACATGGCGCCGACCGAATACTTGCCGACCGCCTCGAAGACGTCCTGGACGGTGACCGGCTTGCCCTTGAAGGTGCCGGGCAGGATCGAGCCGCCATAGATGAAGATCGACGGCACGTTCAGGCGGCACATCGCCATCATCATGCCGGGCAGCGACTTGTCGCAACCGGCCATGCCGACGAGGGCGTCGTAGGAATGGCCGCGCATGGTCAACTCGACCGAGTCGGCGATCACCTCGCGCGACGGCAGCGAAGACTTCATGCCTTGGTGACCCATGGCGATGCCGTCGGTCACGGTGATGGTGCAGAACTCGCGCGGCGTGCCTCCGGCCGACGCGACGCCCTTCTTGACCGCCTGGGCCTGGCGCATCAGCGCGATGTTGCAAGGGGCGGCTTCGTTCCAGCAGGTGGCGACGCCAACGAAAGGCTGATGGATCTGTTCCCGGGTCAGACCCATGGCGTAGTAGTACGACCGGTGCGGGGCCCGCTCGGGGCCCTCGGTCACATGCCGGCTAGGCAGTTTCGTCTTGTCCGTCAGACGCGCATCCATCACTCGACTCGCTTCGTTGGCGTGGGTTGTCCGCATGATTCCGCAACTCGCGGAATCAGCGCGGTCTGCCACGCGACCGCCTGACGGCGCAACGAGTCTCTGGATGCGTCGATGGAGCCCATCAGCGACTCTTCGGCGCCCCCCGGGATCTCTCCGTAAAGCGTTGAAGTCTAACCAGCTTCTTGAGCTACAAAGGTCGTCCCGGTTTATGGCGGGATCGCGGCGGAGGTTGGCTTGCCCAAGGGCATTGTTGCGGATGAGTGAAGATGGTGAACGCAGTTGCGCGCGAGCAACATAAGTTAAGCCGGTCGCGCCGCGGTGTTCTTAACCATCGCCGGAATGTCCAAGCCCGGGTTGGTGGCGCGCAGGCGCGCGACGTCCGCCGGCGTGTCCACGTCCCAGACGGTACGAAGCTCGACGATCTGCAGCCCACCCTGCCGCGCCCGGTGGCGGGTGAGGGCCGCAACCTGGTCCGTGCTCCACGGCATGCACTCGAACAGTCCGGGGTGCGGCCGGCTCGCGGCAATCAGGCCGTAGCCGCCATCCTCGGCCGGGGCGATGACGAGATCGGCCGTCGCCAGCGCCGAGGCCGCAGCCCGGAGATCGGCCGCCGTGAGCACGGGACAGTCCGTCCCGATCAGCACCATTCCCGACCCCGCTGACGCTGCGCGGAACGCCGCCAGCATGCGGGCGCCGAGGTCGCCGTCGGGCTGCCGCGCCAGCCTCACTCCAGGCCGGCTCCCGGCGGATTGGAAAGCCGGGTGACCTTCGTCGGGCGCGCACCACAGGGTGATCGGACCGATCGCGCTCGCCAGGGCGGTGGCGAGCGCCCGCTCGATCAGCCGCTCCTGCAGCCGCGCCGCGCCTTCCGGCCCGAGCAGCGGGACGAGACGGGTCTTGGCAAAGCCGGGAACCGGGGCCTTGGCCAGGATGGCGAGATCAGCCATCGCGCGGCCGGTAGCCGTAGGCGAGCGCCAGCGCGCGCGGGTCGGCGCCGAAGAAGAACGCAAGGCGCAGGCGCCACATCGTCAGGATCGTGCGCAGCGGCCCGTGCCGCTCCCATCGCCGGCCGGAGGTCGCCACCCGCTCGTCCAGACAGGCCGGCCGCGACAGGCGCTTGAGGGCGCGCGACAGCACGATATCCTCCATGAGCGGGATTTCGGCATAGCCGCCCACCGCCTCGAAGGCCTGGCGGGTGACGAAGATGGCCTGGTCGCCGGTGGCGATCCCGGTGAGTCGCGAGCGCGCGTTCATCAGAGCCGCCACCACCGGCAGCAGGGGATGCCGCCCGTCGATGGCCACGTCGAAACGGCCCCAGGCATGGCCCGCGGCGATGGCGCGCCCGATGGCCAGATCGGCGGCCGGGGGCAGGCGCGTGTCGGCGTGCAGGAACAGCAGGACCTCGCCTGTGGCGGCCCGGGCTCCCGAATTCATCTGGCTGGCGCGCCCGCGCGGAGCGGCGATGATCTGGTCGGCCCCCTCCCCGGCTTCGCGGACGGTAGCGTCGCCGCTGCCGCCGTCGACGACGATCACCTCGGCGCCCCCCTTCCGTAACGACGCCAGCGCCGCGAGATGAGCTCTGATCGTGGCGCCCTCATCGAGGACCGGCACGACCACCGAGAGCTTCATTCGGCGGCCTCGTGCAAGGCCCCTCCGCAGCTTGAGCCCTGCCCCGCCGTGCAGCCGTAGCAATGCCCGGCGACGCGGATCGGGCGCCCCTCGAGATCGCGGCTCAGGAGGTCGCGCAGATGCGGGCGGCCGCCCACCGGCAGGTCGAGCATCTGGTTGAAGTCGCAGTCATAGAGGTAGCCGCGGTAATCGACGCTGACCAGGGACCGGCACATCACCCCGGCAAGGTTGGCGTCACGGTGCGCGCCTTCGAGCAAGGCCATGTAGTCGTGGAACTGGCCTTTCGAGACCAGGGTCGACCCGAAACGCTGGATCGGCATGTTGGCGAGCACGAAAAGGTCGTTGAAGACGACGCCGTAGCGTTCGCCGAGGATGCGCTTGTAGTCGGATTCGAGCGCGGTCTGGCTCGGCGGCAGGCTCGGACCTTGCGGGTTGTAGACGAGGTTGAGGGCGAGGCCGCTGCGCGGGTCGCCGTAGCCGACGGCGTTGAGCCGCCGCAGCCCCTCGACGCTCTTGTCGAACACCCCCTTGCCGCGCTGCCGGTCGACATTCTCCTCGAGGTAGCAGGGCAGCGAGGCGACCACGTCGATCTGGTTGCCGGCGAGAAACCCCGCCAGGTCCTCCTGCCCCGGCTCGAGCAGGATCGTCAGGTTGCAGCGGTCCAATACCTTGACGCCGAGGTCGCGCGCCGCAACCGCCAGCCGGCGGAATTCCGGATGAAGCTCGGGGGCGCCGCCGGTGATGTCCAGGGTGCCGATCCGGCGCCGATCGAGCACCTCGACGACGAGGTCGATCACATCGCCGCTCATCGCCTCGGTGCGCGTCGGCCCGGCATTCACGTGGCAGTGGAAACAGGCCTGGTTGCAGCGGTAGCCCAGATTGACCTGCAAGGTCGTGAGCCGCGCACG
>DATBIR010000025.1:0-7354 GCA_036556825.1 Beijerinckiaceae bacterium
AGGCGCTCGTCCGCGCCGCCGCGGCCCTGAACGCGTCGCGCGTTCCCGCGCGCTCCGCCCGCTCGCGGAAGGCAGCGACGCGTGCCTGAGCAGCCGCGCGTCTCTCGCGCCCTCCTGACTGTCATTGCCGGTCTTGATCCGGCAATCCATGGCTCGACACGTCTCGCACACGAACTGCTTACGAAAATACATCGCCGGCAATGACGATGCCAAAGCCAGGACTTGCCTGAGAAAGCCGGCTGGTCGTTGGCCCCTCGTTTCCGTGAGTGTGGCGCAAAAGAAGCGCCGGCCTTCAAACTTCCGAACCTCGCAATCCTCCGCCTTGCGGTGCCGATCTGGCCTGCTTCTTCTTTGCCCAGGGGAAGGGGGAGCGACTCAATGCGATTCGGTGTCATGGCCGCCGGTTTGTGCGCGGCAACAATTCTTGCGGGCTGCAACACGACGGAGGTGGCTCGTTTCAAGCCTGCGGCCAATCAGCAGGCGATGATCAGGGACGGACGTCCCGCCATCGTCTCGAAAAAGAAGAACTCGATCGTTCTGGTCAGCCCGGCTTCTCGCCAGCTTCGGTCCGGCGGTCGTCCGGTGTTCATCGTTGGCATTACCAACATGGGCAAGCAGCCGACGGACTTTCTGGTCCAGAACGTGTCCGTCCATCAAACGCAGGACGGACAAGCGGTCGCCGCGTTGCCGGTCAAGACCTATGAACAGCTCGTCTCCGAGGAGAAGGCTCGCCAGGTGGCCGCTGCTATTCTCGTGGGAGTGGCCGCTGCAGGAAACGCCTACTCAGCGTCTCAAGCAGGTTATGGAACCGCCCACTCCACCGTCTATTCGGGCGGCCGCATGGCCACCGTTTCCACTTCGTACTACAGCCCGACAGCCAACGCGATCGCACAAGCTAACGCGGCGGCGCAGAACGACGCCATGATTACAAGCGCCGTAGAGAACGGTCGCAGAAACCTGGCCAACCTCGAAGGCTCGGTGATCAAGGACAACACCTTGCTTCCCGGCGAGTGGTATGGCGGCCAACTGCACTTCGAAGCGCCGCAACAAGCGTCCTCGGGCGAGGCGAAGACCTATGTGATTTCCATCCCCGTGGGTTCGGAGATCCACAACATCGAAGTCGTCCAAGAGGCGGTCCAGAGTTGACGACAGCGTCGTGCCAGCAAGTGCGCCCATCGCGTTTCAGCGAGACGCGTCACCACAAAGCTGGCGCTGCCATGAATGACGTACGCCACACCAATCGGCAGCAGACCGCCGTCGCATCGGACCTGTTTCGCCCTCTTCGTTGTCATTGCCGGGCTTGACCCGGCAATCCACAACCCGGCTGGGCTTGGCTTGACGCTAAACGACAGCTTCTTGGGCCATCTCACGCGCAAGGAGCGTCGTGATGGATTGCCGGGTCAAGCCCGGCAATGACACATCATGGGAATGGCGTGCTTGATTCCCAGTGTGAGCGCGACGTTGAACATGCACGGGGCGCGACGCCGGGTCGGCGCTTCGCGGTGTCCGGGCAATAACGATCACCAAGCCCGCAAAGACCCATGCCGCGCGCAGTGTAAGCCCAACGTCGAACCGGCGTCACCGTTGCGCATTCGGCGGCACTCGCCCGCCCGACCCGGCGACGCGCCCCGCGTCGCTCGACCTCTTCCTTCGGCAGAGGTGGACGCTAGGATTTCACCAGCACGTAGGTGCCGGGGGCATCGGCGAGGGGCTTGGCCTTGCCGCTGCCGGGCTTGCGCGCCTTGACGCGCTCCGGAGCCTGGCTCTCGATCCACTTGAACCAATACGGCCACCACGAGCCCGGATGCTCCTCGGCCTTGGCGATCCACGCGTCGAGGTCGCCGACGGGCGCGCCGCCGGTCCAGTATTGGTATTTCGGCTTAGACGGCGGGTTGATCACGCCGGCGATGTGACCGGAGCCGGCGAGCACGAACTCCACCGGCCCGCCGAACAGGGCGGAGCCGACAAACACCGAGCGCGCGGGGGCGATGTGATCCTCGCGCGCAGCCAGATTGAAAATCGGAATCGTCACGTCCTTGAGATCGAGCGTGACGCCGTCGATTTCCATCTCGCCGCGCGCCAGCTTGTTGTCGAGATAGCAGTTGCGCAGATAGAAGGAGTGGTTGGCCGCGGGCATACGCGTCGCGTCGGAATTCCAGTAGAGCAGGTCGAACGGGAACGGCGGCTGGCCCTTCATGTAGACGTTGACCACGTAGGGCCAGATCAGGTCGTTGGGGCGCAGCATGTTGAAGGCGTTCGCCATGTGCGAGCCTTCGAGATAGCCGCGCGTCTCCATGATCCCTTCGACCTGCTTCACCTGCTCCTCGTCGATGAAGACTTTCAGGTCGCCGGCGTGGGTGAAGTCGACTTGCGCGGTGAAGAAGGTCGCGCTCTGGATGCGGTCGTCGCCCATGGCCGCCATGTAGGCGAGCGCGGACGCGAGCAGCGTGCCGCCGACGCAATAGCCGATCGCCGTGACCTGCCGCTCGCGCGTCGCCTCCTTGATCGCCACCAGCGCCGCGAAGATGCCTTCGCGCATGTATTCAGCAAAGCCCTTGCCGGCATGGCGCTCGTCGGGATTGACCCACGAGATGACGAACACGGTGAGACCCTGCGCCACCGCCCAGCGGATGAAGCTTTTGTCCTTGTTGAGATCGAGGATGTAATATTTGTTGATCCACGGCGGCACGATCAGGAGCGGCCGCTTGAGCACCGTCTCGGTGCTCGGCGCGTATTGGATCAGCTCGATCAGGTCGTTGCGGTAGATGACCTTGCCGGGCGCGTCGGCGACGTTGACGCCGACCTCGAAGCGCGACGGATCGGTCTGGCGCAGCTTGACCTCGCCGCCGCCGGCCTCGATGTCCTCGGCCAGCATCTTCATGCCGCGTACGAGATTGGCGCCGCTCTGCTTGAGCGTCTCGCGGATCAGCTCCGGATTGGTGGCGATGAAGTTCGAGGGCGACAGCGCGCTTGCGACCTGGCGCACGTAGAAGCGCGCCTTGCGCTTGGTCTGCTCGTCGAGCCCCTCGGCATTGTCGACCAGATCCTCGGCCCAGCGCGTCGTCACGAGATACGCCTGCTTCAGGAAATCGAAGACCGGATTCTCGGTCCATTCCGGATCGCGGAAGCGGTTGTCCTTCGGATCGGGAGTGGCAACCGGCGGCGCCTCCTGGCCCTGCATGCGCTTCAGGGTTGCCGCCCAGAGGGTGAAGAAGCTCGCACCGAGCCGCGTCTGCGCCTCGATCGCCTTCTGCGGATCGGTGAGCCAGGTCTCGGCGACGTGGCCGAGGGTCTTGACGATCTCGCCCACTTCCTCGGCGAGCCCGCCGCCCGGCGCGCGCCCGTCCTCGACCGGCTTCAGGTAGGCCGCGGTCGCCTTGCCGGCCTCCTCGACGAACTGCGCCATATTGCGCGAGAGAGCCTCGAAATCGGGAACCGGCACCTGAACCGTGCTGTCCTGCTGCTCGCGCTCCAAGCGATCCTCCTCGGGCATTATCCGGCAAGCGGAACTCGCGCTTCCGACGCGGTCATGCGACACAAATGGCGGGGCGGAATCACTCCGGCTAGGGTGATCCGGCCCTGATGTGGCGCAAGCCGTCTTTTCGACATGTTAACGCTCTAGCCAGCATTTTTGCTACATCCAGTGCCTTGAATTCCAACCCTTCTCCGAGGCCGAATTCCGACGGGTCATGACACGACGCGCGCACCGCATCTGCCTCGATCTCGGCGCCGCCGCGGCGCTGCTGGCGCTGGCCGCCTGCTCGGCCGACACCAACCCGGTGCGCGACATCGCGCTGTCGACCGGGGTCAGCACCCCGCCGGCCAAGCCGGCGGAGTTCGTCGAGCAGTCGCGGCCGGACAGCCTCGATTACCAGCCGGTCGGAGTGATCCCGGCTAACCGGTCGCGCGCCGCCAAGAGCGCCGCCGAGGTCAAGGCGGCCGAGGCCGAGATGGACCAGGCCCGCGCCCAGAACGAAAGCAAGGCCCAGTCAGCCCGCCAGCTCGGGGCGAGCCCGCCGCCGAGCCCGGGCGGCGCCCCCCGAACTCCTTAACCGCCCCAGCCAATAGGGCTGCCCAGGCCGCGCCGGCGATGCTAAGCAGGTGGGGCCACCCTGCGGCGCCCCCGCCCAAAGGACCCCCGGAGCATGAGCGACTTCCACCGCATCAAACGCCTGCCGCCTTACGTGTTCGAGCAGGTGAACCGCATCAAGGCGGCGGCGCGGGCGGGCGGCGCCGACATCATCGATCTCGGCATGGGCAACCCGGACCTGCCGGCGCCGGCGCATGTGGTGGCCAAGCTCTGCGAGACCGCCGGCAAGCCGCGCACCGACCGCTATTCGGCCTCCAAGGGCATCGCCGGTCTGCGCCGCGCCCAGGCCGGCTATTACGAGCGCCGCTTCGGCGTGAAGCTCAACCCCGAGACGCAGGTCGTGGCGACCCTCGGCTCCAAGGAGGGCTTCGCCAACATGGCCCAGGCGATCACGGCGCCGGGCGACGTCGTGCTGGTGCCCAATCCGAGCTACCCGATCCACGCCTTCGGCTTCCTGATGGCGGGCGGCGTGATCCGCTCCGTGCCGTGCGAGCCGACGCCGGCCTTCTTCCCGGCGCTCGAGCGCGCCGTCGACTATTCGATCCCGAAGCCGATCGCCATCGTGGTCTGTTATCCGTCGAACCCGACCGCCTGCGTCGCCTCGCTCGACTTCTACCGCGACCTCGTCGCCTTCGCTAAGAAGCACGAGCTGATCCTGCTCTCGGACCTTGCTTACGCCGAGGTCTATTTCGACGGCGAGCCGCCGCCCTCCGTGCTGCAGGTGCCCGGCGCCATGGACGTGACGGTCGAGTTCACCTCGATGTCCAAGACCTATTCGATGGCCGGCTGGCGCATGGGCTTCGCGGTCGGCAACGAGCGGCTGCTGGCGGCGCTGGCGCGCGTCAAGTCCTATCTCGATTATGGCGCCTTCACGCCGGTCCAGGTGGCGGCGACCGCGGCCCTGAACGGCCCCGACGACTGCATCCGCGAGATGCGCGCCATCTACAAGCGGCGCCGCGACGTGCTCGTCGATTCCTTCACCAAGGCTGGATGGCCGATCCCGAGCCCCAAGGCGTCGATGTTCGCCTGGGCGCCGATTCCTGAAAAATTCCGCTCGCTGGGCAGCCTGGAATTCTCAAAACTGCTCGTCGAGAAGGCCGACGTCGCGGTCGCGCCGGGCATGGGCTTCGGCGAGCATGGCGACGGCTACGTGCGCATCGCCCTCGTCGAGAACGAGCAGCGCATCCGCCAGGCGGCGCGCAACCTGCGCCGCTTCTTCGACAACGCCGACAAGACCCTTCACAACGTCGTGCCGCTCGTCAAAGCGGGGTGACACGACCCATCCCTCCTTTCGGGGGAGGGCCGAGTCGGCAAAGCCGACCGAGGTGGGGTGGCAACGCGACAGTGATCGAGGTCGCGTTGCCGCCCCACCCGGCTTGCACGCTGGCGCGTGCGAGTCCGCCCTCCCCTCGCGGGGGGATAACTACCGCTTACCCGTGTAGCGGAACTCGGGCGCGTTGTGCAGGTCGTCCTTCGTGCGGAGCACGAAGGCGCGCTCGACCTCCCCGCTCGCGACCGGGACGGTGGCCGGCTCGGTCGAGCCGGTCGCGACCGGGCCGGTATTCGGATCGACGGTGCCGCTGCGCCCTTCCGGAACGGCATTGAGGGCGCGGTCGCTCACATTGGCGCCGACCATGCTTTCCGGCCTTACGGCGGCGGCCTGCTGCTCGCTCGGCGTGTTGCCGGGACCGGTGCTGGCGGCCGGCGAGGCGACCCGCGACGCCGGCGCGTTCCAGCGCAGCTCGCCGAACGGCATCGCCACGGTCTTGCCGCCGATGCCGAGGAACCCGCCGACGTCAACGACCACCGCGTCGACGCGGCCGTTGCGGTTCACGAGGACCTCGTCGATGTCGCCGATCTTGCTGTGGTCCTGGCCGATCACGTCGACGCCCGATAGTTTTGAGAGGCGCAACGTGCCCTCCCGCTGCTGCGAGATGAACATGCCCGGCGCCGCCGGGCTCTGGCCGGCACCGGACGCGGCGCCGGTTTGCGCGCCCGTCTGGGCGATGGCGGGTGCGGTGAACAGGGCCATTGCGGCCAGCGTCAAAGCGACAGCGGTCTTCATGAAGTCCTCCTGATCCCGGCGGCCGCATGCGGCGCCGGAGGTGCTGGAGGCACAACTGCGCAACACGGCCCGGGGTTCAGCGGAAGATCAGGACGGAAATCGCCGCAAGCACCAGGAAACCCAACGCCCCGAGCGCCAGCCCCACCCGCGCCCGGCGTCGTTGGCGCCGGCTATCCGCCAGTCCGGGCAGCGCATGCAGCCGGTCCGCGACCGGATAAAGCTCGGGCTGTTCTTTCGGGTCAGGCTGGGCCGTCATCCTAACGTCCGAGCCGCGGTCGCGTTCTCCCTTTCCTTTGCCGGAGGCCTGCAGGGGAGAAGGCGGCGCTTGCGTGAGCGGGGGCGGACGTTATGGTCCGCCGCAAGCCAGGGAGGATGGGATGCTGAAGAAAGAACAGAACGATCTGCTGACGCAGACTGGCCCGGGCACGTCGATGGGCCAGCTGTTCCGCAGCTACTGGATCCCGGCTCTGCTCGCCGAGGAGCTGCCCGAGAACGACAGCCCGCCGGTGCGCGTCAAGCTGCTGTCGGAACGGCTGCTCGCCTTCCGCGACAGTGAAGGCCGCTACGGCCTGATCGACGAATTCTGCGCCCATCGCGGCGTGTCGCTGTGGTTCGGCCGCAACGAGGAATGCGGCCTGCGCTGCCCGTATCACGGCTGGAAATACGACGTCACCGGCCAGTGCATCGACGTGCCGTCCGAGCCGGTCGAGAGCGGCTACGCCCAGAAGATCAAGCTGAAGTCGTATCCGCTGATCAAGATCGGCGACGTCCTGTGGACCTATATGGGCCCGCCCGACAAGCAGCCGCCGCAGCCCGAATGGGAATTCGCGCATGTTGCGGCCGGGCAGAGCTTCACCTCGAAGCGCTGGCAGGAATGCAACTGGCTGCAGGCCATGGAAGGCGGCATCGATTCGAGCCACGTCTCCTGGCTGCATCGCGGCACCATCGACCGCGATCCGCATTTCCGCGGCTCGAAGGGCAACGAATACAACATGAAGGACGTGGCGCCCGTGTTCGAGGTGGTGGAGCAGCCCGGCGGCCTCTACATCGGTGCGCGCCGCAACGCCGAGAACGGCAATTTCTACTGGCGCATCACGCCATGGGTGATGCCGAGCTTCACCATGGTGCCGCCGCGCGCCGATCATCCGCTGCACGGCCACTTCTGGATCCCGATCGACGACGAGAATTGCTGGGCGTGG
>DATBIR010000026.1:0-1784 GCA_036556825.1 Beijerinckiaceae bacterium
GGCGCCTGCCAGCAGCTTGCGAAAGACGGTATTGAGCGCGTCATAGGTGAAGCCTTGCGCGGCGTCGCCGACCACAACGGCTTCGCCCTCCGAGCCGCCAAGCCCGGCAAAGTCCTCGGCAAGGGCAGGATGGATCAGGAGGTGCGGCGAAAGTTTCCTCGCCGAAAGCCAGGCGCGTGCGGCCTGCGCCGGCGTGAACAGCTCTTCGTCGGCAATTCTGACGCCCATGTCGGCGAGACGCGAGAGCAGGGCCCGCCTCGGCATGCGCGTGGTGTTGGTGAGAAAGCGCAAGCGCAAGCCTGCCTGGCGCAAATCAGCGACCGCGTCGACCGCGCCCGGCAGCGGCTGCTCGCCCTGATAAACGACGCCGGCAAGATCAAGCAGAACTGCGCGTATCATCCCGATTACGCACGCACCCGCGTCTTCTCCGGATCGTAATGCGGGAAGCGCACGACGCGCGCAGGCAGACGCTTCTGGTGGCCGTCGAGCTTGCCGACCTCGACCTCGGTGCCGAGCCCGGCATGGGTGACGTCGAGCCTTGCGAGCGCGATCGTCTTCTTCAGGATCGGCGAGCGGGTGGCGCTAGTGACGACGCCAATCTGAGCGCGGCCGATATGGACGCAGTCGCCGTGCCCGACCGTTTCCTCGCCTTCCATCTCGAGACCGACGAGCGCTTTCTGCGGGTTCTCCTTCCGCCGCAGCAGCGCCTCGCGGCCGATGAAGTCCTCGTTCTTCCCGGCAAGCGGCACGGTAAAGCCGATGCCGGCCTCGAACGGGTCTGTCTGATCGCAAAACTCATAGCCTGCGAAGGCGAGACCTGCCTCAATGCGCACCATATCGAGCGCCTGCAGGCCGAGCGGCATCATCCCGTGCGGCTCGCCGGCCTGCCAGATGGCGTCGAACACGGTGAGTGCATCCTTTGGGTGGCAGAACACCTCGTAGCCGAGCTCGCCGGTATAGCCGGTACGCGACACCACGACCGGTACGCCCTCGAAGCCGCCGATGCGCCCGATGGTGAAACGGGACCAGCAAAGCTCGTCCACAGTGGGCTGTGCCGGGGGGGTCCACAGCACCTCGCGCAAGATGTCGCGGCTCTTCGGCCCCTGCACGGCGACGTTGTGCAGCTGATCGGTCGATGAGCGCACCCACGCTTTCAGCCCAAGCTTCTCGGCCTGCTCGCGCAGCCAGACGCCGCCATAGTCGTCGCCGCCGATCCAGCGGAAATTGTTGTCGCCAAGGCGGAACAGCGTGCCGTCGTCGATCATGCCGCCATGCTCGTAGCACATGGCGGTGTAGACCACCTGGCCGGCTGCGAGCTTCCGCACGTTGCGGGTGAGCGCGTATTGCAGAAGCGACTCTGCGTCGGGGCCGGTCACCTCGAATTTGCGCAACGGCGACAGATCCATGATCGCCGCGCGCTCGCGGCAGGCCCAATACTCCGCCACCGGCCCGTCATTGGAGAATCGCGTCGGCAACCAATAGCCCCGATATTCCGTGTAATTGCGCGTCAGCGCCGAGAAGCGCGGGTGAAACGCGGTCTCGCGCGTGAGCTCCGGCTCTGCGTCTGGGGTCATTCTATAGGCCACTGCTTTGGAGAAGCTCTGCTTGTCGGAATAGGTGCGCACATGAATGTCGGTCGGGTTCCATCCATTGGCCGGATCGATATCGTCAGGGCAGGACGAGGAGACGCAGACGAGATCGGTAACCGCGCGCAACAACACATAGTCGCCGGGACGCGACCAAGGCTCGTCGAAATAGAGCACGTTATGCGCGTCGATGCCGGT
>DATBIR010000027.1:0-4514 GCA_036556825.1 Beijerinckiaceae bacterium
TTGCAGGTCATGCACTGCGACGTGTACGTGAAGGCGTTTCACAGGCGGCTCCTTGGCAGCAGTTGTCGGTGAGGAAGCCGACCAGCGCGTTCATGGCCGCGTAGTCGGCGCTGTAGATGACGAAGCGGCCCTCCTGGCGGCTCTGCGCGAGCCCGGCGCGGGTCAGCCCGGCGAGGTGGAACGAGAGCGTCGCGGGCGGCAGCCGCAGCCTTTCCCCGATCGCGCCCGCTGCGAGTCCTTCCGGCCCCGCCTGCACGAGAAGCCTGAAGATCGCGAGGCGCGATTCCTGCGCCAGGGCCGACAGCGTCTGGACCACCTGCTTCGTTTCCATATTTTTGGAAGTATGGAAATGAAGCCTTCGCTTGTCAAGCCCGCTTACGGTCCTGGATTAACGTGAGCACCGTGAAGGCGGCGATGCCGAGCCCTCCGGTCACAGCCAGGGATGCCGTCCCGAAGCGGGAGAGGAGCAAGTCGAACAGGAACGGCGCGCTGGCGGAAACGAACCGGGCGGGCGCGATCATGAGCCCCTGGCGCAACCCGTAGCCGGCCGCGCCGAAAAGCGCGAGCGGAAGCGTACCCATCGTGATTGTCATCACCCCGTTCCCTGCCCCGTGCAGGACGGCGAAGCCGGTCGCGGCCGGCGAGCCGGCCGCCATCAACCCTGCGGCGCCGACCGGGTGTGCGAGGCTCGCAATGCGCGCCGAAACGATCGGGTGAAAGCGCCGCATGAACCAGAACTCCAGGACCCGGGCGCCGACCTGGGCCGGGCCGACGAGGGCGGCGGCCGCGACCGCGGCCGCCAGGCTGGCTCCAGACTCCTGCAGCACCCGCGGCAGGTGCGCCGCCATCGAGGTGCTGCAGAACCACGTGGCGGCGAACACGAATGACAACCCCGCCATCAGGAGGAGCCGCCTGCGGCCCGCGGCCGCCGCCGGTTGAGGCTGAACGGCCTTTTCCGCACGCCGGGGCCGCGGCAGCAGGAGATTGATCGGCAGGCCGAGCACGAGGTGCGCCACCGCCCAGGTGTAGCAGGTCGCCCGCCAGCCGACGGTAACGTCAAGGTACGCCGAGATCGGCCAGCACACCGTGCTGGCAAAGCCGGCGATCAGGGTTATGCCGGTGATCGAGCGGCGCGCCTCCTGCCCATAGATTCCCGCCAGCGTCGCGAAAGCCGCCTCGTACAGGCCTGCGCCCATGCCGGCACCGATGACCAGCCATGCCACAAAAAGGGGAATGATTCCCGAAGAGAAGCCCAGCAAAGCAAGGCCGGCGGCGAATACCAGGTTGGAGACCGGCAGCACGCGCCGCCCGCCGTGGAGATCGATCAGGCGGCCCGCCGCCGGACCGAGCAGCGCCGAGAGCAGCAGGCCGCAGGAGAAGGCGGTGAAAACCCACGCGGTCGCGATGCCGAGCTCGGCGGCGATCGCGTTGGCGAGGATCGCGGGCAGATAGTAGGTCGAGCCCCAGGCAAGCGTCTGCGCCAGCCCGAGGCCGATGACGACGGTGGCGGGCTTGCTCAGCGGACCGCTTGCTTCACGGCGTCCGCGATGCTTCTCGCCGCCGACTCGATGGCGTCGCGCGGCTCTCCTTCGACCATGACCCTCAGCACGGGCTCGGTTCCCGACGGACGCAGCAGCACGCGGCCCTTGCCGTCGAGCGCGCGCTCGACATCGGACCGCGCTTTCTTGATGGCTTCATGCTTCTCCCACTGGAAGCCGCGCGGCACCGCGACGTTCAGCAGCACCTGCGGGAGCATCACGAGCTCGGCGGTGAGCTCGGCGAGCGGGCGGTCCGCCTCGCGCATCGCTGCAAGGACCTGCAGCGCCGAGACGATGCCGTCGCCGGTGGTGTGCTTGTCGAGGCAGATGAGATGCCCGGAGTTCTCGCCGCCGAGCTGCCAGCCTTTCTCGCGCATGAGCTCGAGCACGTAGCGGTCGCCGACCCTGGCGCGCGCGAACGGGATCCCGAGGCGCGCCATCGCCTTCTCGAAGGCGAAGTTGGTCATCAGCGTCCCAGCCACCCCGGCCACCTTCTGCTTTCCGCAGCGGTGCCTGGCGATCGCGAAAAGGAGCTCGTCGCCGTCGAAGCTGCGCCCGGCCGCGTCGACCATGACGACGCGGTCGCCGTCGCCGTCGAGCGCGATGCCGAGGTGCGCTTGCTGGGAGAGGACCTGTTTCCTGAGCGCATCGGGCGAAGTGGCGCCGACGCCGTCGTTGATGTTGAAGCCGTCGGGGTCCACGCCGACCGAGATCACGTCCGCGCCCAGCTCGTGGAACACGTGCGGCGCAACGTGGTAGGCGGCGCCATTCGCGCAGTCGACCACGATCTTCAGGCCTTTCAGGTCGAGCTGCGAAGGAAAGGTGGACTTGCAGAACTCGATGTAGCGCCCCGGCGCGTCATCGACGCGCCAGACCTTGCCGAGCTTCGCCGCCTCGTTGCACCCCATCGGCTGCTCCATCTCGGCCTCGATCCTCGCCTCGGTGTCGTCGGGCAGCTTGAAGCCGTCGTTGGAGAAGAACTTGATGCCGTTGTCGGGGTAGAGGTTGTGCGAGGCGCTGATCACCACGCCGGCGGCGAGGCGCAGCGCGCGCGTGAGGTACGCGACCGCGGGCGTGGGCATCGGGCCGCACATGTGCACGTCGATGCCGGCGGCCGAGAAGCCGGCCTCGAGGGCCGACTCGACCATGTAGCCCGAGATGCGGGTGTCTTTCCCGATCAGCACTGCTGGGTGAGGGTTTTTCTGAGAAAGAACCTTCCCCGCAGCGTAGCCAAGCCGCAGCACGAAATCCGGCGTCATCGGGCTCTGCCCGACGGTGCCGCGAACGCCGTCGGTACCGAAATGCTTGCGCGTCATGCGCGTATTGTCGCGCCGCCGCGCAGCCCGGGCAAAGGCCTCCGTGTTCGCAGCGCCGGAAGCGTTGAGCAGGTGGCGAGTGCCGCGCTTCACTGCACTAGCGCCTACTTGTGCCTATGTTGTCGTTCCTGTACGCCCGCCAAATCGCAACGACGTCTCTCGTTTCCCTGACGTCGTGCACTCGCAGTATCGCCGCGCCGCTCTGCAGAGCGAGCAAGGCCATGGCAAGGCTGCCGGCGAGCCGCTCCTCGACCGGCCGCCCCGTGATCTTCCCCAAGGTGGACTTGCGCGACAGCCCGACGAGGAGCGGAAACTCCGAAAGCTCGCGCAGATGCTTCAACAGCGCGAGGTTGTGCGCCGCTGTCTTGCCGAAGCCGAAGCCGGGGTCGACGACGATGCGCCCGGCGGCGATGCCTGCGCTTTTTGCTGCATCAACCCGCGCAGCGAGGAAAGCTCTCACCTCCCCCACCACGTCGTCGTAGTGCGGGTCGCGCTGCATCGTCGCGGGTTCGCCCTTCTTGTGCATCAGGCACACGGCGCAATCGCTGCCCGCCACCGCCTCGAGCGCGCCCGGCGCCGAAAGCGCATCGACGTCGTTGATCATCGAGGCGCCGGCCTGCAGCGCCTCTCTCATTACGCGCGCGCGCCGTGTATCGACCGAGACCGGGACGTCCTGAAGCGCCCGGAGGACCGGAAGGATTCTGCGCAGCTCCTCGTCCTCGGAAACCGGCTCGGCCCCCGGCCGCGTGGACTCGCCGCCGATGTCGAGGATGTCGGCGCCCTCCTCCGCGAGCCGCCGGGCATGGGTTATAGCTTGCCGAACACCCAAAAACCGGCCGCCGTCGGAAAAGGAATCGGGCGTGACGTTCACCACGCCCAGGATCAGGGGCTTGTCGAGCGGGAGGGAGTACCTCCCGCATTGAAGGATCTTCTTAGGCTGCAGGGGTCGGGGCGGTCGCGCCCTCGGTGCCGCCGTCGCCCGCCGGCGGCTTGGGCGCGGCTTGCGCGCCGCCCGAAGGCTTCGGCGGTCGCGGCGGCTTGCCCGCCATGATGTCGCCGATCTGGTCGGCGTCGACCGTCTCGAGCTCGAGCAGCGCCTTCGCCATCGCCTCGACCTTGTCGCGGTTGTCCTCCAGGAGCTTGCGCGCCAGGCGGTACTGCTGGTCGATGATGCGGCGGATCTCGGCGTCGACCTTCTGCATGGTGGCTTCGGACACGTTCTTGTGCGTGGTGATCGAGCGGCCGAGGAAGATCTCGCCTTCGTTCTCGCCGTACACCATCGGCCCGAGCTCGTCGGACATGCCCCATTGCGTGACCATGCGCCGCGCGATCTCGGTCGCGCGCTCGAAGTCGTTCGAGGCGCCGGTGGTCATCTGGTTCATGAACAGCTCCTCGGCGATCCGGCCGCCGAACAGCACTGCGATCATGTTGAGCAGGCGCTCGCGGTCCTGGCTGTAGCGGTCGGTCTCCGGGAGCTGCATCGTGACGCCCAGCGCGCGCCCGCGCGGGATGATCGTGACCTTGTGCACCGGGTCGGTCTTGGGCAGCAGGCGCGCCACGATGGCGTGGCCGGACTCGTGGTACGCGGTGTTGCGGCGCTCTTCCTCGGGCATCACCATCGAGCGCCGCTAGGCGCCCATGATGATCTTGTCCTTGGCGC
>DATBIR010000028.1:0-19858 GCA_036556825.1 Beijerinckiaceae bacterium
GGCGCCTTCATGCACGAAGGCCTCGGCGATCGCCCGCCCGATCCCCTGCCCGGCCGCCGTGACCACCGCGACCTTGCCCTCCAACCGTCCCGCCATGACCCAGTCCCCCTGCTATGCCGCCAGCCTGACAGCATATCGGGCCGCCTTCCAGCGGGCTTCGCAAGTGCGGTTCTGGACAAAACGTTCTTTTTATCGAACAAAACCCTGGACAGACGCGGGGTTGGCCCTTAATTTACACGCTCGCACTGCAATAACTAAGAAATCACGTGTAAACTTAGTTATTTGCGGCGGTTGCGGGGAGCATCGGGAATGAACCACGACGGCGCGTCGCTGCACATCGCAGGGCTGACATTTTCCCGGGCCGCGCGGACGATCCTTGACAACATCGACCTCACCATTCCGGCCGGGGAGCACGTGGCCATCGTTGGCCCTTCAGGCGCCGGCAAATCGACGCTTCTGCAGCTCATTGCCGGAATCCTGCGGCCCGATAGCGGCGCCGTTAGGATCGACGGCAGGGCGGTGGTCGGGCCAGCGCCGTTCACCACCCTGATGTTCCAGCGTCCGGCGCTTCTGCCCTGGGCCACGGTGATCGAGAACGTGCTGCTGCCGCTGCACTTCTCCGGCGCCGCCCGACGCGATGCCTGCATTGCGCGCGAGCGCGTGCTTCATCTTCTCGACAAGGTCGGCATCGCCGATCGGGGCGACGCGCGCCCGGCCGAGCTGTCGGGTGGGCAGCAGCAGCGCGCCGCCCTTGCCCGGGCGCTGGCGAGCGCGCCCCGCATGCTGCTCCTCGACGAGCCGTTCTCGGCGCTCGACCCGGAGACGCGCGACGGCCTGCGCCGCGACGTGCGCCGCCTCGCCACCGAGCGCGGCCTCACCCTGATCACCGTCACGCATGACCTCGCCGACGCCACCGCCCTCGCCGGGCGCGCCATCGTGCTCGGCGGCGCGCCCGCCCGCATCCTCGACGACGTGCAGCTCGGCGAGGGCGGCGAAGTGGTCCTGCGCGGCCGCCTCGCCGGCGCGCGCCGCGCCGCCTGACCTTTCCCGCTTCGGAGCAAACCATGGCCCGCCAGCCCGACCATCTTTCTCAACTGTGGACGCATGAATGGACGCGGTCCGACTGGACCCGGCGCGAGACGCTGGACCGCCTCGCGCGCGGCGGTCTCGCCACCCTGCTCGCGTCGAGCGGCTTCGCCGCGGGCAAGGCGCACGCCGCCGACGATGACGTGGTGCGCATCGGCTATCTGCCGATCACCGACGCCACCGCGCTGCTGGTGGCGCACGCCAAAGGCTATTTCGAAGAAGCGGGACTGAAGGTCGCCGAGCCGACGCCGGTGCGCAGCTGGTCGGCACTGGTGGAAGGCTTTGCCGCGGGCAAGTTCAACATCGCCCACCTGTTGAAGCCGATCCCGGTCTGGATGCGCTACAACAACAAGTTTCCGGTGAAGGTCCTCGCCTGGGCGCACACCAACGGCTCGGGCATCGTCGTCGGCGGCTCGACCGGCATCAAGAGCTTTTCCGATCTCGGCGGCAAGCGCGTCGCGGTGCCGTACTGGTATTCGATGCACAACGTGGTGCTGCAATATGCGCTGCGGCAATCAGGCGTGAAGCCGGTGATCTCCGACGCGCCGGCCCCGAACGAATGCGCGCTGCAGATCCTGCCGCCGCCCGAGATGCCCCCTGCCCTGTCAGCCAAGAAGATCGACGGCTACATCGTCGCCGAGCCGTTCAATGCCCTCGGCGAGTTGCGCGCCGGCGCGCGCATGCTGCGCTTCACCGGCGACATCTGGAAGAACCATCCGTGCTGCGTCGTCGTCGCTCACGAGCGCCAGACGGTCGAGCGCCCGGAATGGTCGCAAAAGGTCGTCGACGCGATCGTCAAGGCGCAGATCTATTCGTCCAAGAACAAGACCGAGGTGGCGCGCCTGATCTCCAAGGACGGCAAGGGCTACCTGCCGATGCCGGCCGATGTGGTGATCAAGGCGGTGGCCGACTACGGCGACGCCTACGCCGCGAACGGCGCCATCCGTCATCGCGACTGGCGCAACGGCCGCATCGACTTCCAGCCCTGGCCTTACCCGTCGGCGACGAAGCTGATCGTCGAAGCCATGGGCGAGACTGTGGTCGAGGGCGACGCCACCTTCCTCAAGGGCCTCGACCCCGACTTCGTGGTCAAGGACCTGGTCGATTACCGCTTCGTCACATCTGCGCTCGAGCGCTTCCCGGAATGGACCGATGACCCGAGCGTCGACCGCGCCAGCCCGTTCGCGCGCGAGGAGCTGCTGACGCTATGACCGGCACCATCGCGGCTCTGACGCGGGCGCCGCTGCGCATTCCGCCCGTGCCGTTCGTCACGCGGCTCGGTGCGCCGGCCCTCGGGATCGGCATGCTGCTCGCCCTGTGGTGGGCGGCCGGCCTCGTACTCGAAAGCGATCCGCGCTTCGTCGCGTTTCAGGGCTTCGCGCTCGGCGCTGCGTTGTCCTCTTTTGCCGATCTCCTCGTGTCGGGCGACGCCTGGCGCGCCGCCGCGCCGAGCCTGTTGCGCATCGGGCAGGGCCTGCTCTGGGCTTTCCTCGTCGGCGCGCCTGTCGGCCTCGTGATCGGCACCTCGGCGCTGCTCGAGCGCATCGTGCAGCTGCCGTTCCAGATCCTGCGCATGATCAGCCCGCTGGCGTGGATGCCGGTCGCCATCCTGGCTTTCGACGGCTGGGATGCAGCCATCGTGTTCCTGATCGCCGCGGCGGCACTGTGGCCGATCCTGTTCGCCACGGCGGCGGGCGTGAAACGCATCGATCCGGTGTGGCTGGCAATGGCGCGCAATCTCGGCGGCAGGCCGCTCGCGGTCCTGCACCGGGTGATCATTCCCGCCGTCGCGCAGGACATCCTGACCGGTTTTCGCCTGGCGCTCGGCGTCGCCTGGATCGTGCTGGTCCCGGCCGAATATCTCGGCGTCACCAGCGGGCTCGGCTACGCCATCAACGACGCCCGCGACACGCTTTCGTACGACCGCCTCGCTGCGCTCGTGCTGCTGATCGGCCTGATCGGCTACGCCCTCGACGGACTTGTCGCGAACCTGCTCGCGCGCGTCCGCTGGACCCCTTCCATCTAGATCAACAGGAGATCGTTCATGTCCCAGACCAAGCTCAAGGAAATCGTGTCGACCTTCGAGACCATCGACCGCGGCGCGCTGCTCGCCCTCGCCGAGAAGGGCAAGGCCGATCCCACCGCCGTGCGCACGGTGCGCTCGAAGACGATCGCCGAAGGCCGGCGCTTCCGTCACCTCAACTACATCCGCAACCTGCCGGCGCACGTCGTCGACGAGCCGCCGCAACTGCTCGGCGACGATACTGCCCCGAACCCGACCGAGGCGCTGCTTGCGGCGCTCGGCACCTGCGTCGCGGTCGGCCTGCAGGCCAATGCGGTGGCGCGCGGCTGGACCGTGCGTGGCATCGAGGTCGACACCGAAGGCGACATCAACATCACCTCCGTGTGGGGCACCGGCGACCTTTCGCCCAAGACCGTCGGGCTCGCCGCCGTCCGCCTCAGCGTGCGTCTCGATATCGAGGGCGCCACCGACAGCGAGCTCGACGAGCTCGTCTCGCATGCCGCGACCTGGTCGCCGGTCCTCAACACCGTGCGCAACCCGGTGGCGCTGACAATCGCCCGCGCCTGAGGATCCGACCGATGCTGCAGCTCGCCGAGCGCCCGCCCGAGACCGCAACGGTCGCCTCGCTCGTCGCCGATGACCTGAAGCCGATCGTTCGCGCGATCGACGCCGACGGCCTTTTCCCCGCCGGCGTGTTGCGGCGCCTCGGCGAGGCCGGCGCCTACGGCCATCATCTGAACGGCCGGGCGCAGGATGGTGGCCTTGCCGCTGCAATCGACGACATGACCCAGGTCGGCGCGGTCTGCCTGTCGACGGCCTTCTGCATGTGGTGCCAGGACGCGCTTGCCTGGTATCTCGACCGCTCGCAGAACCGCACGGCCGCCCGGCTGTATCTCGATGCGGTCGCCTCGGGGCGGCAGCTCGGCGGCACCGGGCTGTCGAATCCGATGAAGGCGTTTTCGGGGATCGAGCCGCTGTCCCTCAAGGGCGTGCGGGTGCCCGGCGGCTACCGCGTCAACGGCCGTTTGCCCTGGGTATCGAATCTCGACGACGGGCATCTGCTCGCCAGCATCTTTTCGCTCGATGACGGGCGCCGGGTGATGGCGCTGTTCCGCGCCGGCCACGACGCCGTCACGCTGGCGCGCAACGCGCGCTTCATCGCGCTCGAGGGCACGGGCACCTATTCGATCCTGGTGCGCGACGCCTTCGTGCCCGACGATCACGTGCTCGCCGAGGATGCCGGCACGTTCGTGCCCGCGATCCGCAACGGCTTCGTGCTGCTGCAGGCCGGCATGGGACTCGGCATCGCGCGCGGTGTCGCGGCGCTGATGCGCAGCGACGTGCGCGGGCGCAAGCTCGCCGCCTTCCTGCCCCTCGGTCCCGACGACATCGAGGAGCGCGCCGACGTCCTGAGGCGGCGCGTGCGCGAGCAGGCCAAGGACGCGGAGGCGCCGGATCGCGCGTCATTCCTGGCCGTGCTGCGCACGCGGCTCGACCTCTCGCAGCTCGCGCTCGACGCGGCGCAATCGGCCATGCTGCAGTTCGGCGCGCGCGGCTACGTCGAAGGCTCCGAGCCGTTCCGCCGCCTGCGCGAAGCGCAGTTCGTCGCCATCGTCACCCCGTCGGTGAAGCACATCCTCACCGAGCTCGCGCGTTAACCTCTCCCGCGGCGCGGGAGAGGTCGAGTCTGCGGAGCAGACCGGGTGAGGGTCAGCGTCATATCCGGATACGGCGCGCCTCTCATCCGGCCGCGGAGCTTGTCCTCGGGCTTGCCGAACGCAAGCCCCGTGGGCGGCCACCTTCTCCCACCGAACTCGGATTCACCCGTGTTCCGCATCAATATCGTGAAAGTCGGGCAAGCCCGCCTTTCATGGGATGGGGGATGCCATCAGCTCGCCCAATCTCGCGCGCTGCCGCCCCGCGTCGTCGAAATTGTCCGGCGCCAGCCAGCGTTCGAACGCCGCCTTGCGCGCCGGCCACTCGTGATCGAGCATGGCGAACCAGGCCGTGTCGCGATTGGCGCCCTTCACCACCATGTGCTGGCGGAAGACGCCCTCGAACGCAAAACCGTAGCGCAGCGCAGCGCGTTTCGACGGCGCATTGAGATCGTTGCATTTCCACTCGAAGCGGCGGTAGCCGAGATCCTCGAAGACGTGGCGCGCCAGCAGGTAGACTGCTTCGGTCGCCGCCGGCGAGCGGGCCAGGCGCGGCCCGTAGAGGATGTGGCCGACCTCGATGACGCCGTTGGCCGGATCGATGCGCATGAAGGCGAGCCGGCCCTCGACGCGGCCGCTCGCCTTGTCGATCGCCGCGAAGAACAGCGGATCGTCGCCCATCGATTTCGTGAGCCAGCTTTCGAACGACGCGCGGTCGGAATACGGGCCGTCAGCCAGATAGCGCCACAGCTCGTCCGCATCCGCTCCGGCGCCCGCGGCGAACAGCTCTTCGCCGTGGCGCGCGGCATCGAGCGGCTCGAGGCGCACATAGCGGCCGTCATGCGCGCGTCGCTCGGGACGGGGCCGCGGCGTCCAGGCGGAGAGGTCGCTCACGCGGACCGGTCCTTCAGATCGCGGCGGAAGAAGGCGTTGAGGTCATCGAACGCAACGGCCCGGTCGAATCCCGCGAAGCTGCCCGCGTCAGCGATCAGCCGTGCGGCGTCGATGAAGGCGCCCCAGGCGGCGCGATTCAGGGACGATCCGACGCTGATACGGCGTGCGCCGAGCGCCGCAAGGTCCGCGACCGTCAGGCCGACATTGCGGCTCATCAGGATGTTGACTGGCTTCGGCGCGACCGCATTCACGATCGCCTTGATATCCTGGCGCGTGCGCGGCCCCGGCGCATAGAGGACATCGGCGCCCGCCTCCGCATAGGCCTGCAGGCGCCGGATCGACTCGTTCAGCGGGTCGGGATGCCCGACGAGATAACACTCGGCCCGCCCTGTCAGCATGACGTCCGCGCCGGCCGCATCGATCGCGCGCCGGGCCGCCGTGATGCGCTCGACGGCATGGCCGCGATCGTAGAGCGGCTTGTCGCGGTTGCCGGTCGCGTCCTCGATCGACAGGCCGGCGACGCCGGTCGCGACGCAGAGCCGCACGTTATGCGCCACGCCTTCGGCTTCGTGCGCGTAGCCGGCCTCGTAGTCGGCGTTCACGGGCAGATCGGTCGCGGCGACGATCTCGGCGATATGCGCCAGGGCGGCGTCGCGTGGAAGGTCGCCCTCGGCATCCGGCAGCCCCTTGGAGAAGGAGAAGCCGGCGCTCGTGGTGGCGAGCGCCTGAAAGCCGAGATGCCGGAGATAGCGCGCCGTGCCGACATCCCAGGGATTGGGAATGACGAAGCAGCCGCTCTCGTGAAGGCGGCGAAACGCGGCGCGGCGCGGGCCGGGATCGCTCAATCTCTCGCTCCTCCGCGGACTTGAGACAGCGCCGCCGCTTCAGTGGTTGTCGCGCGGCACCCCAAAGATCTGCGCCACCTTCTGGAACTTGACCGCGGGCTTCAGCACCATGCCTTCGGAGAGCTGGTCGACCATCGAGCGCTGGATCTCCTGCCACGGCGTCTGGCTGGGCGGCGCCTTGAAGCCGCCGCGCCCCTGCAGCGCCGCGCGGCGCTCGTTGAGCTCGTCGTCCGGGATCAGGATGTCGGCGGCGCGCTTGTTGAGGTCGATGCGGATGCGGTCGCCCGTCCTGAGGAGCGCGAGACCGCCGTTGGCTGCCGCTTCCGGCGAGGCGTTGAGGATCGACGGCGTGCCCGACGTGCCGGATTGCCGCCCGTCGCCGATGCACGGCAGCGACAGGACTCCCTGTTTGATCAGGTAGGCGGGCGGCTGCATGTTCACGACCTCCGCAGCCCCTGGATAGCCGATCGGCCCGGTGCCGCGGACCACCAGAATCGTGTGGGCGTCGATGGCGAGCGAGGGGTCGTCGATGCGGTGGTGGTAGTCCTCGGGTCCCTCGAACACCACGACGCGGCCCTCGAAGGCGTTCGGGTCCTTGGGATCGCTCAGGTAGCGTTCCTGGAATTCCGGCGAGATCACGCTCGTTTTCATGATCGCCGAATCGAACAGCGAGCCCTTGAGATTCAGGAACCCGGCCTTGGCCTTGAGCGGCTGGTCCAAGGGCCTGATGACGTCGCGGTCCCACGACAGCTTGCCGCGGCAATTCTCGCCGATGGAGCGGCCGTTGACGGTGAGCGCCTTCTCGCGGATCATGCCCGCCTCGATCAGCTCGGCGATGACCGCCGGCAGGCCGCCGGCGCGGTGATATTCCTCGCCGAGATAGATGCCCGCCGGCTGCACGTTGACGAGCAGCGGCACCTCGAAGCCGATGCGCTCCCAGTCATCGTTGTCGAGCTCGACCCCGATATGCCTGGCGATGGCGTTGATGTGGATCGGCGCATTGGTCGAGCCGCCGATGGCAGAGCAGGCGACGACCACGTTCTCGAACGCCTCGCGCGTCATGATGTCCGAAGGCTTCAGGTCTTCCCACACCATCTCGACGATGCGCTTACCGGTCTCGTAGGCGATCTGCCCACGCTCGCGATACGGCGCCGGGATCGAGGCGGAGCCGGGCAGCGACATGCCGAGCGCCTCGGCCAGCGCGTTCATGGTCGAGGCCGTGCCCATAGTGTTGCAATGGCCGACCGAGGGCGCCGACGAGCCGACGATGTCCATGAACTGGGCGTAGTCGATGTCGCCGGCGGCGTGACGCTCGCGCGCCTTCCACACGACCGTGCCGGAGCCGGTGCGCTCGCCGTGATGCCAGCCATTGAGCATCGGCCCGACATTGAGCGAGATCGCCGGCAGGTCGACGGTCGCCGCCGCCATCAGGCAGGCCGGCGTGGTCTTGTCGCAACCGGTCGTGAGCACCACCCCGTCGAGCGGGTAGCCGTAGAGAACCTCGACGAGGCCGAGATAGGCGAGATTGCGGTCGAGGGCAGCGGTGGGCCGCTTGCCGGTCTCCTGGATCGGGTGCACCGGGAACTCGAAGGCGATGCCGCCCGCCGCAGTGATGCCATCGCGGATGCGCTTGGCCAGCTCCATATGGTGGCGATTGCACGGGGAGAGGTCGGACCCCGTCTGGGCGATGCCGATGATCGGCTTGCCTGATTGCAGCTCCTCGCGGGTCAGCCCGTAGTTGAGATAGCGCTCGAGATACAGCGCTGTCATGCCCGGATTGTCGGGATTGTCGAACCACAGGCGGGAGCGAAGGGTTTCGGGCGTGCGCCGCCGCGGCTTGCTGGCCATGCTGTTTCTCCCCGGCGCGACCGGCGCCGTTTGATGTGTCGCGAAAAATGGACCGCGGCGCGGGGTGAATCAACTGCATTGGTTGACGGCCTGCGTTGCGGCCCATGGCCACGTTTGACTGGCCACGTTTGACTTGGCCGCCGCCATCGGACTGAATGCGCCCCCGAACAGGACCCGCTGCGAAGCGACGAGGGAACGCCCATGCTGCATGTTGTGCCCGCCTTCGGGCGGATCGGGGAAGAGAATGCTTTCGCCGTGCTGGCGCGCGCCACCGAACTCGCGGGGCGCGGACGCGACATCATCAATCTCGGCATCGGCCAGCCGGATTTTCCGACGCCCCCGCATATCGTCGAGGCGGCCATCAAGGCGCTGCGCGACGGCCACCACGGCTACACGCCGGCGACCGGAATCCTGCCCCTGCGCGAGGCGGTGGCCGCCGACCTGCACCGGCGCTTTTCCGTCGAGGTCTCGCCCGACAGCGTCATGATCCTGCCCGGCGGCAAGGTCACGATGTTCATGGCCATCCTGATGTTCGGCGCGCCGGGTGTCGAAATCCTGTATCCGGACCCGGGCTTCCCGATCTACCGCTCGATGATCGAGTTCACGGGCGCGACTCCGATCCCGGTGCCGATCCGCGAGCGCAATGGCTTTGCCTTCTCTGCCGACGAAACGCTCGCGCTGATCACGCCGAAGACGCGCCTTCTCATCCTCAACTCCCCTGCCAACCCGACCGGCGGCGTCACGCCCAAAGCCGAGATCGACAAGCTCGTCGCCGGCCTCGCGCGCCATGCCGACGTCGCCGTCATGTCCGACGAGATCTACGGCACCATGACCTATGACGGCGAGGAGCATGTCTCGCTGCTGCGCTACCCGGACATCCGCGAGCGGCTGATCTATCTCGACGGCGCGTCCAAGACCTATGCCATGACCGGCTGGCGCCTCGGCTGGTCGGTATGGCCGAAACCGCTCTACGACGCCGCCCGCAAGCTCGCCGTCAATTCCTATTCCTGCGTCAACGCCGCGACGCAGTGGGCGGGGATCGCCGCGCTCGAGGGGCCGCAGGACTGCGTCGCCGCGATGGTGGCGGAGTTCGACCGCCGCCGCGCCATCGTGGTGGAGGGCTGCAACAAGTTGCCCGGCGTATCCTGCATCACGCCGAAAGGAGCATTCTACGCCTTTCCGAACATCCACAAGACCGGCTGGCAGGCCAAGGCGCTCGCCTCCGCACTGCTCGAGGATGCCGGCGTCGCTACCATCGGCGGGCCGGATTTCGGCGTGCACGGCGAGGGCTATATCCGCCTGTCCTACGCCAACTCGGCCGAGAACATTCGGCGAGCCCTTGCCCGCATGGGCGAATTCCTGGAGAGCCGCAAGGCGGCTTGACGTCGACCTCATCCGGGGCGAGCGAAGCGAGAATGGGAACGTCCTACGGAGGGCGCCTCGCCCGGCTTGCGTCCCGGCGCTTGGCTTCGCTCCGGCCGGATGACGAGTCGAGTTACACCCTCACGCCGACGGCCGCGTCGTCGATCTCCCTGACGAGCTGCGGGTCGAGGTCGAGCAGCTCTCCGAGCTCGCGCAGGAATTCGCGCTCCTGAAGGGTGTCGGGATCGATGGCGAGGCGGGCCGCGGCGTAGATCCTGGCTCCCTTCTCGGGCGTGTCCGCGGCATTGGCGAGTTCGTCGACGGTCAACGGTGCTTCGAGTTCGTCCCGAAGCCAATGCGACGTCTCCGGATCGATGCCGGCCTGCGACACGGTTTTGAGGACGCGTTCGCGCTCCCGGTCGGCAATGCGGCCGTCGGCGCTCACCGCCGCGATCATGGCGCGCGCGTAGAGGAGCGCATCGTCCTCGGTCAGCGACGCCGGATCGAAGTCGAGCGGATCCGGTTGCCGCTGCCTTCCGTCGCCCCGCCCGGCATCGGCGCGCGCCTTGCCGGCCTGGTAGGCCTGGTAGGCTGTGTAGGCGAGCCCCGCGACCAGCGCGAGGCCGCCGAGCCGCGCCAACCCGCCGAGCCGTGCCGCGCCGACCGCAAGGGCTCTCCGTTTTCCGGCACTCATCAGCATGCCTCCGACCGTCGTGAGCGCCGCCTCGGCAATCACCGGATGACGCCTCAGGAAGTTTTTTGCCTTTTCCAGGTAGTCGCCCTGGCGAGCACTTGCCCTCGGCCGAAGCAGCTCGTGCAGCACCGCGGACACGACGGTCTGCCCTTGCGCCTGCTGTGACGCCCGCTGAACCGGAGGTCTGGCGGTCGCCTCCAGCAATGCGTCCAGCAACCGTCTTGCGTCGACCATCGGAATCCCTCGCCTCATATCTGGGTCAAGGACATAACGAGGCGCGGCGGGCTTTGGTTCAGCGAACCGTGACCGCAAGCGGCTGTCTTATTCCGCCGGCACGACCTGCGCGCCCGCAGGCACCTGCGTCGCCGCGCGGATGCGCCGGCGCCTGCGCCAGGCGGCGATGTTGGCGGCGCCCATCAGCATCGCCGGCGTGATGATCAGCGTCAGCACGGTCGCAAAGCCGATGCCGAAGACGGTTGCCGTCGAGAGCTGCACCCACCACTGCGTCGACGGCGCGCCCACGGTCACTTCGCGCTCGAAGAACTCGATGTTGATGCCGAAGGCGATCGGCATGACGCCGAGCACGCTCGTGATGGCCGTGAGGAACACGGGCCGTGCCCGCTGTGCGCAGCTTTCGAGGATGGCGTCGCGCGCGCTCCAGCCCTCCCGGCGCAGCTGGTCATAGGTGTCGATCAGCACGATGTTGTTGTTGACGATGATTCCGGCGATCGAGATGATTCCCAGTCCCGTCATCACCACGCCGAAAGCGTGGCCGGTCACAAGCAGCCCGATAAACACGCCAACGGTGGAGAACACGACGGCGCTCATGATCATGAGCACGCTCGAGAAGCGGTTGAACTGCGCGAGCAGGGTCGCGAAGATAAGGAACACTGCCGTGCCGAATGCCTTCGACAGGAACGATTGTGCCTTCTGGCGCTCCTCGTCCTCGCCCTTGAGCTGATAGGTCACGCCGGCCGGCAGCTTGAGCTGCGACAATGCGTTGACGACATTCGTTTGCACGGCGGCGGTCTGCACGCCCTCGGCAACATTCGCCGTGACCGTCATCACGCGCGCGCCCTGCGCACGATGCAGGATCGAGACCCGCTGCTCCGGCACCCGGTCGACGAAATTGCCGATCGGCACCGCTCCCGCCGGCGTGTTGATGCGCAGGTCGTCGAGCTCGTTGAGGCTGCGCCGCTCGGGTGGGAAGCGCAGCAGGATGTCGACCTGCTTGTCGGTTTCGTTCGGTCGGAACTCGGTCACCTTGAGACCATTCGTGACGAGTTGCACTGCGTTGCCGACCGTGAGCGCGCTGGCGCCGTATTTGGCGGCTTCGGACTTGTCGACCTCGAGCCGCCAATCGATGCCGGGCAGCGGCAGGCCGTCGTCCACGTCACGCAAGTCCGGCATGGCGCGCAGCATGTCGGCGACCTGCTTGGCCGCCGGCTGCAGCATCGCCGGCTCCGGCGCGGCGAGACGCAGCGTCACGGGCTTGCCGGTCGGCGGCCCGGCGCGCGGCGCCGCGACCTCGATGATCACGCCCGGCACGTGCGCTGTGCGCGCGCGGATCTCGTCCATGATCACGCCCGCCCGCCGGCGCTGTTGCCAGTCGATGAACTCGTATTGCACGGAGCCGATGGTATCTTCCGGCACCTCGTCGGAGCCGCGCTGGCGCTCGCCGACCCGGGCGTAAATCTTGGCGATCTCCGGCATCCCGAACAGGACCTTCTCGACCTCCCTGACCAGCCGGTCCTTCTCGTCGAGAGAAAGATTGCCGCGGGCGCGCACATGCACGAGGCCGTAGTCCGGCTCGACGCTCGGGAAGAACTCGACGCCGTTGCCGAAGCGCGCATATGCGGCGAACACGCCGACGACGGTTGCGACGGCGATCACGAGCGTCACCCCGGGGCGGGCGATGGCCCACTTCACGACCCGCAGGTAAGGCGAGCGCTCACCGACGCGCTCGTCATCGGCGCCGGCCGAAGGGTTCGGCTTGGCGATCAGGGCGCCGAGCGTCGGCGTAAAGACGAGCGCGAACACCAGCGACGCGATCAGCGTCGCCATGAAGGTGATCGGCAGGTATTTCATGAACTGACCGACGATGCCGGGCCAGAACAGCAGCGGCGAGAAGGTCACGAGTCGCGTCGCGGTCGCCGCGAAGCACGGCGCCGCCATGCGCTTGGCCGCAAGCGCGTAGGCTTCGCGCGGGCGCATCCCTTCCGCCATGCGCCGCTCGGCATATTCGGTCACGATGATGGCGTTGTCGACCAGCTCGCCGATGGCGAGGATCAGGGTGAACAGCACCACGATGTTGACCGTGAGGCCGGACAGCGAAAGCGCCAGAATGCCCGCCAGGAACGACCCAGGCACCGCCAGCCCGATGAACAGCGAGGCGCGCCAGCCGAGCGTGTAGAGCATGATCATGGCGACCAGCAGAAGCCCGGTCACGACGGAGTTCTGCAGGTCGCTGAGCATGGTGCGGATATGCGTCGACCGGTCCTGCTGGAACGTGATCTGCAGCGTCGCCGGCAAGGTCGGCGCGAGCCGCCCGACGGTCGCCTTCACGGCATCGACGGTCTCGATGATGTTGGCGCCTGTCCGCTTGACGACCTCGACGGCGATCGCCGGCTTGCCGTTGATGCGCGTGATCGAGACGGCGTCCTTGAAGGTCGGGCGCACCTCGGCGACGTCGCCCAGGGTGACGGAGGCGCCGCTCGAGGCTGCCACCGGCAGCTTGAGGACATCTTCCGGATGCTCGATCAGGGCGGGCACTTTGATGGCGAAGCGCCCGGTTCCGCCCTCGAGCGCGCCGGCCGCCACGAGGCTGTTGCCGGCGCCGATGGAGCGGATCAGATCGTCGAGCGACACGCCGTAGCTCTTCAGAAGCATCGTCTCGACGATGATCTCGACGGCCTCGTCGCGGGCACCGCGCAGTTCCGCCGAGAGCACGCCCGGGGTCTGCTCGATCGCCGTCTTCACGGTGCGCGCCAACCGCACCAGCGTGCGCTCGGGGAGGTCGCCGCCGAGCGAGACGACGAGGATCGGGAACAGCGAAAGATTGACTTCCTGGACCTTCGGCTCGTCGGCGTCGCGCGGCAGATCGCGTTTGGCGTCGTCCACTTTCGCGCGCACGTCGGCGAGCGCCTTGGTGGAGTCGAAACCGGCGTCGAACTCGAGCAGCACGTAGCCGCCGCCCTCGAAGGCAGCGCCGCGCATCTCCTTCACATTCGTGATCGCCTTGAGCTGCGTTTCGACGGGGCGAAGCAGCAGCCGCTCGGCGTCCTCGGGGCTGATGCCGCGCTGCGTCAGCGACACGTAGATGAGCGGGATCTTGACGTCCGGCTCCGCTTCCTTGGGGATCGACATATACGCCGAGAAGCCCGCAACGAACAGGAAGGCGAGCACGACCATGGTCAGGCGTGCGCGCGAGATCGCCAGATCGACCAGAGTATTGATCATCGTCTGATTGCCTTAGCCGGTCGCGTCACCGAACGGCACCGCGTCGACCTTGACGCCTTCGCGCACGAAATCCTGGCCTTGCACGATCAGCCGAGAGCCGGACTCGACGCCTGATACCCACAGCGTCTCGGGCCCGTCCTCGATCAGACCGACCGGAACGAACGCGACAGTGCCGTCGGCAGTCACGATCCGTACGCCGAGCTTGCCGTCCGACGAGAAGGTCAAGGCGGAGCGGGGCACGCGCGTCGCCGGCACGGGTGCCAGCGACAGCGCGACCTCGGCCGTGACGCCGTCCGGGAGTTCGCCATGCAGATTGGCGAGTGCGATCTCGATGCGGTAGGTGCGTGTCTGGTGGCTCGCCTTCTGCGAGATGAAACGCACCATTCCGTCGGCCTTCGTCCCGGTGACGAGGCGCACCTGCGCGGGATCGCCGACCTTGACGCCGCCGAGCTGCCGCTCGGCGATCTCGGCGACCGCCAGCATGGGATCGGAGGCGATCACCTCGGCCACGTTGGCGTTGGCCTGCAAGGCCTGTCCGACTTCCACCGGCACGTCGTTGACGATCCCCGAGATCGGCGCCAGGACCTCGCCCTTGAGGCGTTCGGCTTCGGCGGCGGCGAGCGCCGCCTCGGCGGCCTTCAGCTCGGCTTCGAGTTGCGGCCGCTGCAGCGCCGGCAGGTTGCCCTGCTCGATCAGCTTGAGCCGGGCCTGAAGCTCGACGCGGCGCTGCACGAGACGCGCCTGCGCCTGCATGACATGGGCCTCGCGCGCCTCGTCGGACAGCACGGCGATCACCTCGCCTTTCTTGACCCGCGAGCCGCGCCGCACCCTGAGTTCCTGGATCACGCCGGCGGCGCGGGCCATGGCGACGGCGCGCTTGTCGGCTTCGGTGCGACCGGAGAGCACGATGCGCCGGGCGTGCGGCGTGACCGCGACCGGCACGACCGCAACGCGAAACAGCTGCGCCTCGCGCGGCTCGGCGCGCTGGGCGGGCGCGGGCGCATCGCTCGGCGCCGCGCCGAAGCGGCCCGAGCCGATCCAGGCCGCGACCGCGACCACGATGACGCCGGCGGCGATGCGGCTCCCGTTCATGCTCCGGCCTCCGCCATATGCCGCGCGGCGCCCGACGGCAGCACGCCTTTCAGCATGGCGCCGATGAGGGCGATGACGTATGGCACCTCGCGCGCGGCGTCGAATTCGGGCGCGATGGCGCGGCGCACGAACAGACCGTTGCCGAGGGTCAGGATGACGGCAGCGGCGGCTTCCGGATCGATGCTGGCGGCGACCTCGCCGCGGGCTTGCGCCTTCTGGAGCACCTCGGTCAGTCGCCTGACGAGATCCTGCTCGAACTCGGCGCACATGGCGGCGAAGACCGGGTTGCGGGCGCTCTCGGCCCAGATCTCGAGACACATGACCGCCCGCTCGCGCGGCTCCTCCTCGAAATGCTTGCGGCCGAGGGCCATGAACGTGGCCATGAAGTCGGCGTCGTTCTCGAAGGCGGCGAAATCCTGGGCCAGCTGTGACCGGTCGCGCTCGGTCAGCCCGGCCACGATCGCGTCCTTGGACGGGAAATAGCGGTAGAGGTTGCCGGGGCTCATGCCGGCTTCGGCCGCCACGTCCTGCATGGTCGTGCGGTGGAAGCCGGATCGCACGAAGCAGCGCTCGGCGGCGTCGAGGATGCGGCTCTGGCGGTCGATCTGAAGGGCGGCGTGTTGGGCGTGCTCGAGCATGGCCGATCATGAGAATGAACGTTCATTCCCATAGGCCCGGCAGGGATCGCGGGTCAAGTTCGCGAGCCCTGAGAGTTTGTGATGCGACCGGTCAGGCGGGCTGATGGATATGCATGGGCCGCCCCGGCAACCTCGCCGCGACCGGCTGTTCGGAGGGCGCCGGGAGGCGCCTACCGTTGCGCGACGCGCCGGCGTCGCGGCTTGCCTTCAATCTTGTCGACAGCCCCGCCCGGGGCCGCCACGACCGCGCCCACGCCCGCTCCGACCACCGCGCCGACCGGGCCGGCCACCAGGGCGCCGGTCGCCGCGCCGACGGCGGTGCCCGTGGCCTGCTTCTGCGTCGCGCAGGCCGCGGCAGCGAGGCACACGAGCGTGGCGAGGATCACTTTGCGCATCGGCATTCTCCGGCGAGGCCGCGCTGCCACGACGGGGCTGCCAGGGCGCGGTGCAAGGGCCGCTTTAGCTGAGTCGCAAGCTTGGCCTGTGGCACCAAAGACACGCCGCCAGCCCTAACGCACGGATCGGCGACGAGTTGCCGGGCACTCCGGGACCCGGGCCTGTACCGGCCTTGAGGCCGCAGCGGATCGACCACCGACGTCTCCGCGGCTGTCGCATTGTCGTGATTCTTGCGGCGGAACCTGCACCAGCCTTGCAGGTTGACTGCCTGCGGCGGTCGCCTTCCCGAGGCGAAATTTCAGGAGCCGCGCTTCACCAAGCACCCCGCCCGGTTCAGGAGGAGGCGAGATGTCGCTTACCGGCAGGTTCAATTTCCGCAAGACGTGGTTCGGCGGGCTCGCGCTCGAGGTCGAGGAAGAGGTCAAGCCGCTGCTCGGACGTGGCGACAAGCTCAAGCGGCGCTGGCGACGCGCCACCCTGATCGACCTCGCCCAGCCCGAGATGCGCGCTCTGATCGACCTGCGCTTCCAGCCGCAATACCTGGCCAGAAGCCCCGTCCGACCGGTTCCTGCGACGCCGGCTGCCGCCACGAACGGCACAGGCGCGGAGCTGCCGTCCACATCACCGACCGGCGTCCAAGCTTCTCGGGACGAAAGCCCGCAGCGCACGACCCACTGACCTATCGTCGGGAACCCGGTCCAACGAGCCGGTTGCCGAGAGCAATCGGCTCTTGGCACCCCGCGCGGTCGCCTTTCGACGAGGGCAGGTGTCGCCAAAAAGAGACTCCTCGCATCGTATGAAGCTTGGCGGCAGCTACTTGCCGGCTCCGCGGATTGCGTCACAGGCCGGGTAGCTGCTAGCAAAAGGTTAAATCCTTCTCATCTCCGAGCCGCCATACGCCATGCCCCCGTTGCGTTTCCTGCTCATCCTTGCCTGCGCGCCGCTCGGCGCCTGCAACGTGGTCAACGCGCCGCCGCATGCCCTGCTGGCGACCGCGGCGAGCGGGTATGCGCGTTACGAGCCGGGCGATCTGCCGGACGAGCGCCTGGTCGCGACGACGCGCAAGCCCGAAATGCTGCCGCAGGTGGTGGCCTACCGGGGCGACGAGCCGCCCGGCACCATCGTGATCAAGACCAGCGAGCGACGCCTTTACCTCGTCCTCGGCGACCAGACGGCTGTGCGCTATCCGGTGGGCGTGGGCCGCGCCGGCAAGCAGTGGCAGGGCCGCGCCGAGATCGACGGCGCTTATATCCAGCCCGCCTGGGCACCGACCGACGAGATCAAGCGCGACAATCCCGACCTGCCCGACGTGATCCCTGGCGGCGCGCCGAACAACCCGATGGGCGCGCGCGCCCTGACCCTGTCCGGCGGCAAATATGCCATCCATGGCACCAACCGGCCCGAATCCGTCGGCACCTACGCCTCCTATGGCTGCATCCGCATGCTCAACGAGGACATCGTCGACCTGTTCAAGCGCGTGCATGTCGGCACCGAGGTGGTCGTCACGCTCTGACGTAAATGCGCTTCCCGACGGTCGAAGCAGAAAGCCGGGCGAAAGCCTGGCTTTTTTGATGCCTGCACCGGCGAGACCACAGCGCTTGCTTTCGCAATACGACGCAACCTCCGGGCACCCGGATGAGGCCTGAAGACAACATTCGCGCAAAGGACAAAGGCTAGGGGTTCGTCATGGCAGCCGGGCCCTCGGCTCAAGCCCGAGGGCAACATTCGCTCAAACGACTTAGGGCCCGGCTTCCGCCGGGCCCTAAGTCGTGTGCTCATGTTGGTTGCGGGGGTAGGATTTGAACCTACGACCTTCAGGTTATGAGCCTGACGAGCTACCGGGCTGCTCCACCCCGCGTCAACTGGATGTTCGGAGAACCGCGGGCAGCGCCGCGGCTCCGGTGTAGATAGTGACCCCTCCTGCGGCCGTCAACCAGCCCGGTCGGGAAATCAGCGGCAGGCGGCCGATTCCGGCCGCAGGTCGAGAATGCCCCAATAGAGGCGGCGCGCGCCGCGCCCAGACCCGACGCGCACCTCGAGCACGAGCGGCTCGTTCCCGAGCGGCTCGAGCGCGTTGGTCTCGAAGCGGCCGGCAACGTCCCCGGCCGAGATCTGGCCCTGCTGCGCGGTGAACAGGCGCGCGACGGCGAAGCATTTGCCCTGGGCGTCGGGCCGCGGCGGCGTCCGCACCGCGCGATGCGAGTCGACGTCGGCGACGACCCTCAGCCTCGGCAGGAAGCTGCGCAGGTTGCCGGCCTCGCGCACATCCGTCGCCAGCGCCGTTCCGTGATCGTAGCCGCGGGCAGCCATTTGCGCGGCGAGCGCCTCGAACGGCAGGTTTGCGGTGCGCACGGTCTTCTGCGTCAGATTGTCGATCGTCGGCAGCGCCAGCCGCAGCGCCACAAGGACGACGGCTGCCGATACGGCCGCGCCGGCGACGAGCCGCAACTTCGGCGCGGTGCCGTCGACGCCGGCCAGCCGCCCGAAGACGATGACCGGCGCGAGAACGAGCAGTGGGTGCATGTAGCGCTCGCCGACATTGGTCGCCCCGGCCGCGACAATTCCGGCCGCTGCGAGGGCGGCCGCGATCACGGTCGTCCGCGCCGCCAGGCGCTCGCCGAGCGTCGGCGGAACGTCGCGCCGCACCCGCGGATCGAAGGCACGCGGCACAAGCGCGGCGATGATCGCCGCCCACGGCATGGTGAAGGCGACCAAGGACCAGAGCAGCAGGCCGAGACCCACCAGCGCGCGCACGAGATGGCTCTGCCGCGTCTGCACCAGATGGGTCTGAACCGTGCCGAGCACGTCGGCATGAACGCTGGCGAGCCAGATCAGGTAGGGCGCGCACACGGCGAGCGCGACGACGCCGGCAGCCACGATCCAGGGCGACTGCGCCGCCCTGCGCAAATCGGGCAGCGTCAACGCCGCGCCGAAAAGCCCCGCCAGGAACAGCAGGAACGAAAACTTCGAGACAAGCCCGAGGCCGATCGCGGCGCCGAGCAGGAGGGCCCGCGCGCCGCCCGGGCGCTCGGCGAAATCAATGAGGGCGACGAAGCTCCACAGCGCCGCCATGCACAGCACCAGGGTGTGCGTGCCCCATTGGTGGTGATACCAGCCGAAGAAGTAATGAAAGCTGAGGGAGAGCGAGGCTGCGGCCGCAGAGCGCTCCTGCCCCGTGGCGCGCGCGACGGCCGCGAATGTGAGAAGCCCGATCAGCGCGATGCAGACGAAGCGCAGGACGAGGTGCGACGGCGCGCCGGGGCCAAGCAGTTGCGCGAGCAGCCAGCTCGCCTGGTCGTACAGAGGCGGCTGGCGCGCCGTATAGCCGGCAGCGAATTCCTGGGCCATCTCGACGGTGCGCGCTTCATCGAGGGCGAGGGTGCGCGACACGGAATAGCGAGCGAGCCCGAACACGAGCGCGTTCGCGCTCCAGTAGACGAGCACGCCTCGCCACGACAGAAGCGCATCGAGAAGATGGGAGACGTGAAGGGTCCGCGGCGCACGCGCCAGCGAAGTCTGCATCGCTTGACCTGCTCCGTTGAGCATGATCCAGCGAGGGCCTGCTCCGGATGTGAGCCGGGCCGGCGACCACCTTGCCCACGGGATCATGCGGCGCACAGTGGGACAGGATCGGCTGCTCTGAGTCGAGCCTGCTCCAGCGACGTGACCACTAGAGCCGATTGCGCGCTTGGGGAACCTGCCGGGAACGTTTCCACGCGGAAAATACGCGCATAAAAAAACGCGGCGCCGGAGCGCCGCGTTTTTTATGATGGCTGTTGGAAGAGGGAGGATTGTCCTTGGCTGGCCCGGCGATGACCTACTCTCCCGGGTCTTGAGACACAGTACCATTGGCGCTGAGGCGTTTA
>DATBIR010000029.1:0-19696 GCA_036556825.1 Beijerinckiaceae bacterium
CGGCGATCTATTCGGCGGCACTCGCGGTGGCGCCGCCGCCGGCAAGGGCCTTGCGAAAACGGACGGGAAGAAGGCTGCCGCCAAGCCGGCCCTGACGCGCGGGGCTGCGTCGGTCGCGAAGTCCAAGACCATGCCCGCGGATACCGGCTACGACGCATCGGCGATCGAGGTCCTCGAAGGCCTCGAGCCGGTCCGCCGCCGCCCCGGCATGTATATCGGCGGCACCGACGAGAAGGCGCTGCACCACCTGTTCGCCGAGGTGATCGACAACGCCATGGACGAGGCGGTCGCCGGGCATGCCACGTTCATCGAGGTCGAGCTCGAGGAAAGCGGGTATCTGGCCGTGACCGACAACGGCCGCGGCATCCCCGTCGACCCGCATCCCAAATTCCCGAAGAAATCCGCCCTCGAGGTCATCATGACCACCCTCCATGCGGGCGGGAAATTCGATTCCAAGGTCTACGAGACCAGCGGCGGCCTGCACGGCGTCGGCATCTCGGTCGTGAACGCCCTGTCGGAGCGGCTCGAGGTCGAGGTTGCGCGCGGGCAGACGCTGTACCGGCAGGTGTTTTCGCGCGGCCTCGCGCAGGGCAAGCTGGAAACCGTCGGCCGCGCCCCCAACCGGCGCGGCACCAAGGTGCGCTTCAAGCCCGATGCGAAGATCTTCGGTGCGAATGCGCATTTCGTGCCGCGGCGCATCTTCAAGATGGCGCGCTCCAAGGCCTACCTGTTCGGCGGCATCGAGATCCGCTGGCGCTGCGCCCCTGCCCTGCTCGCCGGCGCCGACAACGTTCCGGCCGAGGCGGTCTTCCGCTTCCCTGACGGGCTCAAGGGCTATCTCGCCCGCGAGATCGAGGGACGCGAGCTGGTCGCCGAGTCGGTGTTCTCTGGCAAGGTCCAGAAGCCCGGCGGCCATGGCTCGCTGGAATGGGCGGTCGTCTGGCTGGCCGACGCCGACGGCTTCTCGACCTCCTACTGCAACACCATCCCGACGCCGGACGGCGGCACGCACGAAAGCGGCCTGCGCATCGCCCTGCTGCGCGGCTTGCGCGACCATGCCGAGCGCGTCGGCCAGGCCAAGCGCATGGGGCCGGTGACGACCGACGACGTGATGGCGACCTGCGCCTCGATGCTGTCGGTGTTCATCCGGGAGCCGGAGTTCCAGGGCCAGACCAAGGACAAGCTCGCCACCCTCGAGGCGGCGCGGATCGTCGAGGCGACCGTGCGCGACGCTTTCGACCACTGGCTGGCCGCCTCGCCGCAGCAGGCCAACAAGCTCCTCGACTGGGTCATCGACCGGGCCGACGAGCGGCTGCGCCGCCGGCAGGAAAAAGAGGTGGCGCGCAAGAGCGCCACGCGCAAACTGCGCCTGCCGGGCAAGCTCGCCGACTGCACCAATGCCGGGGCGGCCGGCTCGGAGCTGTTCATCGTCGAGGGCGATTCGGCCGGCGGCAGCGCCAAGCAGGCGCGCGACCGCGCCAGCCAGGCCGTGCTGCCGCTGCGCGGCAAGATCCTCAACGTCGCCTCGGCCGGCAAGGACAAGCTGGTGCAGAATCAGCAGCTCTCCGACCTCGTGCAGGCGCTCGGATGCGGCACGGGCGCCCATTATCGCGACGACGACCTCCGTTACGAGAAGGTCATCATCATGACGGACGCGGACGTCGACGGCGCCCACATCGCCTCGCTCCTGATCACGTTCTTCTACCGCCAGATGCCGCGGCTGATCGATCGCGGCCATCTGTTCCTGGCGGTGCCGCCGCTCTATCGGCTGACGCAGGGCACCAAGACGATCTATGCCCGCGACGACGCCCACAAGGAGAAGCTGCTCGCGACCGGCTTCAAGGGCAACGGCAAGGTCGAGGTCGGGCGCTTCAAGGGCCTCGGCGAGATGCTTCCCGGCCAGCTCAAGGAAACCACGATGGATCCGAAGAAGCGCACGCTGCTTCGCGTCACCGTCGTTCCGGACGAGCGCCCCGAGACCAACGACACGGTCGAGCGGCTGATGGGCAACAAGCCGGAAGCGCGCTTCGTCTTCATCTCCGAACGCGCCGCCTTCGCCAACGAAGCCCAGCTCGACATCTGAGCGGTGCGCGTTTCGGGGCCGCGCGCGAAGCCGCGTGAGCCAGGGTCGGCGTGGCGCCCGGGGTTAAGGCCGGATCGCTTCGCATCGAAGGGGGCGCGCCGTTGCGCGATCCCACTCCAATTACGTCGCGTCACATGAGCCCGGCCCGAAGCCCGGCTGCTGGATGAAGCCGTCGCCGCCGTCGATCAGTCTTGGGCGCGCTTTCGGCGGGCGATACGCGAAACTCCTGTGCTTCTGCGCCGTCCCGAGCGAATCCGTGACGCCCGACGTCACGCATCCGCCGGGCGACCCGCCCCAAAAGAAAAGGCCCGGCGTCGCCGCCGGGCCCTTCTGCGATCAGTCTCGTTGAGAGCGATCAGAACTTCCAGTTCAGCTTCGCGCGAACGAGGCCGAAATCGTCATCGTCGCTGCTGCGGAAGGCGACCGGAGCGAACACCGCGGCGCCGGCGGCAGTCGTGCCGACGAAGAGGCCGTTGTTGTTGCCACGCTCCAGGTTCACGTAGAGACCTTCGACGCCGAGCGTCAGGTTGTTGGTGAAGGCGTATTCGACGCCGCCGCCGAGCGCCCAGCCGCTGCGGGTGTCGTCGTCGCCGCAGCCGACTACGCCGGCCGCGAACACGCCGCCGCAGCTATTGTCGTCGCCGCCGCCGAAGGCCCAACCGCCGGTGGCGTAGACCAGGGTGCGGTCGAAGGCGA
The DNA here is from genome assembly GCA_036556825.1 of Beijerinckiaceae bacterium. Lineage (GTDB taxonomy): Bacteria > Pseudomonadota > Alphaproteobacteria > Rhizobiales > Beijerinckiaceae > JAJKJG01. The sequence goes on from DATBIR010000029.1 coordinate 2,780, forward strand.
TACCGGCGCGGGCGCGGACGGTGCCGAACCAGTCGAGGCCGCCGCCCGTGCGGGCGAAGGTGAAGCCGGCCGGCGCCAGACCCGTGGTGACCACGGCGGCGCCGCGGCTGCCACCGCCCATGTCGGCGGCCTGGATGTCGGCTTCGATACCGAACACGAACATGCCGGTCTGCCAGTTGTAGCCGATCTGGGCGCCGCCGAGGACGCCGTCATTGTCGCTGTCGCTGAACACGGCGGTCGCGCCGGCCGGTCCGAAGCCCGGCGTGCCGGCGGGGACGACGATCGTGTCGTTGTCGTTGTTGCCCCAGCCGTAGCCGAGGTTCACACCAACGTAGAAACCGGTCCAGGTGAACACCGGAGCGGCGACAAAAGCCGGAGCCGGAGCGCGGCGCGAAGGCAGGTCGGCTGCAAATGCGCTAGCGGACAATCCGAGTAAGGCAACTGAGGAGAGAAGAATCTTTTTCATGGCTGGGTCCAATCCAATCCAGGTAGTGGTCCGAGGCCTTTGATACCTAAAGGGGGTCCGAGCGTCTGTCGTTTTCCTGCAACAACCGCGCACGAAGCGGCCTGCGCGGGCGGTGCCTTCCGGGCCACGGCCGGGCCTTCCCCTCGGGAACGCGGGCGGGAGCTGGCTCGAGGCCCCCCAGGAGACTCTGCGATCATGGTCAACCGAAGCTTTCGAGCGCTGCCGGAGCGTCGGTCGGCAGCCCCGCATCGGCAGCGGCGCTGCCGCCGATGCCTTTGATCGCAAACGGTTAAGCTGCCGCCGCAAGTCTCGGCAGGGATCCTGCGACGGCGACGCGGCTGGGTTCGCAGCGCCTCGGCGATGACAGACCGAGGCTAATCGTCGCGGCCGTGACCAAGCTTGGAGCCCGCCGCGGCGGACGCGATTCGCAGGGGCAGAGGAGTGAAGCTCGATCTTTGCGGGGCGCCGCCGGATCAGGCTTTGCGCAGGCGCCGCGAGCGCAACGCCAATTCGCGATTGAACCGTTGTCATTTTGGGTGGCTGTCGCCGTGTCGTCGGCGACGCGGTAGCCACCTCGCCGGATCGCGGCTATTCGACGGCCGTTCCTTCTCGTCGGAGCTTCGTCATGACGCCTTCGCGCGACATCCAGCGCCTTCTCGCGATCATGGCTGCGCTGCGCACGCCCGACGGCGGCTGCCCCTGGGATCTGGCGCAGGATTTCGCGTCGATCGCGCCCTATACGGTTGAGGAAGCTTACGAAGTCGCCGACGCCATCGAGCGCGGCGACGTCCAGGATCTCAAGGAGGAGCTCGGCGATCTCCTGCTGCAGGTCGTCTTTCATGCGCGCATGGCCGAAGAGGACCGGCTGTTCGATTTCGGCGACGTGGTCGAGGCGATCACGGCCAAGCTGGTCCGCCGCCACCCGCACGTGTTCGGCGACGCCGGCAAGCTCGGGACCGACGAGGTCAACCGGCTGTGGGATGCGATCAAGCGCGAGGAGAAGGCGCAGCGGCGCCAACGCCTGGGCGACGAGGCGGCCGAGACGAGCCTGCTGACCGGCGTGCCCCTGGCCCTGCCGGCATTGACCCGGGCCGAAAAGCTGACCCGCAAGGCGGCGACGGTCGGCTTCGACTGGCCTGACACCGCCCAGGTCGTCGCCAAGATCCACGAGGAACTCGAGGAAATCCGCGAGGCCGCCGCGACGCAAGCGCCGGAGCGCATCGCCGACGAGGTCGGCGACCTCCTGTTCGCGGTCGCCAACCTGGCCCGCCATCTCAAGGTCGATCCGGAGGCTGCGCTGCGCGGCACCAACGCCAAATTCGCGCGGCGTTTCCAGGTGATCGAACGGAGCCTGGCCGCGCGCGGACGCTCGCTGCACGATGCCGATCTCGACGAAATGGAGCGGATCTGGAACGAGGCGAAAGCGGCCGAACGCAGCCACGGCGCCTCCCCTGCCCTTGGCAAGTCGCGCGTTTCCTCAGGAAATCCGCCTGGCGACGGGGAAGCGCCCGCGTAGGCGCGGCTCCTTCTCGGGCGCGATGCGCACGACCAGGTGCAGCCGGCCATCCGCATCGGTGCGCCGGTCGAGCACCTCGCCCTGCTCGTAAAGCCAGTTGAGTCCCTGCCCGTCGGCCGGATCGAGGATGACCTGAAAGGACGGCCGGCCTTTGGCGATGCGCAGTTCGACAGCCCTGAGAAGCCTCTCGAGTCCGTCGCCGGTGATGGCCGAGACGAGGACCGGGCGTTCGTCCGCCGGCATCCGCTCGACCGTGGCGGCGAGCCGCTCGCGCTCGTCGGGAGCGAGCAGATCGGCCTTGTTCCAGACCTCGACGACCCTGTGCCGATCTTCCGGATTGATGCCGAGATCGCGCAGGACGCGCTGCACGTCGGTTGCCTCGGCTTCCGTCTCGCCGTGCGAGATGTCGCGCACGTGCAGCAGCACGTCGGCCTCGATCACGTCCTCGAGCGTCGCCCGGAAGGCCGCCACCAGCATGGTCGGCAGGTCCGAGATGAAGCCGACGGTGTCCGACAGGATGGCGTTTTCGCCATGCGGCAGCTTGATCGCCCGCGAGGTCGGGTCGAGGGTCGCAAACAGCATGTTCTCGGCCAGCACGCCGGCCGCCGTGAGGCGGTTGAACAGCGTCGACTTGCCGGCATTGGTGTAGCCGACCAGGGCGACGATCGGATACGGCACCCGCCGCCGGCTCGCCCGGTGCAGCGCCCGGGTCTGCGTCACGCTTTCGAGGTCGCGCTCGATGCGCGTCATGCGCTCCTGGATGAGACGCCGGTCCGCCTCGATCTGGGTCTCGCCGGGACCGCCGAGAAAGCCGAAGCCGCCCCGCTGCCGCTCGAGATGGGTCCACGACCGCACCAGGCGGCTCTTCTGATACGACAGATGCGCCAGCTCGACCTGGAGCGAACCTTCGCGCGTGTGCGCCCGCCGGCCGAAGATTTCCAGGATCAGGCCGGTGCGATCGATGACCTTGGCGCCCCATTCCTTCTCGAGGTTGCGCTGCTGCACCGGGCTCAGGGCGCAGTCCATCACGACGAGGCCGACATTCTCGGCCTTCACCCAGGCGGCGACCTCCTCGACCTTGCCCTTGCCGAGATAGGTGGCCGGCCGCAGCGCGCCGAGCGTCACGGTCGTCGACCCCGCCACGTCGAGGTCGATCGCCCTGGCGAGGCCGACCGCTTCTTCGAGGCGCGCCTGCGCTGGTCGCGGATTGGAAACCGCCTCGTCGGGCAGATCGGCGCGCGCGCGCCGCCGTCGTGTCAGATAGGGGCCGATCACCAGCGTGCGGGTACCCGCCGCGACGTCTTTCTCCGGCTCCGCCAGTCTTTGCAGGCGCTCTTCGCCTGGAGACCGAGGTTCCGTCACGCCTTTTCGGCCGCCTCGTCCTGCTCGAACAGCTGCACCGGATGCCCGGGCATGATGGTCGAGATCGCGTGTTTGTAGACGAGTTGCGAATGTCCGTCCCGGCGCAGAAGCACACAGAAATTGTCGAACCAGGTCACCACGCCCTGAAGCTTCACGCCGTTGACGAGAAAGATCGTGAGCGGGATCTTGTTCTTGCGGACATGATTGAGGAACGTGTCCTGGAGATTTTGCGCGCGATCGCTCGCCATCGAAGTTGCCTCGCCGGCCCGTTGCCGCCGGTCTTGGCACGGGCCGCCCCATGGTTGATCGTCCGCGCACGCGCGGCCCTGGCCGGCCCGATCATTACACGGTGAAGCCTGGCTTTTCGCAAGAGGGGCGAAGGCCACGCTCGCCCAATCTTTTCGCAAAAAGCCGGTTCAGGCTCCGATTCCGAGCGATTTCAGTTTCCGGTGCAGCGCCGAGCGCTCCATGCCGATGAACTCGGCCGTCCGCGAGATGTTCCCGCTGAAGCGGGCGATCTGCGCCACCAGATACTCGCGCTCGAAGATTTCGCGGGCGTCGCGCAGCGGCAGGCCCATCAGCTTCTCGCCCCCTGCGCCGTTCGGCGTCGTCGGAACCAGCGCGCCGACTTCCGAGGGCAGCTTGTCGGCCGTGATCTCCGCGTCGGCATCGCCGGTGGCCAGGATCAGGAGGCGCTCGACGTTGTTGCGCAGCTGACGGACGTTGCCGGGCCAGTCGTGCGACTGCAGGACGGCCATGGCGTCGTCGGCGATGCGGCGCTTGGGCAGGCCGGTGGCGGCCGAGATCTGATCCATGAAGAAGCCGATCAGCTCGGGCACGTCCTCGCGGTGCTCCGACAGGGACGGAACCCGGATCGGCACGACGCTCAGGCGGTGGAACAGGTCTTCGCGGAACCGGCCGGCGGCGATCTCGGCGGCGAGATCGCGGCTCGACGAGGAGATGATGCGCACGTCGACATGGACGCGCGTGCTGCCGCCGACGCGCTGGAAGTTCTGGTCGACCAGCACCCGCAGGATGCGGTTCTGCGTCTCCCGCGGCATGTCGGCGATCTCGTCGATATACAGCGTCCCGCCATGCGCCTCCTCGAGCGCGCCGATGCGGCGGCCCTTCTCGTCGCCGCCCTCGATGCCGAACAGCTCGGCTTCCATAGTGTCGGGCGTGATCGTGGCGGCGTTGATGACGACGAAGGGGCCGTTGGCGCGGGTCGAGGCGGCGTGCAGCGTGCGCGCCGTGAGTTCCTTGCCCGAGCCGGGCGCGCCGGTCACGAGGATGCGGGCGTTGGTGGGCGCCACGCGCTCGATGGTCTGGCGCAGGCTGTTCATGGCGGCCGAATGGCCGGCGATGCGGCTCGCCTGCACGGAGCGCGCCTTGAGATCGCGCACCTCGCGCTTGAGGCGCGACGCCTCGAGCGCCCGCTCGGCGACGAGCACGAGGCGATCCGCCTTGAACGGCTTCTCGATGAAGTCGTAGGCGCCGGCCTTGATCGCCGACACCGCGGTCTCGATGTTGCCGTGGCCGGAGATCATCACGACCGGCAGGTCCGGGTTCTGACTCTTGACGACGTCCAGCACCTGCAGCCCGTCGAGGCGGCTTCCCTGCAGCCAGATGTCGAGAAAGACGAGGTGCGGCCGGCGCCCCTCGATCGAGGCCAGGGCCTCGTCGGAGGTGCCCGCCGTGCGCGTGCGGTGGCCTTCGTCATCAAGGATGCCGGCCACGAGTTCGCGGATGTCGGCTTCGTCGTCAACGATCAAGATGTCGGCGCTCATGCGCTTGCCCTACGAGGTTCATGCGTGGTTGTTGAGGCGTTCTCGGTCTGGCCTTCCCCCTCGCCGGACGAGAACCACAGGCGCACGCGTCCGCCGCGCCCGTCCGGGTTGTCGGCCAGTTCGATGCCGCCCCCATGCTCTTCGAAAATCTTGCTGACGATCGCCAGGCCCAGGCCCGTGCCGCCCTCGCGTGTGGTCATATACGGCTCGAGCAGGCGCTGGCGTCCTTCCGCCGGGAAACCCTTGCCGTTATCGGTAATCTCGATCACCACCGTAGCGTCGGTGTCCTTGCGCACCGACACGCGGATTTCGCCTTGTCCGCGCTCGTCCTCCGGAACCGCGGCGATCGCTTCGGTTGCGTTCTTGACGATGTTGGTGACGGCCTGCGACAGCAGCCGGCGGTCGAAGCGCGCGTGGATCGGCGTCGTCGGCATCTCGTCGCTGAAGTTGAGGTCCGGATGGGCGATGCGCATCATGAAGACCACCTGCCGGATGGTGTCGACCACGTCTTCGTCGCCCATCTTCGGCTTGGGCATGCGCGCGAAGGACGAGAACTCGTCGACCATGCGCTTGATGTCGTCGACCTGCCGCACGATCGTGTCCGTGCATTGATCGAACACCTCGCGATCGCTCGTGATCACCTTGCCGTATTTGCGCCGGATGCGTTCCGCCGAAAGCTGGATCGGCGTCAGCGGGTTCTTGATTTCGTGGGCGATGCGCCGCGCCACGTCCGCCCACGCCGACGTGCGCTGCGCCGACACCAGGTCGGTGATGTCGTCGAGCGTGACGACGAAGCCCTTTTCCTCGCCTTTGGCCTGTTCGCTCGTCACGCGCACGTTGAGCGTGCGCTCGCGGCCGTTTCTGGAAATCAGGACCTGCTGCTGAATGAGGCGCTGCCGCGTCGATTTCGCCTCTTCGATGAGCGGCCCGATCTCCGGCAGCAGCGTGTCGATGGATGATCCGACCACGTCGGTGCGTGCGGCGCTGAGCAGCGCCTCCGCCGACGGGTTGACGATCGTGATCTGGCCGCGCGCGTCGATGCCGATCACGCCCGCCGAGACGCCGGACAGCACCGCTTCCGTGAACCGGCGCCGGCGGTCCATCAGGTCGCTCGCGGCAGTCAGGTCGTCGTGTTGGTGGCGCAGCTCCGATGTCATCTTGTTGAAGGTCTCGCCGAGATGCGCGAGGTCGCCCTCGTCACGCCGGATCGGCACCTGCACATAGAAGTTGCCGGTCGCGACCTGGTCCGTGGCATGAATGAGTCGCCGGATCGGCGCAACGAGGCGGTTGGCGAAGTTGAGGCCGAACCACACGGCGGACAACAGCACGATCAGCGCCACCAGCGCGAACATCGACGCAAAGGCGATCTGGATGCCGAGCTTCTTCTGCTCGAGGATCTGGTAATAGGCGACGCCCGCCTCCGCCGCCGGCACGAACTCGATCGAGCGCGGATCGACCGGCCGGGCAACGAACAGGATGCGCCCGTCATGCGCCTTCAGTTTGACCGCCGCGCGGAACACGTTGCCGCCGCGCGGGATAAGGCAGAGCGCATCGGTCTCGCCCACGTCGCGCGCGTCGGCCTCGCTGAGCGGCGACACGTTCTCGAGGCTGCGCAACTCGATCTTCTCGACCGGCGTCCCGTTGGCTTCGAGGAGCATGGTCAGGGGAAAGCCGAGGAAGGTGGCGCGCGAGGTCATGAACTCGCGGAACAGCCTGCGGTCGGCGTCGAACAGGGCGCGGGCGCGATCGAGGTCGGCGGCCATCAGGTTGGTTTCGCGCGCGATCGTCCGGCATTGCGAGTCGCGGTAGCTCCTGGCGATCTCGACGGTGTTCGACATCATCACCTTGATCGAGCTGGTGAACCAGGGATCGAGGCCGCGGTCGAGCGTCATCGTCGCCACCACCGCCACGAGGATGGCCGGCAACACCGCCACGAGGCTGAACAGTCCGACGATGCGCACATGCAGGCCCGAGGCGGCCGCGCCGGCGCGCCGCGCCATCACCAGCGTCCTGGCTTCCCAGGCGACGATGCCGATCAGGACGAGGACCAGCAGGACGTTGAACAGGAGCACCCAGACGACGACGTCGTGCGTCGGCAGGATCGGTGTCATGCCGCCGAGGACGAGGAAGGTCGCGAGCGCCGACGCCAGGGCGGCCGCCACGGAAATCGTGCCCAGCCATCCCGGTCCACGCCGTCTGTCCGCGGCTATCGTCGCGCCCGCTGGTCGATGGTCCGAATCGTTCAAGAAATGAGCTCCGCGGCTCGCGCCGCTGCGCCTATGCCCCTTGAGCGTGGTGCATCATCACAACACTGTGGTGAAAATAATACATTTCCAAGGCGAGTCTACCCAAGGAGCGGAGTTTTCAACGCCCGGTTTGAATTTGGCAAGCAATGTTCAGCGTCCGCTTCGAATCACCTGCAGATCGAGATCGCGCACCTTCTTGCGCAAGGTGTTCCTGTTCACGCCGAGCAGTTCGGCGGCGCGGATCTGGTTGCCGCGCGTCGCCGCCAACGCGGCTCCGATGAGCGGTCCCTCAACCTCGCGCAGGATGCGATGATAAAGTCCGGGCGGCGGCAGACCGTCTTTGAAGTCGGCGAAATACTGCGTCAGGTGCCGCTCCACCGCACCGGCGAGGCCCTCGTCGGCTTGCGGCGCCTGGCCGGATGGCAAGGCGATCGGCGCCGGTGCGGCATCGAGCTCACCGTCGACGATCGGCCCCGTGATCGTTTCCTGCGGATAGAGCGCCGCGAGGCGCCGCACCAGATTCTCCAGCTCGCGCACATTGCCGGGCCAGCGGTAGCGCTTGAGCCGGTCCATGGCCTCGCCGTCCAGCTGCTTGCGGCTGAGCCCCTCCTTCTCGACCAGGCCGAAGAAGTGGCGGACGAGATCGGGAACGTCCTCGCTGCGTTCGCGCAGCGGCGGCAGGCGCAGCGGCACCACGTTGAGCCGGAAGAACAGGTCCTCGCGAAACAGGCCCTGCTGGATCGAGATGCGCAGGTCCTTGTTGGTGGCGGCGATGATGCGCACGTTGGTCTTGATCGGCACGCGGCCGCCGACGGTCGTGTATTCGCCCTGCTGCAGCACGCGCAGGAGCCGCGTCTGCGCTTCCATCGGCATGTCGCCGATCTCGTCGAGAAACAGGGTGCCGCCTTCGGCCTGCTCGAAGCGGCCGGCGCTGCGCGCGGTCGCGCCCGTGAAGGCGCCTTTCTCGTGCCCGAACAGTTCCGATTCGATCAGCTCGCGCGGGATTGCCGCCATGTTGACGGCCACGAACGGCCCGCTCCGCCGCTTGCCGTAATCGTGCAGCGCGCGGGCGACGAGTTCCTTGCCGGTGCCCGACTCGCCGGTGATCATCACGGTCAGGTCGGTCGGCATGAGCCGGGCGAGCGCGCGATAGATTTCCTGCATGGCGGGCGAGCGCCCGACGAGCGGAATGTCCTCGCCTTCGATCGGTCCGTTGGCCGCCGCCGGACCGCGCGGCCGCGACAGCGCGCGGCCGACGATGGCCACCAGCTCCTTCAGGTCGAACGGCTTCGGCAGGTATTCGTAGGCGCCGCGTTCGGACGCGCGGATGGCCGTCATGAACGTGTTCTGCGCGCTCATGACGATGATCGGCAGCTCCGGCCGCACGCGCTTGATGCGCGGCAGGAGGTCGAACGCGTTCTCGTCGGGCATCACCACGTCGGTGATGACGAGGTCGCCGTCGCCTTGCGCCACCCAGCGCCAGAGGGTGGCGGCGTTTCCCGTCGACCGGACGTCGTATCCGGCACGGGACAGGGCCTGGTTGAGCACGGTCCGGATGGCCGGATCGTCGTCGGCGAGGAGAATGTGGCCGCTCGGCATGGAGTCCTCAGGTTTCGGCTTCGCGCCCGTCGCGCGGGCTCGACATGGGGAGAAGGACGCGGAACGTCGTGCGTCGCGGCGCGGGATCGCATTCGACAACCCCGCCGTGATCGCCGACGATCTTGGCAACCAAAGCAAGTCCGAGGCCACTCCCCTGCGCCTTGGTGGTCACGAACGGGTCGAACAGGTCGGGCAACAGCTCGGTCGGCACGCCGGGGCCGTTGTCGCGCACGCTCAGCTCGATCGGCAGGCTGACGCGCTCGCGCGAGCCGGGCACCTGCAGGCGCACGCCCGTGCGGAAGGCGGTCGACAGCTCGATCTCGCCCATCGACGCGTCCGCCCCGATCGCCTCGGCGGCGTTCTTGACGAGGTTCAGGAACACCTGGATCAGCTGGTCGCGGTTGCCGAGGACCGGCGGCAGCGACGGATCGTAGGTCTCGATGAAGCGGATGTGACGGGCGAAGCCCGATTCCGCCAGGCGCTTGACCTGGCCGAGCACGCCGTGGACGTTGACCGGGCCGCGCTCGACCGGCCGCTCGTCGCCGAACAGCTCGACGCGTTCGACGAGCTTCACGATGCGGTCGGCCTCGTCGCAGATCAGGCGCGTCAGCATGCGGTCGTTGTCGTCGGCCGCCTGCTCGAGCAGCTGGGCGGCGCCGCGGATGCCGGACAGCGGGTTCTTGATCTCGTGCGCCAGCATGGCCCCGAGGGCGGTGATCGAACGCGCCGCGCTGCGATGCGTGAGCTGACGGTTCATCTTGTCGGCGATGGTGCGCTCCTGCAGCATCAGCACGACCGCGTCGCTGCTGTCGCCGAGGGGCGTCGCGAAGACGTCGACGATCCGTTCGGCGCCGACGCGCGGGCTGCCGAGATCGACGCGGTATTCGCTCACGCTGGCGCCGCGCCGGCGCACTTCGTCGATCAGCGAGATCACCGGCGAGCCGAACGGGATGATGTCGTGCAGCCGCTGGCGCTGCATGAGGCGCAGGCTGTGGTCGAAGAACGCCTCGGCCGCCGTGTTGGCGTGCAGGATCTCGCCCTGCTGGCCGATCGTCAGCACCGGCAACGGCAGCGCATTCACCACCAGATCGCCGGCCACGGCTTTCATGCCGCCTCCTTCAGGGGACTTGCGCCGGCGGGCAGCCGCGCCGACGCGTAAAGGCGCTCGAGCAGCGCGCCCACCTCGCGCGGCGTCTCGCTTGTGACGAGACGCATGCGCGCGTCGCGATCGAGCCCGAAGCCGCGGCGCGCGGCCTCGTCCGCGTATGCGGCGAGATGCTTGCGCGCGTGGCGCAGGCCGACGTCGCGGCCGTACAGCGCGAGCAGGCCTTCGTAATGCTCGATGGCCGCCGCCGTCTTCTCGGCGGGCGTCGGCTCGGTTGCCGGCCCGCCGCGCAGCTCGGCGGCGATCTCGCCGACCAGCCACGGCCGTCCCATGGCGGCGCGCCCGACCATCACGGCCGCCGCGCCGGATCGCGCCAGGCAGTGCCGCGCCTCGGCCGCCGAGCCGATATCGCCGTTGGCGATGACCGGGATCGCGACCGCCGCGGCGACCGGGGCGATCGCGGCCCAGTCGGCCTTGCCCTTGTAGAACTGCTGCCGCGTGCGGCCGTGGACCGTGACGGCGGCCGCGCCGAGCCCCGCGGCGCGGCGCGCCAGCTCCGGCGCGTTGATGCTGCCGTGGTCCCAGCCGAGGCGCATCTTGACGGTGACCGGGCAGCGGACCGCCGCGACCACCGCCGCGATGATGCGGGAGGCATGGTCGAGGTCGCGCATCAGCGCCGAGCCGGCATAGCCGCCGGTCACGCGCTTGGCGGGGCAGCCCATGTTGATGTCGATCAGGTCGGCTCCGGACGCTTCGGCGAGGCGCGCCGCCTCGCCCATCCAGCCGGCGTCGCAGCCGGCGAGCTGCACCACATGCGGGGTGATGCCTTCGCCTTCGGCACGCAGCCGGGCCTCTTCGGAGCCGAGCACGAACTCGTCCGAGGCGACCATCTCGGAGACCACGAGGGCGGCCCCGAAGCGTCTGGCGATGCGCCGGAAAACAACGTCCGTGACCCCCGACAGGGGAGCGAGAACTGCTTGGCCGCCCAAGGAAATCTGTCCAATGTCCGGCGCGCGCTCGCCTAAATTATCATCAATTATCATTCTGCCTAATAACTAGCCAAAAGTGCTCCCAAGGCAAGCACGTTCGGTTTGCGTTCGTCAAAACGAAAGCTTATCGAGGGCGACGCCGGTCGTGGGGGTCCCGAGAAAACCGATGTCAGTGGCGGCGATTATCGTTGCGGCGGGGCGCGGATCGCGGGCCGGAGGCGGGATTCCGAAGCAATTTCGCCCGCTGGCGGGCCGGTCCGCCTTGAATCGGGTCCTCGCGGTCTTTTTGTCGCATCCCGGCGTCGACCGGGTCCAGGCCGTCGTCGGCCCGGACGATCGCGATCATTTCGAGAACGCCCTGGCGGGGCTGCCGGCCGAATCGACGGCCCGGCTGCCGCCGCCCGTGCCCGGAGGCGCTACCCGCCAGGGCTCGGTGCGGCAGGGCCTCGAAGCCCTCGCCCGGGAGCGGCCCTGTCCGTCGCTGATCCTCGTCCACGACGCCGCCCGGCCTTTTGCGGGCCCGGCGCTGATCGAGCGCGCCATCGCCGCCGGCCGGGCGCATGGCGCTGCCGTGCCGGGCGTCGCGGTCACCGACACGATCAAGATCGTCGACGCCGGCGGCCGCGTGCGCGAGACGCCGCCGCGCGAGGCCTTGCAGGCGATCCAGACGCCACAGGCCTTTTCCTTCGACGCGTTGCTCGAGGCCCATCGCGCCGCCGCGGCAGCCGGCCTTGACACATTCACCGACGACGGCGCCCTCGCCGAATGGGCCGGCCTGCGCGTCACCGTCTTCGCCGGCGACCCCGACAACATCAAGCTGACGCGCGAGGCCGATTTCGCCGAGGCCGAGCGCCGCCTCGGCGGCGCCGCGCCGCTCTATGTCACGCGCGTCGGCACCGGCTTCGACGTGCATGCCTTCGCCCCGGGCGACCATGTCTGGCTGGGCGGCCTTCGCATCGCCCACGAGCGTGGAGTCGCCGCCCATTCCGATGGCGACGTTGTCCTGCACGCGCTCACCGACGCGCTGCTCGGCGCCCTCGGCGACGGCGATATCGGCGTGCATTTTCCGCCGGGCGAGGCAGCGTGGCGCGGCGCCTCGTCCGACCGCTTCCTCGCCTCCGCCGTCGCGCGCGTCCGCGCGCGCGGCGGCTTGATCGACCATCTCGACGTGACCGTGCTGTGCGAGGCGCCGCGCCTCGGCCCGCATCGCGACGCCATGCGCGCGCGCATCGCCACGATCGCGGCGATCGATCGCGACTGCGTCTCGATCAAGGCGACGACCACCGAAAAGCTCGGTTTCATCGGCCGCGGCGAGGGCCTCGCCGCCCAGGCGGTGGCGACGATCCGCCTGCCCGCGAGGCAGCCGTGACCGTCTCCCCTGCCCTGCTCGAGCGCGCCGCCGCGCTGCTCAGGCGCTGCGAGGCGCAGGGGATGCGCATCGCCACCGCCGAATCCTGCACGGGCGGGCTGGTCGCCGGCCTGCTCACCGAGATCCCCGGCTCGTCCGCCGTCGTCGAGCGCGGCTTCGTCACCTATTCCAACGAGGCCAAGCGCGACATGCTCGGCGTGCCGGGCGAGTTGCTCGACGCGCACGGCGCCGTCAGCGAGCCGGTGGCGCGCGCCATGGCCGAAGGCGCGCTGGCGCGCTCGCGCGCCGACGTGGCGGTGGCGGTCACCGGCATCGCCGGCCCGGGCGGCGCGACCGCGACGAAACCGGTCGGACTCGTGCATTTCGCGCTCGCCGCGACCGGCCGCCCGACGGCGCATCTGGAGCGCCGCTACGGCGATCTCGGCCGCACCGTCGTCCGCGCCCGCGCCGTCGAGGATGCGCTCGCGCTGCTGGAGCACGCGGCTAAGAAGGGTTAGCGGCGCGGGCGGGGTCGTCCCGCTTGTCTCGCTCGCCGGTCGAGAGTGATCAGGCCTGCCGGCTGAGGCACGCGCCGTGCGGCCGAAATTATGCGATTCGAAGGCGCCGACAACTCCGCCCTGCGCAGGCGCTGTGGACGATGGCCGCACAAACCACTCCGGTCGCTGTCATCACCGGCCTTGTGCCGGTGATCTCGATACGAAGGGCTCTGCCTTTCCGATCGGGATGGCCGGGACAAGCCCGGCCATGACAACGCAGGGCGATGACGCGTCACGCGTGCGCCGCCTCGGCGCGGCCGTAGATCTTGTCGGCGCGCTCCTCGAAGGCCTCCGCGAATTTGCGGAAGGCGCGGTCGAACATCGAGCCCATCACCAGGCCGAGCATGCGGCTCTTGAACTCGTAGGTGATGTAGAACTCGACCAGGCAGCCGAGCGGATCGGGCTTGAAGGTCCAGCGGTTCTCCAGGAAGCTGAACGGCCCCTCGACATATTCGACCTGGATGCGCAGGCGCGGCTCGTCGAGGGTGACGCGCGTCGTGAAGGTCTCGCGGATGGCCTTGTAGCCGACGCTCATCTCGGCGACGAGCGTCTCGATGCCGCCCTCCCCGCTCTGCACGCGCCGGCGGATGCGCAGCTCTTCGCACAGCGGCAGGAATTCGGGGTATTTCTCGACGTCGGCGACGAGCTGGAACATCTGCACGGGCGAATGACGCACGCGCCGCGTTGTGCGGAACGACGGCATCGCCGCGTCAGCGCCCGAGCTTGTTCAGGCGGGCGGCCTTCAGGCGCGCGAAATCTTCGCCGGCATGATGCGACGAGCGCGTCAGCGGCGTCGCCGACACGAGCAAAAATCCCTTCGCGTAGGCGGTCGTCTCGTAGCCCTTGAACTCGTCCGGCGGCACGAAGCGCACGACCTGGTGATGTTTTTTGGTCGGCTGCAGATACTGGCCGATGGTGAGGAAGTCGACGTCGGCCGAGCGCAGGTCGTCCATCAGCTGCAGCACCTCGTTACGTTCCTCGCCGAGGCCGACCATGATGCCCGACTTGGTGAACAGGGTCGGGTCGATCTCCTTCACGCGCTGCAGCAGGCGGATGGAGTGGAAGTAGCGCGCGCCGGGCCGCACGGTCAGGTATTTCGACGGCACCGTTTCGAGATTGTGGTTGAACACGTCGGGGCGCGCCGCGACGACGATCTCGAGGGCGCCGTCCTTGCGCAGGAAATCCGGCGTGAGCACCTCGATCGTCGTGCCGGGCGAGCGGGCCCGGATGGCGCCGATCACGTCGGCGAAATGCCGTGCGCCGCCGTCGCCGAGGTCGTCGCGGTCGACCGACGTGACGACCACATGCGACAGCCCGAGTTTTGCGACGGCGCTCGCCACGTGCTCGGGCTCGGCGGCGTCGAGCGGCTGCGGCAGCCCGGTCTTGACGTTGCAGAAGGCGCAGGCGCGGGTGCACGTGTCGCCCATGATCATGAAGGTGGCGTGCTTCTTCTCCCAGCACTCGCCGATGTTGGGGCAGCCCGCCTCCTCGCACACGGTGACGAGGTTGTTCTCGCGCACGATGCGGTGCGTCTCGGCCCATTGCGGCGAGCCGGGCGCCTTGACGCGGATCCAGTCGGGCTTGCGCTGCACCGGCTGGTCGGGGCGATGCGCCTTTTCGGGATGGCGCGGGCGAGGGTCGCCGTTGAGAAGATCGAGAACGAGGGCCATGCAAGGGTTACCGGACGGCGTCAGGACTACTCCTGGCCGCTTTCCAGTGAATTAAGCGCTCCCGGCCGCGTGCGCAAACCGCCTGCCGCGCGGGCAGGCATGCGTCCCGCTCCACGAACCGGGCTAATAGCTCGGCCGGCGGCCCCTGATTGCCCGGTAGACCGTGATGACGAGGACGGCGCCGATGGTCGCGGCGATCAGGTTGGCCCAGAAGCCGATGGCCGGGCCGAAGCCGATGAGGCGCAGCAGGAAGTTGCCCACGACGGCGCCGATGATGCCCATCAGGATGTTGGTGAAAAGCCCGTGGTCCGACCGGGTCAGCTTCTCGGCCAGCCAACCGGCCAGGGCGCCGACGATCAGCGCCATGAAGAAGCCGACGCCCGGCTGTCCCAGGGCCCCGTAGGTGGTCGCGTCCATGTTCCCTCCAAAGCGGTTCGCCGACGACAACGGCCAAGGTCGCCTTTCGTTGCAGGAGGGCTGGCGCGCCCTCTCACATGTGGATGACGCGCCCGTACGCGTCGAGCACGCTCTCGTGCATCATCTCCGACAGCGTCGGGTGCGGGAACACCGCGTGGATCAGGTCCTCCTCGGTGGTCTCGAGATTCATGGCGATGACGAAGCCCTGGACCAGCTCGGTGACCTCGGCGCCGACCATGTGGGCGCCGAGCAGCTGACCGGTCTTCTTGTCGAAGATGGTCTTGACCAGGCCGTCCGGCTCGCCGAGGGCGATCGCCTTGCCGTTGCCGACGAACGGAAAGCGGCCGACGCGGATGTCGAAGCCCTGCTCCTTGGCCCTGGCCTCCGTGAGCCCGACGCTCGCCACCTGCGGGTTGCAGTAGGTGCAGCCGGGGATCTTGTTCTTGTCCATCGGATGCGGATGCAGGCCCTTGATCGCCTCGACGCAGATCACCCCCTCATGCTCGGCCTTGTGCGCCAGCATCGGCGGGCCGGCGACGTCGCCGATGGCGTAGACGCCGGGCACGTTGGTGCGCCCGACGCCGTCGGTCACGATGGTGCCGCGCTCGATCTTCACGCCCAGCTTCTCGAGACCGAGATTCTCGACATTGCCGACCACGCCGACGGCGGAGATCAGCCGCTCGGCGGTGATCTTCTGGATGCCGCCCTTGCCGTCGTCGACCGTCGCCGTCACGGAATCGGCGCCCTTCTCGACTGCCGTCACCTTGGCGCCGGTGAAGATCTTGATGCCCTGCTTCTCGAAGCGCTTGCGCGCCAGGCCGGCGATCTCCGCGTCCTCGACCGGCAGGATCTGCGGCAGCACCTCGACCACCGTCACCTCGGCTCCCATGGTGCGGTAGAAGGAGGCGAACTCGATGCCGATGGCACCGGAGCCGATCACGACCAGCGACTTCGGCATGCGGTCGGGCACCATCGCCTCGAAATAGGTCCAGATCAGCTTCTTGTCGGGCTCGATGCCGGGCAGCACGCGCGGGCGCGCGCCGGTGGCGATGATGACGTGCTTGGCCTGATAGGTTCCCGCCCCGAGCGCGCCTTTCGGCGCCGGCACGGGCGGGCCCTGCACGGAGCGCGTCGCGGCGGCGACCGTGACCTTGCCGGGCGCCTCGAGCTTCGCCTCGCCCCAGATCACCTCGACCTTGTTCTTCTTGAGCAGGAAGCCGACGCCGGTGCTGAGCCGCTCGGACACGCCGCGCGAGCGCTTGACGATGGCGGCCGCGTCGAAGCCGATCTTGTCCGCCGACAGGCCGTAGTCCTTGGCGTGCTCCATATAGTGGTAGATCTCCGCCGAGCGCAGCAGCGCCTTGGTCGGGATGCAGCCCCAGTTCAGGCAGATGCCGCCGAGATGCTCGCGGTCGACGACGGCGGTCTTGAGGCCGAGCTGCGCCGCCCGGATGGCCGCGACGTAGCCTCCCGGCCCGGCGCCGATGACGATCACATCGTAGGTGTCGGCCATGACTGTCCTCGCTTGTCGCGGCCGGACGCGGATCCGGCCCTCTCATTGCTGGAAGATCGCTGCTCAGAAATTGGCAACGACGGGGCGTAGCATGAAAAGCCAGCTGCCGCTGATGTTCAATTGCGGATGCGGCGCGACGGGCTCGCGCGCCACCTCGCGGTAGCCTTCGCGGTCGTAGAGGCGGCGGGCCGGCTCGTTGGCCTCGGCGACGGTGAGGCTGGTCTCGGTCACCCCGTCCTCGAAGGCCAGGGCGTCGGCGATGCGCAGGAGGCGCGTGCCGAGCCCGTGGCGGCGGTATTCGGGCCGCACCGCGAGGGCATGCACGTGCCAGCGCCGCGGCGC
>DATBIR010000030.1:0-2444 GCA_036556825.1 Beijerinckiaceae bacterium
ACTGTTGACGCTGGTGCTCGGCGGCGCGCGCTCGGGCAAGAGCCGCTACGCCGAGTGGCTGATCGCCACCTATCCGCCGCCTTGGATCTACCTGGCGACCGCCGAGGCTGGAGACGACGAGATGGCCGAGCGGATTGCCGCACATAGAGCAAGACGCGATGCCGCATGGCAGACCGTGGAAGCGCCGCATGATCTTGCCGGCGCGCTCGAGGCGACGCCTGCCGGCACAGCCGTGTTGGTCGATTGCCTGACGCTGTGGCTTTCCAATGCGATGCAGTTGGAACTCGACATCGAAACCGAGACGGCGAGATTGCTGGACGCGCTGGCGGCCAGAACCGGGCCGACCGTGGCCGTCTCCAACGAGGTCGGGCTCGGCATCGTGCCCGACAATGTCTTGGCGCGCCGGTTCCGCGACCTGCAAGGCACGCTCAATCAAAAATTGGCGGCGCAGGCACAGCGCGTGATCATGATGGTTGCCGGTGTGCCGGTTGCGGTGAAAAGCCCATGAGCAAAGCAGTCGACGATAAAGACGCCGAACGCCATCGCGCCAAGATGGCCAAGCGCAAGGCGGTGCAGGACCAGGAGGTGGCCGGTAAGACCATCGAGAAAGGCCTGCTCATCGTCCATACCGGCACCGGCAAAGGCAAATCGACGGCAGCGTTCGGGCTGGCGTTGCGCATGCTCGGCCGCGGCAAGCGGGTCGGCGTGGTGCAGTTCATCAAGGGCGCGTGGCATACCGCCGAGCGCGACGCGCTCGCCAAGTTCGGCGATCAGGTGTCCTGGCACACCATGGGCGAGGGCTTTACCTGGGAAACTCAGGATCGCGCCCGCGATGTCGCCGCCGCCGAGCGCGCCTTCGGCAAAGCTGAAGAGCTGATGGCCGACCCGAGCTTCGCGCTGGTCATTCTCGATGAGCTCAACATCGCGCTCCGCTACGACTATCTCGAGCTCGCCGCGGTGCTCGCCGCACTGAACGCTCGCCGGCCCGATCTCCATGTCGTGGTCACGGGGCGGAACGCCAAACC
Source organism: Beijerinckiaceae bacterium (assembly GCA_036556825.1). Lineage (GTDB taxonomy): Bacteria > Pseudomonadota > Alphaproteobacteria > Rhizobiales > Beijerinckiaceae > JAJKJG01. The sequence goes on from DATBIR010000030.1 coordinate 1,026, forward strand.
AGAGCTGATCGACGCCGCCGACCTCGTCACCGACATGACGCTGGTCAAGCACCACTTCGCCGCCGGGGTGAAGGCGCAACAAGGCATCGAGTTCTAGGCCGTGGCCGCCAAGGCCATCATGTTCCAGGGCACCGGCTCCGATGTCGGCAAGTCGCTGATCGTCGCCGGTCTCGCCCGGGCGCTCGCCACGCGCGGGCTGAAGGTGCGGCCGTTCAAGCCGCAGAACATGTCGAACAATGCCGCGGTCACCGAAGACGGCGGCGAGATCGGCCGGGCGCAGGCGCTGCAGGCGCGCGCCGCCCGCGTCAGCCCGAGCGTGCACATGAACCCGGTGCTGCTCAAGCCGCAGAGCGAAGTGGGCGCGCAGCTCGTGGTGCAAGGCAAGGTCTATGGCCGCGCGAGTGCCGCGGAATTTCAGCAGGTCAAACCCGAACTGATGCCGTTCGTGCTGGACAGCTTTGCCAAGCTCAAAGCCGACGCCGATGTCGTGCTGGTCGAAGGCGCGGGGAGTGCGTCCGAGATCAATCTGCGCGCCAACGACATCGCCAACATGGGCTTCGCCCGCGCCGCCGACCTGCCGGTGGTGCTGATCGGCGATATCGACCGCGGCGGCGTGATCGCGAGCCTGGTCGGCACCAAGGCGGTGATCGAGGCCGACGATGCTGCGCTCATCAAAGGTTTCCTGGTCAACAAATTCCGTGGCGATCCAGCCCTATTTGCCCGGGGCATGGAGCTGATCGCGGCGGCCACGGAGTGGCAGGCGCTCGGCCTCATTCCGTTCTTGGCCGAGGCCCGCCTGCTGCCGGCCGAGGATGCGCTGGCGCTCGACGCCGCCCCGAGCGCCAAGCCCGATGCGAAGGTCAGGATCGCCGTTCCCGTCCTGCCGCATATCGCCAATTTCGACGATCTCGATCCGCTCGACGCCGAGCCGAATGTCGATCTCGTGCGCGTGCGTCCGGGTCGCGCGCTGCCCGGCGACGCGGACCTCGTCATCCTGCCGGGCTCCAAGGCGACCATCGCCGATCTCGCCGCGTTCAGGGAGGCCGGCTTCGATATCGACATCGCCGCGCATTTACGCCGCGGCGGCGCGGTGCTCGGGCTATGCGGCGGCTATCAGATGCTCGGCCGCGCCATCCACGATCCTGACGGCATCGAGGGAACGGCGGCAACGGCGCAGGGCCTCGGCCTGCTCGACGTCGAGACCACGCTGACCGGAGAGAAGCGGCTCGAGGCAACCGAAGGGACGAGCTATGACGGCGTACCGTTTGCCGGCTACGAGATGCATATGGGCGTGACCGAAGGCCAGGCGCGCGCGCGGCCCTTCGCGCAACTCGCCAATGGCTCGGCCGAGGGCGCGATCTCGGTCGACGGAAGGGTGATCGGCACCTACATCCACGGCCTGTTCGCCGATGACCGTCA
>DATBIR010000031.1:0-2246 GCA_036556825.1 Beijerinckiaceae bacterium
GTCGCTGCGTGTGAGCCTCACGGCGGTGCTTCTCGCGAGCCTGATCGGCTTGCCGCTCGGTGCGGCAATTGCAGTCGGGCGCTTTCCTGGCCGCCGCGCGCTGATAGTGCTGTTGAACGCGCTCATGGGCCTGCCCCCGGTGGTGGTCGGTCTTATCGTGTACCTGATGTTGTCCCGGGCCGGTCCGCTCGGCGAGTTCGGCATCCTATTCACGCCCGGCGCGATGATCATCGCGCAGACGATCCTGATCGCGCCCATCGTGGCGGCGCTGTCGCGCCAGGTGATCGAGGACACGTGGCAGGAATACCGCGAGCAGCTGCGCTCTCTCGGAGCCGGTCCGGCGGCATCCGCGCTCACCCTGCTGTGGGACACGCGATTCTCGCTGGTGACGATCGTGCTGGCGGGATTCGGCCGCGCCGCTGCGGAGGTCGGCGCCGTGATCATCGTGGGCGGCAATATCGACGGCGTCACGCGCGTCATGACAACCGCGATCGCGCTCGAAACCAGCAAGGGCGATCTCCCGCTCGCGCTGGGCCTCGGGATCATCCTCATCACGCTCGTCCTCTCCCTGAACGCGGCCGCGTACTGGGTCAAGGAAGCCGCCCAGCGGCGCTACGGCTGAGCGCACGATGCTGCCACTCGTCCTGAACAACGTGTGTTTTGCCGTCAACGGCCGGACGATCATCGACCGGGTTTCCATGGAGATCACCGCGGGCCCGCGCACGGTCATCCTCGGGCCCAACGGCGCGGGGAAGAGCGTGCTGATGCGGCTATGTCACGGCCTGCTCAATCCCACCTACGGCAGCGTCGCCTGGCATGGGGCGGCCAACGGACGCAACCGGCAGGCGATGGTGTTCCAGAGACCCGTGATGCTTCGCCGCTCCGCCGTCGCCAACATTGCATACGGCCTCAAGCTCGCCGGAGTATCGGCGCGCGAGCGGGAGCTGCGTGCGCGCGACGTGCTCGAGGCCGTGGACCTCGCCGGTATCGCGGACCGTCCGGCACGGGTACTGTCGGGCGGCGAGCAGCAGCGGCTGGCACTGGCGCGGGCGTGGGCGCTCGGACCCGAGGTGCTGTTCCTCGACGAGCCCACCGCCAATCTCGATCCGGGCGCGACCCGCGACATCGAGTCACTGATCGGCCAGATCCGGGCGGGCGGCACCAAGATCGTGATGACGACCCACAACCTCGGCCAGGCGAAGCGGCTGGGAGACGAGATTCTGTTCTTGAGCCAAGGGCGCCTGGTGGAGCGGGCGCCCGTGGACCGGTTTTTCACCAAGCCCGCGTCGGCGGAAGCCGAAGCGTTCATAAGAGGAGAGCTGCCATGGAAATGAGCCGTAGAGTATTGCTCGGCATAGCGTTTGCGGCATCGATGCTTGCTGCGCCGCCGGTCGCCCAGGCACAGAAGTTCATCACCGTCGCGTCGACCACCTCGACCGAGCAGTCGGGCCTGTTCAAGCACCTTCTGCCGATCTTCGAGAAGAAAACGGGAATCGAAGTGAGGGTGGTTGCGCTCGGAACCGGCCAATCGCTTGACATGGGCAAGCGCGGCGATGCCGATGTCGTCTTCGTGCATGCCCGTTCGCTGGAGGAGAAATTCATTGCCGAAGGCTTCGGCGTCAAGCGCTTCCCGGTTATGTACAACGACTTCGTGCTGGTGGGGCCGAAATCCGATCCCGCGAAGGTAGCCGGGGGCAAGGACATCACAGCGGCCCTCAAGAAGATCAAGGCCTCGAGCGCGCCGTTCGTCTCGCGCGGCGACAGAAGTGGAACTCACAACGCCGAGCTCAGGTTGTGGAAGCAGGCAGGCATCGACATCGCGACGGAAAAGGGCACCTGGTACCGCGATACCGGCTCGGGCATGGGGCCGACGCTCAATACGGCCGCAGGCATGAACGCCTACGCGCTCGCCGACCGCGGCACCTGGCTTTCGTTCAGGAACCGCGGCGACCTCGTCGTCTCCGTGGAGGGCGACAAGCGGCTTTTCAACCAGTACGGCGTGATCCTCGTCAATCCCGCGAAGCACCCCCACGTGAAGAAGGACATGGGCCAGGCCTTCATCGACTGGCTCGTCTCGCCGGAGGGGCAGCAGGCGATCGCCGATTACAAGATCGGCGGCCAGCAGCTCTTCTTCCCGAACGCCGACACGTCGAGCTGACGATATCCGCGATGCCTTCCCTCGCGCCGGCGCGAAGAACCGCGCCGGCCGAACTGTCGGAAGCGACCTCCGACGCGCCGGTCAGGCT
>DATBIR010000032.1:0-56666 GCA_036556825.1 Beijerinckiaceae bacterium
CGGCGGCTGTCGAGATGAGGCGCGATCAGGCTGCGGTAAGCATGGTCGATTTGCCGGTACTCGTCTTCACAGATCTCGGCCCGCTCTTCAGGCAGAAAACCTTTCGTGACGACGTCCGCGAACAGTTCCTTGTCGGACCCGTAGGCGATGCAGAGCAGATTATATAGGCGCTGCGCCGGCGTGCCGTGTTCATCGGAATATGTGATGTGGCGGCCCACCTCCAGCCTCCGCCTGGTGAGGTCGCGGGCGCTGCGCACCTTCAGCTCGCTCGCATAGGCGTAGGCGGCGCCGATGATCAGCCCGCGTTTCACCTCCCTCGGGAATTGCAGCACGTAATAGGCCGCCAGCTGGTCGGCCGCGTCCTCCTCACGCCCGAGCAGCGGAATGTTGAGCAGGTCGAACAGGGCGTGGGCGGCCTCGTGCAGGAATACGTCGGCCATGGGGCCGACGAACGCGTCCTCGCGTGAGATCGCCGCTGGACGGCGTGCTGAGTTGGCACTGTTCCACATGTCGTCGAGATACTCGTAGCAAACGGTGACGGCTGCATCTCCGTACCAGGCGTTCGCCTCGCCGTCGCAGCCCTTGAGTTCCAGTCGCAGCGTGCGCGGCCAGCGCACCGCAACGAGCACCTCGCGCACGCGCTCGAGCGCCTGATTGTCCTTGAGAAGATCGCGCAGCGGCCGGTGCGCCGGATCGCTCGGCTCGACGTATTCGATGGCGATCCTCTCCGCCCGGGGCGGTACGGTCTGCGCCCTTCCTGCAATTGCAGCCGCCAGGATTGCAGCGAAGGCGCCCGCGAGCCTCGCAGCAGAAATGCGTTTCATGAGCTGCACTCCGCACGCGCGCCGTTCAACGAACGGACGCTCTAGGCCGCCTGACTGTTGCATCAAGTGAAGCGATGAGAGCCAGGGCCGACAATGCGATTTGTCAACCGGGCTAACCCGATCGGCCGTCCTGCTCGCCCGCCGCCCCCCAGTCCTGAAACAGGCGGTAGGCGACCGCCAGCAGCACGGGGCCGAGGAACACGCCGACGACCCCGAAGGTGAGAACGCCGCCGAGCACCCCGAAGAAGATCAGGATTGTCGGCAGCCTGGCGCCGCGGCTGATCAGGTAAGGACGCAGCAGGTTGTCGAGCATCCCCACGAAGAGACCATTCCACACCAGGATGAAGATCGCCCAGCCGGTCTGATCCTGCGACAGAAGCCAGAGCGCGGCAGGCAGCCAAAGCACGGCGAGCCCGAGCGGCATGAGTGTGAGAATGACGGCGAGGGCGCCGAGCACGATCGCTCCCGGAATGCCGGCGAGCCAGAAGCTGAAGCCCAGCAGGATGCCTTGGATCACGGCCGTGCCGACGACGCCGTTGACGACGCTTCTGATGGTTGCGCCGCCCTCTTCGAGCACGTGCCGGGCCCGCCACCCGCCGAGACGCGACATCGCTTCCTTCAACCGTGCCTCCGCGTAGGCGCCGTCGCGATACAGGAAGAACAGCAGAAAGACGCTCAGCGCCACTTGCAGGGTGCCGCCGAGAAGCGAGGCGCCCTGCTGCAGCGCCCAAGTCCGGATCGGTGCCAGATAAGGGCCCAGCGTTGCCCGCAGTTCCGCCCGACCCTGCGAGATCTGCAGCCACAGGCGGTTCGCCTCGGTGCCCACGAGTGGGATGTTGTCGAGCCAGGGTGGCGGGGGTAGGCCGCGCTCGATGGCGGAATGGACGGCCGCATTGAGCCGCCCCACGTCGTCGGCCAGATTCATGCCGAGCGCAACCAGCGGCGCGACGAGAAGGGCTGCGATGACCAGGGTCGTCACCAGGGCGGCGGCGGTCCGCCGGCCGTCGAGCAAGCGTTGCACGCGCCCGAACAGCGGCCACGTCGACACGCACAGCGGAATGGCGAGCAGAATCGCGCTGAGGAAAGGATACAGCACCAGGACGCAGCCGACCGCGAGCACGAGCAGCAGGGCGAGGCCAAGAGCCTTCTCGATATAGGAGAGCTCTACGACCGCATCAGGATCTCCGGCAGGATCAGCCTGCTCTGGACGAACAACCCGCATGCGTGACGGCCTTTCAACTCTCGTGCGCGATGCTCGGGCGAGCTGCGTGGGCGCCCATCTCTCAACCTGGCGCCGGAACGAAATAGACGGCCTGGTCGTCGCCGTTTTCACCGGACCGGAGCAGCTTCTGATCCGTCCAGCCTTTGGGCGGAACGGCGATGCGCACGGCCACGCAGCCGCGCTCCCCGCATGTCCTCTGCAACACAGAGACCAGTGCATCCGCGACGCCCTGCGGGTCGGCGGCGCTGGCGATCAGGAAAAGCGGCACCTCGAGGAGCCTGCCGCGTGAGACATGCTCGATTTCGAAATAGGCGCACAATCCCTGGACGTATTGCTCAGCGTTCCGCACCACCAGAACCTTGTGGCCTTCGCGCTGGTTACGCGCACAGAACTGGCGCCATTTCTCCAGTGTCGCCGACGGGGCGCCGCCGTACAGTAACGGGTAACTCCGCTCGACGTCCCATGGCGTCATCTGCGTGACCGTATAACCGCTCGACACGCGCCACCCCCGTGCTCGCCGCGATTGTTCGTACGCAAGGCCGCGTCTGCTCTGACATTTGTCAATCGCGGCGCTGTGATCCCTCACGCAAAGCGCGTCTTGTTCGGCAAGCGGCAGGTTTGCGTGCAAAACTTAACGCATGTTAGTGCCGTTCCCGGCCGCCTCGACGCGGATCAGCTTCGGTACATAGCTGATCAGCCACGCCACCGTTACGCCGATGACGGTTTCGACCATGCGCAGCGTCGCGTAGTGCCATGGCTCGACGCGCTGATCGAAGACGATCAGCCCGCTGATATAGGCGGCGATGCGCGCGCCGTCCCGGATCGGCAGCAGCTGACAGATCAGCATCGCCACGAGGATGCTGAGCCCAAGCGTCCATGGGCCGGGCGACAGCGTCGAACTGAGCGCCGCGCCGCACAGACCGCCGACCAGGGTTGCAGCCAGGCGGCGAACGCCGAGGGCCCTTGACTGCGCCGGATCAAGGTCGGTCGTGATGATCGCGGCGATGAATGCGAAGATCGGAAAGGCGAGGTCGAAGAACTGGGCGATCGCCAGCGACAGGCTTGCGCCTACGGCCGCCCTGACGCCGAGCTGGACGCCGGTCGTAAAGGTCCAGCGGTTCACGTCGACATGGACAAACTTCTTGCGTGAAGGACCTGGCGGAGCGGACGGCTGATGCATCGCGGGCGTTTCCATCAGGCACCTCGGATCGCGGCCCCGGACGACGGGAACTGCCCTTGCCAAGCTCGGGAGCCTCTATTGTTCAGGCGGGCCCCGGTGACGTGCTGACAAAAATCAATCCCCGGCCTAGCCGGAGCCCGTATGACAAGCCATGCTTGGCATGCGTCACAGACCTCACGGCCGGCTGGCGCGCTCGGGCCGGGACACCCCCTCCACCCCCCTCCCGCGCGCAGCAAGATGAGCCCATTCGCGGGGCAAGTGCATCGCGCGCAACCAAGCGAGCTTCTTGTGAAAGAGGACGCATTCCGCCAAGACGGCCCTGGCCCTGCCAGCGCTCGATCAGCCGCAGCCTCGCGCCCCGCGCTTTCGGCGCAGACCCACCTCCTGATCGTCGCCAGCACCCTCCTCGTTCCAATCCTGATCTTCGCCGCGGTGATCGCAGGTTTTTACGTTCAAGCCGAGCAGAACCGCGCCATCGAGCGCACCCGCCGGCTGGCGCAGCAACTCGTTCTGGCCGTTGACCGGGAAGTGGCTCCGAAGATCGCGCTGATCCAGGCTTTGGCTACGTCCCGCGGCCTGCGGCCGGGAGGAAACTTTGAAGCATTCAGGATGCGCGCGAGCGAGATCGCCGACGCTTCTGGGCTCATCATCGTTCTTCGCGCCCCTGGCGAACGGCGCGAACTGGTCAACACTTCTACGCGTGGGGATGCGACGCCACGTGATACCGATGCCGACATTGTCGCGTTCGACGAGCAGGCAATTCATACCCGGCAGCCGGTCGTCTCCGATGCGATAAAGTCCGCCCTGATCCCGGGACCTATGCACGAGAATTGGGGCGTCGTCATCACGGTCCCGGTCATCGACGATTCGGAGGTCCGCTTCGTTCTCTCCGTGCCCATCCCCGCAGCCGACATCGCCCGCGTGGTCGGAGAGGTGCGCCGGGATCCGGGGTGGTTCGTGCTCGTTCTCGACCGCAAAGATATTGCCATCACCCGACTGCCCGATCACGACACTTACGTCGGCCGATTGGCCCCCAGCCGATGGTCGAGCCGCAGCAAGGTCGCGGAAGGCAGCTGGGCCGGGCCCAATCCGGCAGGGCTCCCGGTCTTCGCATCCTATGCCCGCTCGCCGACCACGCAGTGGGCTGCGGGCGCAAGCGTGCCGCAAGCTGTTCTGAACGCCCCGCTGCGCCGTGCCCTTTGGCTTCTCGCCGCGCTCGGCGCCTCACTTCTTGCTCTGGCCGTGGTCCTCGCCTACTGGACCGGGTCGAAGCTCTCCCGCGCCATACGGAGCTTGAACAAGGCAGGCGCGGCGGCCACCACCGGGAGCCACATCGAAGCGATCGCGACTCCCGTCCGCGAGGTCAACGAAGTCGGCCACATTCTGTCGACGGCGGCGCGGACGGCGCAGGAGAGGGAAGCGCGTCTTCGCTCCATCCTGGACACCGCTCCCGAGGCTCTGATCACAATCGACCAGACCGGCACGATCGAGTCGTTCAGCCGGTCTGCCGAGGCCTTGTTCGGCTACCAGCAGATCGAGGTCCTCGGACAGAATATCAAAGTTCTCATACCCTCCCCTCATCACGAGCAGCATGACGGTTATCTGGAGCATTATCTGCGCACCGGCGAGCGGCGCATCATCGGCATCGGCCGCGTCGTCGCTGGGCGGCGCAAGGACGGCAGCGTCTTCCCAATGGAGCTTGCCGTCGGAGAGGCGATCCTCGGCGAGCGCCGCATTTTCACGGGATTCGTGCGCGATCTGACGGCGCGCCAGAAAATCGAACAGGAATTGCGCCAGGCCCAGAAAATGGAGGCCGTCGGACAGCTGACCGGCGGCATCGCCCATGATTTCAACAACCTGCTGACGGTCATCACGGGCAACCTCGAGATGCTCGAGGCCAAGATCGCCGGACGCCGTGAGCACGAGCTGTTAAGTGAAGCCCAGGACGCGGCCATGCTGGGAGCGAAACTGACCGAGCAACTGCTCGCGTTTGGCCGCCGCCAGCCGCTCAGCCCCAAGCGTGTCGATGTCTGCAGGCTGCTGAAGGAGTTCAGCGAACTTCTGCGCAGGACGCTCGGCGAGGCAATCGCGCTGCACACCGTAATTCCGACGCGGCCGCATGAAGCCGTGATCGATCCGTCACAACTCCAGAACGCCATCCTCAACCTCGCCATTAATGCCCGGGACGCGATGCCGGCCGGCGGCAAGCTGTTCATCCAGGTGGGAAAGGCAGCACTCGGTGCGGATTACGCGAAGGTTCATCCCGAGGTGGGCGTCGGCACGTATGTGTGCGTCGCGGTCACGGACACGGGCACCGGGATGACGAAGGAGGTGCGGGACCGCGCCTTCGAGCCGTTCTTTTCAACCAAGCCGGCCGGCTCGGGCACTGGGCTGGGGTTGAGCATGGTCTATGGCTTCGTCAGGCAGTCCGGCGGGCACGTGCTGATCCACAGCGAGCCCGGCCAGGGAACGACCGTGCACCTGTACTTGCCATTGGCGGAGACCGGCGCCCCCGCCGCCATCCAGCTCGGTCCGGACGAGGCGGGCGGCTATCGCGGCCGGGGCGAGACGGTGCTCGTGGTGGAGGATGACGCGCGCGTGCGCCGCGTGGCGACGGCGCGGCTGCGCGACCTCGGATATCGGGTTCTCGAAGCGGACAACGGGCCGAGCGCCCTCGAAATCGTCAGGCAGGGCGAAAAGATCGATCTCGTATTCACCGACATGGTCATGTCAGGCGGGATGAATGGCGCTCAACTCGCCCAGGCGGTGCGGGAGATACGGCCGGAGGTGCCGATCCTGTTTACGTCCGGCTATGCCGGGCCGGACCTCGTTGCGCAGACCACCATCGACGCGGCCGCCTGGCTGAAGAAGCCTTATGCCGCCATCGACCTCGCGCGAAAGCTCCAGGAGATTCTGGGCTGATCGCAACCCTTGTCACGGCAGCCGGCGTCGCCGGCATGAGCGAATCAGAGTGGGACGCGCTCGACCTTCGCCGTCAGAACATAGCCGACGCCACGCACCGACTTGATGATGGCGGGCGTTTTCGGATCACGTTCGATCTTTTTGCGCAGCCGCGAGACCTGCGCGTCGATTGTGCGGTCATACGCCTCCCAGCCGCGTCCATGCATCAGGTCCATCAGCTGATCGCGGTCGAGGACCCGGTGAGCCTGTCTCAGGAAAATACAAAGCAGGTTGAACTCCCCGGTCGTAAGTGCGACGTCGGAGCCGTCAGGGGCGGTCAATTGCCGCCGTTCCGGGTCGAGACGCCACCCGTCGAAGACGAAGACCGGCTCGCGTTTGCCGCCATCGTCCGGCACCCGCGCATGCGTCTGTGCTCGGCGCAAAACCGTCCTCACTCGCGCCAGGACCTCGCGAAGGTGAAAAGGCTTAGGAATGTAGTCGTCGGCGCCCACTTCCAGGCCGACCACGCGGTCCATGATGTCACGGCGACCCGTCAACATGATGATGCCGACATCCGACCGCGCCCGAATCTCCCGGGCCAGAGCGATCCCGTCTTCTCCGGGCATCGCCACGTCCAGCAGGATCAGGTCAGCGGGCGAGCTGGCCATCCTTTCGCGCATGACCGCACCACTGCCCGCTTCGGAGACGCGAAAGCCCTCCTCCTCGAAATAGCGCGACAGCATCGTACGAATTCGGGCATCGTCGTCGACGACAAGGATATGCGCGCGCTCGGTCAATATGCGGACCTGCCAATGCCAGCCGGCATCAGAGCACCGCAACCCGTCGCCGCCAAGTGACAATTTGTTACACAATCGCACACAATATCGCGACCCGCCCCGTATGGCCGTAACGTGAGCCCGCTCTCTTCGCTTCCGCGCAAGGGAGTCACGTCGATGTACGCTTTGAACAGCAACAATTGCGCCCATCTCGCCCGTCCCTTTACAACAACGTCCGAGTCTCTCGAGAGCCTGTTTTGCACTCAGCCGTCCGAGACATTCGCTCCCGGGCAGGCCATCTTCTGGCAAGCCGACCCCGCCCAGGACGTGTTCGAGATCCGCAAAGGTGTGATGCGCCTTTATCGCATCCTGCCCGATGGTAAGCGGGCCATCGTCGGTTTCATCTTCCCCGGCGACATCCTCGGCGTCGCATACCGCGACCAATACCTGTTCACGGCCGAGGCCATCACCGAGGTGGCCGTGCGGCGCCTGTCCCGCAGCCGGTTCGATTCGCGGGTGAACGAATCCGCCGACTTGCGGCCCCTCCTCCTGACCAGGCTGTGCGACGAGATGTGCGCCGCACAGGACCAGATGCTGGCCCTGCTCCATCACAGCGCGGACGCGCGCGTTGCCCATTTCCTGCTTACGGTGGCCCGGAAAACGACGGGCGACGCGCGCAAGGGATCCGAGATCCAGATGGCGATGTCCCGCTCCGACATAGCCGACTATCTCGGCCTGACCATCGAAACGATCTGCCGCTGCGTCAGCAAGCTGAAGACCGAAGGCTTGATCACGCTTCACGGGCCTTATCGCATCGTCATCGAGGAGCCGCGGGCGCTCCGAGAGCTGGCCGGCGAGGACTATCAGGACGACGCGCTCAGAATGCGGGCGACCGCCGCCGCCTGGCCGACATGACGGCCCGGCGCGCGAAATAGAACGGGCGGGGCAAGCCGGCGGCAGGGCAACGCCCTTATTTCTTTTCACTTGGCCTCTCGAGCAGGACGATCTGTCGAGGCCCCCGGCGAGCCATGCCGCCGCTCTCGTGAGCAGGCCTATTTTCCTGCGCCACTTGGCTGTCGCACCGGGGCGAGCGGCGCGCGACCCAAACGCCGAATGGCGGAATGGTTCACGGCGCGTTTCGGCGCTACAGTCGCCGAAGTCACCTGGCTGACGCATGAGGATCGCCCGTTAGGTACGCACCCAGTTGATACAGGGTCTCAACACGTTCCTTGTCGTGCTCGCGGCGATTTTTCCGGTGGTCAATCCGCCTGGAACGGCACTCGTATTTCTCGCTTTGACCCGGGGCGCCCCGCGCAAATTGCGGCGTGAGCTTGCATGGAGGATCGCCAAGAACTCGTTCATCGTGCTCCTCTGCTCGCTCCTCGGCGGCGCGCTGATCCTCCAGTTCTACGGCATCTCGATCCCGATCCTGCGGGTTGCCGGCGGCTACGTCGTCGCCGTCGCCGGCTGGCGCCTCCTGCATGAAGGCAGTCACAAGGAGATGGACACGCCGGATGATCAGGACTCCCGGGCCAGCCTCATCGACCAGGCTTTCTATCCCCTGACCATGCCGCTCACCACCGGTCCGGGGACGATCGCTGTGGTCATCAGCCTCGGCCTTTCCCATCCCGTGGTCACGAACCCGACGGACCAGGCCATCTTCGTCATAGCGACCCTGTCGGCACTGACCGTGATCGCCGTGACCATATTCTTGTGCTTTGCCTATGCGGATCGCATCCAGACCCTGCTCGGCCAAGGCGGAACCGACATCGCGGTGCGATTGTCGGCCTTCATCCTGTTCTGCCTGGGTGTGCAAATCCTCTGGTCGGGCGGCAGCGAACTCCTGCGATCGGTCATGTATGACGCGCCGCCGAACCTTGGGCCGGCGGCGCCGAAATGACTTAAGCTTCGGCAGATGGCGGCTACTGCATCGCAATGCTCATGCCGTTGAGGCTGATATCGAGCTCGAGACCCACCTGCCCGCCTTGCAAGTCCAGCACGACGCCATTGGCGTTCCGCAGCCGCGTCACCCGCGCCCCGGCCACGAACGCCACGCCGGCGGCCGTCGCCGTGTAGGTGCCGGCGATGTCGGAGGGTCTTCGGAGGTAGTAGGCGCGTCCGACGAGGTCCGCAGCCGATACGCCGAACTTTGCAACGCCGATGCCGCCGACGCTGAACGGATAGACCCGGCCGCGATATTGCAGGACGCCCCGACCGCCGCCGCCGCCGAAGATGAAGCCCGCATTGACGGCCTGGATGCGGACTGTCCCGCTTCCCGCTTGCAGCTGAGTAGGCGCTGCGGCCACGGTCACCGCCAATCCGATCACCGCCAAGCCGGATCGTACTGCATGAAAACGAGCAAACACGGTTCCCTCCCAAGCTGATCGCCGCTTCATCCGGCACGTCACGTCCCCAAGAAGCAGGCGACTGGACGCAGGTCAACGCGATTGGCACGGCGGCGGATCCTCAAGGAGAGCGATATCGGTCGATGCTGCCGCTCATCGATGATGCAGCCGGAGAGAGACCTGTCGGTCGAACAAGGGTTCCCCCTCGATGCAGGTCTATCCGACGAAGCACTGCCGGGTGCCCTGGTGCTTCAGTGATCAGGCAACGCCGCGACGCGCCAGTCGCAAGGATGAGCATAACGGATGGACGCAGCCTTGGTTTTTCGCACTCGAGCCATGCCGGTTACGGCACATCAATGTCGTTTCGATTGATGTTTCTCAACGCCGAAGCTGGCCTTGTTGGTTTGAATAGGAGCCGGACTGACACCGGGAGGACCGCAGAATGGCAGACACACCCAATACCTCTCCACGGACTGTGCTCCGAACTATGGGCGCGTTCGTTGTGCTCGCCGGCTTCATGGCGGCGGCGGCCCCCATGGCGTCGGCTGACGAGAGCGGCGCCTTGCGCATCCTCAAGGCGATGGCCGACCACGTATCCAGCCAGCCCAGCCTGACCTTGAAATACGATTCCGACATGGAGATCGTGACGTCGGCGCTCGAAAAAATTCAATTCAGCGCCTCGGGCGAGGCGATGTTGAGCCGCCCGGACAAATTCCGCATCAGCCGCACGGGCGGCTATGCCGATATCGAGCTCGTCAGCGACGGCATTCACGTCACGCTGAGCGACAAGGACCACAAGAGGTTCGCTCAGGTCCCCGGTTCGGGATCCTTCGACCAGATTGTCGACCGGCTGCGCACGGAGCTGATGGTGGAACTGCCGGGAGCCGATCTGCTCCTGTCGAAAGCTTACGACGAGCTGGCGGCCGGCGTGATCGAGGCCAAACACGTCGGCCGGGGCGTCGTGGAAGGCGTCGAGTGCGAGCACCTGGCGTTCCGCAACACCGACACGGACTGGCAAATCTGGATCGAGGCCGGCGAACGGCCGGTACCCCGGAAATACGTGATCACCAGCAAGACGGTTGCCGCCGCGCCCCAATACACGCTGCGTATCAGGGACTGGAAGAGCGGCGTCAGCATCAACCCGGAAGCGTTCAAATACACCCCGCCGGCCGACTACAGCGGCGTTGCCGTGACGGCTCTCACGGACATCGATGAAGTTCCGGCCGGTGCCGCCCAGGGAGTCAGCAAATGAGCACGTTGAACCGATACCGCCTCCTGGCTGCGGCTTGCGCCGGAACCGCGGTCCTGTTCTGGAACGGCACCATGCCCCAGTCACCGGCTGATTTCGTCAGCCGGGCCGAAGCGCGCATCGGCCGCCCCTTGACGCCCATGAGCTATGCAGGCGTGGCGCGGCGGACGACGCGAAGAGCCGTTGCGGTCGGTGCGGCCGGAGCGGCCGCCGCGGGAGCTTACTATTATGCCCCTGCTCCGGGCTGCGTGCAGGTCGTCAATTCATACGGACAGATCGTCTACCGCTGTCCATAGGCCCTCGCGTGGAAGCGGCGCCGGAACGTGTGATCAGTCAGGCCGACCGGCCCCTCCGGTCGTGACTGCCCGACTGCAATAGCCGGGCAGTCTCGGCTGTTGCGGTCGGGGACGAGGCGCTTTGCCCGTATTCCGCGTCCACCTCATACGTTCAATCCGCGAAACGCACCCACGATAATCCAGCGCTCCAGACGAAGTCTTGAGGGTTTTCTCCGGCGGCGTCTTTAATCAGGACCGCCGGTGCGCAAATCTTGAGCGTTTCACCCGGTGGTATGGGGCGCCCGGTCCATTCGCCGCCGTTGCTCACGTCGAAGCTGCGGCCCGGCCGCACGGCGTTCAAGTAGAACGACGATTCGAGCGCGGTCCGCGAGGAGCCGTTCTTGATTGCGACGACGATCGGACTGGCCGCGTCGGAACACTGCTTGCGATCATGCGTCGCTGTGATTTGCACGCGCTTGAAGTGGAGGTCATAGGTAAACCACTGGACCACCCAGGTGCTCAGCAGAGGAGTGAAGACGATCGCGAGAGGCGTGCCGATGAAAACGGCCAAGCCGGCACAAATCAGCGCCCACTTGAACAAGACGCCCCCGGGCCTTCGAAACCGATCACCGTATTCCTGCAAACGTTCGGCCTGTTGAATGCTGTGCGCTGCAACGAAGGTCTGACGAAAGACCTTATTACCATTCGCGCTCGACAGCGTTCAAGAGCACGGCACATTTGCCTCGCCCGCAAGCATCAGGCAGGCATGGCTGCAGGCCGCCCGGGCGCAGGCCGTGAGGTGGACGCGAGTTGCTTGCGACGCCAGCGGTCAGACCGGGCCGAACGCAGCGGCTTTCGCCCTTGTCGTCTCGGTCAGTTCGGGCGCGATTGCGAGATCCGCCTCGGTCGCCTCGAGAACCTGCGCGACGGTCACGCCGTCCACCGTCTCGACAAGGGTCGCGCGTCCTTCAGGAAAAGCGATGACGGCAAGCTCGGTCACGACGAGATCGACCGGACGCGCCGACGTGAGCGGCAGCGCGCACTGGCGCACGATCTTGGAGCGGCCCTTGGCCGTATGCTGCATGGCCACGATCACCCGCCGCGCACCGGTGACGAGATCCATGGCACCGCCCATGCCCGGCACCATCTTGCCCGGAATCATCCAGTTTGCGAGCCGTCCGCCTTGGTCCACCTGCAGCCCGCCCAGGACCGTGAGATCGACGTGGCCGCCGCGGATCAGGCCGAATGACATGGCGCTGTCGAATGTCGAGGCGCCTGGCAGGGCGGTGACCGGCCGCCCGCCGGCATCGGTCAACCACGGAAGCGCCATCCCTGGCTCGGGAACCGGTCCGGTACCGATGAGCCCGTTCTCCGACTGGAAGAACACGTGGATGCCTGCCGGAACGAAATTCGCGACCAGCGTCGGAATGCCGATGCCGAGATTGACCAGCATCCCGTCCCTAAGCTCGCGGGCGATCCGCCTGGCGATCAGTTCCTGGGCATCCATGGTTGCCTCCCCTCACGCCACCAGGTAGTCGACGAGCGGCGCCGGCGTCACGACGTGATCGGGCGAAACAACCCCGACCGGCACCACGTTTTCCGCCTGCACCAGAACCGTGTCCGCCGCCATCGCCATCAGCGGGTTGAAGTTGCGCGCGGTTAGCGCGTAGCCGAGATTGCCCAGGTAGTCGGCGATGAAGGCATGCACCAGCGCGTAGTCGGCGCGCAGCGGCGTCTCCAGCAGGTACTCGCGCCCGTCGACCATGATCTTGCGCTTGCCGTCTTCGACAACCGTGCCGACGCCGGTCGGCGTGAGGATGCCGCCGAGCCCACAACCCCCTGCCCGGATGCGCTCGACGAGCGTTCCTTGGGGCACGAGGTCGACGTCGAGCTCGCCGGCCATCATCTGCTTCTGCGTCTCCGGATTAAGCCCGATGTGACTCGCGAGGACCCGGCGGCACAGACGCGCGGCAATGAGCTTGCCGATGCCGACGCCTGGGAACGACGTGTCATTGGCGATGACGGTCAGGTCGCGTTTCCCCTGGCGGACCAGCTCGTCGATGATCGGCTCGGGCGAGCCCACACCCATGAAGCCGCCGATCATCAGGCTCGCCCCATTCGGGATCATGGCGACGGCATCCTGCAGAGAGATCGTTTTCATGCGGGCCTCCTCCTGCGCCGTCCAGGAGAATTGCGGCGGCGTGCCTCACGCCATGATGCTGAGCCCACCATCGACGTATGTGGTCGTGCCGGTCAGCCGCCGGGCGAATGGCGTCGTCAGGTAGGCGGCCGTCAGGCCGACGTCGTCGATGTCGACAAGCTCGCCGATCGGCGCGCGATCCAGCGCCTCGGTGAGCAGGACGTCGAAGTCCTTGAGGCCCGAAGCGGCGCGCGTCTTCAAGGGCCCCGGCGACACGGCATGGACGCGAATCTGCTTCTCGCCCAGTTCGTAGGCGAGATAGCGCACCACGCTCTCCAGCGCCGCCTTGACGGGCCCCATCAGGTTGTAGTTCGGCACCACCTTGTTGGCGCCGTGGTAGCTCATCGCAAGAAGGGTACCGCCGTCGGCCATGAGCGGCTCGGCGAGCCGCGCCATGCGCACGAAGGAATGACACGAGATATCCATCGCGGTCTTGAAGCCTTCGTCCGAGCTGTCGACCAGCCGCCCCTGCAGGTCTTCCTTCGGCGCGAAGGCGATCGAATGAAGCGCGATATCGAGGCTGCCCCACACCCTCCGGATCTCGTCGAAGACGGCTTCAAGCTCTCCTTTTTTCGCCACGTCGCACGGCGCGAGAATCGCGGCTCCCAGATCACTCGCCAGCGGCGCGACGAAACGGCGGGCCTTGTCGTTCAGATATGTGATCGCGAGCTCCGCGCCGAGCTGACGGAAGACCCGCGCACAGCCGTAGGCGATCGAATTCTCGTTCGCGATGCCCAGGATGAAGGCGCGCTTGCCATGCAGCACCTTGGACTCAGCGGCAATCTTGGCCAGGACGTCGGATTGATAGTTCATCAGTTTGCCCTCGTGCGTGGGGTGGGACGGGTGCCCCGGACGACCTCGCGCCCGATGATTTGCGCGGCTTGCGTTGGCGGCGGCAGAGTGATCACGGCCTCTTCGCTCAGAAGCCGGCGCATCTCGGCCACAAGCGCGACCTGCTGTGCGTTCGCCTCGACCTTTCCTTTCAGCCTGCCGAGCAGATCGAAGGTGAAGCGGCGGTCCTCGGGCGCCGCCAGGAGCTTCGGAAGCGTCGCCAGCGCCCGCTCCGGCTCGAAATCGACGATGAGCGACTGGTCGCGAATGATCTCGCGGACCAAATCGCCGGGGAGGTCGACAAGCCCGAGGTCCTCGCCCACGAGCTCGCGCACCCGCTTCATCACCGACAGCCGGCGCGGCTCGGTGCCAAGCTTCGTCAGCAACAGAGCGATGCGCACGATCGCGTCCGTTCGGTCGCCTTCCTCGATATGCGCGAGGGCATGCCGGACGGCGGGCGCGGATCGAGGATCGGCGGCCTTCTCCGGAGCAGGCTTGTCCTCACGAGGCACCGCCATTGCGGTCGCCGAATAAGTGCGGAAGAATGTGTTCTCGACGGCCGCGTCTCGCAGGTCCCGATACAGATCCAGGGACGACGACGTCAGGGCCGCCAGCCATCGCTCGGTCAGCGCAAACGGACCGTCGTCGTCGCGCGGCGCACGATTCGCCTTGACCAGATCGGCCATGCCCTTCAGGGGCAGCAGCCAGGGATTCAGGTCCGATACGGCCCAGCGCTGCGCGCGCTGCGGATGGAACGCCCGTGCGGCCTTGGCCGCCGCCGGCGTGACCGCCGGCGCCAGGACCGGACGGACCAGCGTTTCGTAAGCCGTCGCAAGCGCATCCGAGACGGTCTTGACGCTCTCGAACGGCACTTCATCCTTGCGCGCATATTTCTGCAGGACCTGCAGGTCCTCCACGCGCCGTTCCGTGAGGACGACGTCGTAACGTACGCTGCCGTCGGCGCGCTGTTCCTCGATCTGCATGCCATAGAGGCCGGGGGGAAGATGCTCGATGTAGTCGATCAGGTCGACGATTTGCGTATGCTCGCGCTTGGCGATCTTGCCCGACACGAAGATGCCGAGATGGCCGACGCTCTCGTGCATGAGCCCGACGATCACCTGCCCATTGGCCTTGAGCGCCTCCGTGGTCGGGTAAATGTCCGCCACCCAGTTGAACGCCTGCTGCGGCGGTGTGATGTTGTCACCGAGCGATGCGAACACGATGATGGGCGAGCGGATCGCGCGCAGGTCGAAGGCGCGTCCTTCGGCCCACTCGGCCTCGCCGGCGGCCAGTTTGTTGCCCACGAACAGGTTCTCGACGATCCATTTGATCTCCTGCCGGTCCATCAGGAAGAAGCCGCCCCACCAGCGCTCGAATTCGAGAAACCTTTCCGGCTCGGTGTCGATTTTGGAGAAGAGCGTGTAGTATTTGTCGAAATACGTGTTGGCCGGGTTCAGATACTCGAAATTCTCGACGAGGTGCACGCCGTCGAACTGGCCCGCCCCCAGGTCGCTCGCCAGCAGCGCCGGCCAGACGCCGCCGAATATCCCGCCCGCGTAGCGCATCGGGTTCTCGCCGTCATTGCCGGCCCAGTAGGACATCGGCGCTCCGTTGATGACCAGCGGCCCCAGCAACTCGGGCTCCACCGCGCCGACGAGCATCGCCGCCCATCCGCCCTGGCAATTGCCGATCACGACCGGCTTGCGCGTCTGCGGGTGACGCCGGCCAATAATGCGAAGAAACTCGGCTTCGGCACGCGAGACGTCGGCAAGGGTCTGCCCGGGCATGGGCTCGGCGAAGAAGATCACGAAATAGACGGGATGCCCGGCCTTGAGCGCCACGCCTACCTGCGAGTCCTGCTTGAAGCCGCCAATACCGGGCCCGTGGCCGGCGCGAGGATCGATGACGACGAACGGGCGGCGGTCCGGCTCGATCGTCACGCCGCTCGGCGGAATGATGCGCACGAGCGCGTAGTTGGTCGGCCTCTCGAAGGTTCGCGCGTCGGCGATCATCTCCCATTCGTAGTCGAGCAGCGGGGGCTTGCCGGCCTTTTCGTGCTCGATCCAGTTGTTGCCGCGCTCGCGCAGCGTATCCCAGAACAGGACGGTGCGTTGTGCGAAGTCGAGCCAGTAGCCGCCGGCATCGCGCCATAGCTCCGCGGGGCTCGTGGCGCGAGCAGGATCGGCCACCAAGGCGTCGCCGGCCGCCTTCATTGCCGCCAGATAGCGCTGCGATGCGTTGAGCCAGCGCTCCTGGTAAACGGTAGCAAATTTTGTGTGGGCGCCGAGCCAATCGGAGAGCGCCTCCTGCCCGCCCGGTTGCGCGTCGCCGCTCTTGGAAACGATCTTTGGCATGATCTTTGTTCCTGAAATGAATGTCCGTTATCGCCTTTGCTGCCCCCATTTGAGGAAGAAGCCCACGTCACCCGGCAGTCCGCCCGGCCATTCGACGATGATGGCGCTGAGGTTATAGCCGGCAGCTTTGAGGTGATCGCGCCACAGCTCGTAGGCCTGACGCGGCCGCCCCGTGAGCGTCTCTGGCCAATCCTTGTCATGATTGTTGAGGGCGCGTCCCTTGTCGGTGCAAAGCGCCGTCGGAAAGCGCATCACCATCAGCTCGGTCTGCCCGCGTCCCGCCGCTGCCCGCAGCTTCGCTTGCAGCGTCTGCACGATCTGGCGCAGGCGTTCGGGGGTCAGGTCGATCGGCTCCGACAACTGCTTGACCAGTTCCGCGCGCGCCTTGTCGGCATGGGTCATCTTGTCGACTTCCTTCGATGCGCGCGCCATGTCCATCTCGGCCATGTAGGCCCGCAGGTCGGATGCCGACATGAAGGTCTCGTCGCCGAGCTCATTCGCTGCCGGCGACTCGGGTCGCTTCGACGTCGCTGCTTCCATCACACCACCTCCATCTCCACGGGGCGAGCGGGCGTCAGTGCCAGCACGTCCCGCATCTGCCGCGCGATCACCAGCTCCTCGTTCGTCGGAATGACCCAGGCCTTGGGCCCGGGGCCGCTCGTGACCTGCGGCCCGCCGCGGCCATTGGCGTCCTCATCGAGCCTGAATCCGGCCCATGCCAGCGCCGCGAGCACTTCGCTGCGCGTGGCGACGTCGTTCTCGCCAATGCCGGCCGTGAACACGAGGCCGTCGACGCCGCCGAGAGCGGCGATCAGGGATCCGATCTCGCGCGTGATCCGGTAGACGAAAAGGTCGATCGCCCTGCGCGCATCCGGATTAGTTGGAGCCTGGGCGCGCAAAGCCCTCATGTCGTTCGACACACCCGAGACGCCGAGCAGGCCGCACTTGGTGTAAAGGAGGCGTTCCGCCTCCTCCGCGCCGAGCTTCATCTCGCGCAACATGTAGAACACGACGCCGGGGTCGAGCGCGCCGCAGCGGGTGCCCATGGGCAGACCCTCGAGCGCGGAAAAGCCCATGGTGGTCGCCACGCTCTTGCCGACCTTGAGCGCACACAGGCTGGCGCCGTTGCCGAGATGCGCGACCACGGCCCGGCCGCTCGCCAGGTTGGGATCGTATCGACCCAGCACCGAGGAGATGTAGTCGTAGGAGAGCCCGTGAAAGCCGTATCGGCGCACGCCGCGGTCGCGGATCTCGCGCGGCAGCGCGTACATCTGCGCGATCTCGGGTTGGCTTCTGTGAAAGCCCGTGTCGAAGCAGGCCACCTGCGGTATGTGCGGCAGGCGCTGTTGCACGATGCCGATCGGCTTCAGATTGTGTGGCTGGTGCAGCGGCGCCAGAGGCACGAGCGCGGCGAGGTCTTGCAGGACAGCCTCATTGACAAGCACGGCGCCGGAATGGCTTTCGCCGCCATGGACGACGCGGTGACCGATGGCGGCCAGCTCGCGCCCGCCCTGATGCGCGCGCAACCACCCCACGAGGTGCATGAGCGCCTCCTCGTGTGCGAGCGGCTCGCCCGGATCCCACGACCGCTCGTCGAGTCGCGCGCCGTCAGCGCCGCGCACGGCAAAGCGCGCGGTGCCGCCCAGGCCTTCGTAAAGCCCCTTGAAGATGGGGCTCGGATCGCCACTTTCCGGCGCCTCGAAGACCTGGAACTTCAGGCTCGACGATCCGGCGTTGAGGACCAGGAGGACGGGGATCACGGCTCAGACCTCCCGGACCGCTAGCCGCTTGCGCTGCGCGTCGGCGACCAGCGAGGCCACTGCGCAGGAGGCGAGCCGCGTCAGCATCGAGTCGGCGCGGCTGGTGAGGATGATCGGCACCCTTGCCCCGAGAACGATTCCGGCGGCGTCGGCGTCGGCCAGGAAGGTGAGGCTCTTGGCGAGCATGTTGCCGGCCTCGAGATCGGGAACAACGAGCACGTTGGCCTGCCCGGCGACCGGCGACTGGATCCGCTTGATTTTGGCAGCGCCGAGGTCGATGGCGTTGTCGAGGGCCAGCGGCCCGTCCACCAGAGCGCCGGTGATCTGGCCGCGGTCGGCCATCTTGCACAAGGCCGCGGCTTCGATGGTCGACGGCACCTTCGGATTGATCGTTTCCATGGCGGAGAGAATGGCGACGCGCACCGTCTCGATCCGCAGCGCATGGGCGAGGTCGATCGCGTTCTGGATGATGTCCTGCTTTTCCTCCAGCGTTGGAGCGATGTTCACGGCAGCATCGGTAATGATGAGCACGGTGTCGTGGCCGGGAACGTCCATCACGAAGCAATGGCTGACACGCCGGGATGTGCGCAGGCCCCCCTCGCGCCGAACGACCGCGGCCATCAGCTCATCCGTGTGCAGGCTGCCCTTCATCAGGGCTTCGGCTTCTCCGGCCCGGACGAGGGCGACGGCCTTGTCGGCGGCGTCGTGGCTGTGCGCCGCCTCGACCATGCGGAACCTGGAGATATCCTCGTTGAGCCCAGAGGCCGCGGCGGCAACCTTGTCCGTCTGACCGACAAGGATCGGCTCGATGATGTCGAGCGAAGCGGCCTGAAGGGCAGCCCCGAGCGAGGCTTCGTCGCAGGGATGCGCTACAGCCACCGTCAGTCTCGGCACGGACTTTGCCGCCGCGAGCAGGCGCTCGTACTTTTCGCGCCTGCGCGGCTCCGTCGGCGCATGCGGGACGGACATCAAAGAGGACAAGCTCGCCTCCTCAGCTGGTCCTCGCGATGCTACCCCGCTGCGGTTGGCTCGTTTTGACCAAAATCAATTTGGTTCATCGTCAATGCAAACGCTCGCGCGCCGCCGATCGGCGTGCCTGGGCAAGAGAGCAATATGCTCCATGCGGCGGGTTGCGGATCAGTCCAGGAACATGCGACCGACCCCCAAGCCAAATGGAATGCCCGGTCCTGACCAGGTCGTGCGCTCGCAACGCTGTTCCCTGCGCAGTCGACGCCACAAGCCGGAGCAATCTCGTCACGTCGCGGAAGGGCAGATTGGACCCCGGTCAGGCTTTCGCCGTATAATACCTGGCAAAGCTGTCGGCTTCAGGCTGTTCTCCGGGTCTTCGCGGCGCGGCAGGCTGGATGCCTCGCCCGGAAAAATGCGTGTCACGGGAACCTGGGCCGCGGCTTTGGAATTGAAGCTGACACCCGGCGCGAGCCGGTGGCGACCCTGACGGCCAGGCGGGCCGGCAGTGCCGGTTGCGAGGGCCGGTTTGCCAGTTTCAGGCGCCTCGCGTTCAGCGTTTTCTCAAGTGGGGGCTGCCGCAACGTCTTCTCAGAGGAGAAGGATTATGGAGCACAAGCCACTGGCCGAATTGCAAGCAGTCGCGGACATCGAATTCATCGGACCCGCGGCGACGATGACCCGCCAACGGCGCCTCGCGCGCTGGATCGAGGTGCTCGAAGGCAATGCCGAGCGCAAGCTGCGCTCCCTCCATGAGATCGAGTTCCTGTCGCGGTCGCAGCGGCGGCAGTGCCGCGCCGACAATTCACCCCTCACCGTCGCCTATGAAGATCCCCTTCTGCGCGCAGCCGGATTGCGAGGCGACCGGGTCGGCGACTGCACCGATTTCTTCGAGCTGAGCGACCGGCAGATGCATCATGCCTTCTGCTCCTGTCACGTCGGCATAAGCCTGACCGGGATGCAGGCCGCCCAGCGCCTGCGGCATCTCCTCTGGGGAGACAATATCCGCAGAAAGATGCAGGCTGCGGTCTCGCGGTGGGTTCGCGCAATGGTGCCTGCGCACTGACCTTCTCGGGCAGGCAGCGTTCCCGACGGGGAGCCCTTCGGTCGAGGGCTCCCATAAAGATGCTCAAGGCTCGAGCCTGAGAAGCCGAGCCCGCGCCTTGCGACCGCGCCGCACGGCGGAGCCCGTCGGCAATGCTCGTCAAAACGCGTGGATGAAGCTCCACTGCGAAATCGGCGTGGACAATCGCCGTCAAGCTGAAACTCTAGAGCGCTTTAGCGGTTGCGCTTGCAGTCAACTATCTTGTTGCAAGTCGAGAACGCAACCTATGTTAATCGGAAGTGAAGACGCCGAACCGTTCAACAGAATTTTGTTCAGGAACTTGTCCGATAGCTGCGCCGCGCTGCATGTCATCGCGCAAAGCTTGCATGTCTCCTACGATCTGGTTCTGAGCGAGGTCGTCCCGGAAAACCTCGTCGCGCTCGCATCGAGAATAAGACGCCGCGCAGCCTCAAGCCATGGCAAGGCGCGCGCCCGCGCAACGCGGTCGTCGCCGCGAGGCCGCGGCTTACGTAGCGGCAAGGGGCGGCTCGCCAGCTAGTCTGGCTTTCTTCGCCGCGCTCGGGCGCGTTCGCCGCGCGGCCTCGGTGTCGCAGAAGAACTGCACGAGCGCCGGCAACACGGTCGAGCGCCACCGCGAACCATGGAAGAGCGAGAAATGTCCGGTGTTGGCGACCGAAAGGTGGCGGCGCAGGTTATCCGGAATGCCAGTGCAGATACCGTGGGCAGCGTAGGTTTGCCCCGGCGCCGCGATGTCGTCGTTCTCGCCCTCGATCGTCATCAAGCCCGTCCTGGTGATGTCGCCGGGCAAGACCGGACGCCCGAGCGCCGCCAGCCGCCCGGTGCACAGGGCACGCTCGACGAAGACTTGCCGCATCATGTCGAGCACGAGCTCCGCTGGCAGGTTCATGAGGCGCGTCACCAGCGTGGCGAAAGGAAACCGCACAGGGTCTTCGCCGTCGTCGTACCACAGCTTCAAGAACACTTCGCCAAAGAGCCAGTGGCGCGCCAGATAATGCGTGAGCGTGGTCAGCTGCGCGCTGGCCGGATAGATGCGGCGCCCCTTGCCCGCGAACCCGTCCGGGACGGTGCGCATCGCCCGCCGCTCGAACCATTCCGGAGAATGCCCGCGTGCGGCGCGCACGACCCGGGTCGGGTTGACGAGAGGATCGACAGGGCCTGCCATGAGGGTCAGCGAGTGCGGGCCCGCGGCGACATCCATGGTCGCAAGCAGCGCCGTGGCCGCGAGTGCCGGGATCGTGCCCTGGCAGACGCCCACGACGTGGGTGTCAGGTCCCATTTCGCGCATCATGGCGAGCACGTAGGCGATGTTCTCAGCCAGACCGAAATCGCCACTGGCCGCCGGCACGCAGCACGGATCCCGCCAGTCCGTGATGGCAACATTCGCGTGCCGCAGGAGGCCGACGACGAGATCGCGCAGGATCACCGGATAAGCCCCGGCGAGGGGCGCCACCACCAGCACGCGATGCCGCGCTCCCGTCCGCACGAATTCGGTCAGGACTGCGAAGTCGAGCACGAGCAACTCGTGCTCAACGACCGGGATCGTGCGCGGGCCGATCGTCACGGACTCGATCCCGAAGGCGCACCGCCCTGCCTTGTTGGGCAAACGCGGCCCGCCGGGGCCAGCCAGATGTCCTGCTGCATTCATGGACTGCCACACCGGCGCCCGTGACGTTTCCCGCGCCGCAAGGCGAACGTCAATTCACATGGCGCGGCAGCGTGAGCGGGGCTGCTCCGGAGCCATCGCGCAACCTGGGACCTGACGCCGATCAGGTTCTTATCAGAAGTGAAAGCTGCGCGAAAAGATCTGATGCTTGCAGCACCGGGCGGTACACAATCCTGTGTGCAGCCTCGTGTGGGGCGATCGCGCGCCCCGCACCCACTGCACAGGGATCCAGCGACTTTGCGACGAGGATGACGTCGTTCCTTGCTGCCGCACCCCTAATGCCGCAACCCGCGGCGATCGCTCTGTCCGGCGCCGGCCAGCAGGCGCTGCGCTGCATCCGCGAGCTCGCGCAGCTGATCGCTTGTGTCCTGAGCGATCCGGCGGGTGAATTCCATGTTGATGCCGGCGATCTCGGCCCAGTTGCGGCAGTCCCGCAGAGCCTGCATGTATTCGACCTGGAGCTGCGCCTGCCGCGTGACGAACCGCATCGTCTCGTTGGCAAGCGCCGTGGCGCCGAGCATCTGCGTGCAGCTGCTCAGCATTGCGCTCATCATCTCGAGGGGATCGGAGACTGACGACCGCGTTGCGTCGCTTTCACCGCGCCTTATCTCGAATCCGAAAAACTGCCGCTGGAAATCCAGCATGGCGTCCGTGAACGAGAACGGATCCGGCCCGTTTCCCGGCTCGTCGTGTTTTCGCGAAAGCTTCGCAGGCTGCTCCTTCGACATGGGACCTCCTCGCGTCTCTTGAGCCCCCGACACTTTGCGCCTCCGGACGCCTGCGCCTGGTAACCTGGCTCAACCCTCAGGGACAGAGGTATCGCCGGCGGATCACCACTCGCTTGTTCGGGCCGACGACCCGCCGGATGAGCAGCGGGCAGGACGGCTCGTAACTGGAGGTGGGATACGGGTATCCGCCGTAATATGGCGATGCGGCATAGAGGTAGGGATAATCGTAATAGCCATACGAGGCGGCGAGCGCGCCGGCGCTCAGCGCGCCGCCGTAAAGGAACGGGTCATACCGGCGGTAGCCGTATCGGAAGTGGCGGCCGCCCCAGTAACGCCCATAACCGCGAAATCCAGGCCCGAAACGGGCTCGCCCGCTCCAGCCCGGATGGACGCGTACGGCGGTCCCGCGGAAGCCGCCATGGCGGATCATGCCGCCGCGCAAGCCGCCCATGCCGCCGTGGAAGCCACCGGCGGCACGCATTCCGCCGCCGAAGCCGCCCGCCCGGCCCCCTCCGCCGCCGAAGCCG
Organism: Beijerinckiaceae bacterium; assembly: GCA_036556825.1. GTDB lineage: Bacteria > Pseudomonadota > Alphaproteobacteria > Rhizobiales > Beijerinckiaceae > JAJKJG01. The sequence continues at coordinate 22,889 of DATBIR010000032.1, forward strand.
CCGGGTCGCGCCAGGGCCTCGTCCGGGACCAGGACCGTTGCGGCAAGGAGAGCGCCCAGCGCTGCGATAGTCTTGTTCATCCGTCCTCCCCCCTGTTCATGATTTCGCACGTATTCGCCATGTCCCATTTCCGGAACTGCATTCATTCGGAGACCGGTCCTAAGCGATGGCAAGGGTAGCGGCACCAGTGACGGGCTCCTGCGTAAGTATCAACCGCGGCAAGCACGCCCGCAAGCGCCGCCGCCACTCCCGAAATTTTGAATTGCTGGATGCCTTATTTTGATTTTCATCAAGGGAAGGATCGCCTTCGCATGCGAGTGGTTGCGAGCGGAGAGCCCGTGTCATGCCCGCCTTTGAACCGTCCACGTCACGTCCCGGTCGCGCCGAAGCCAGACTGCTGCGACATATGCTTGGGCCAGCCACGCCCCGCGTCACCTCCTTGCGCCTCATGGCGCGCGGCCACCGCCGGCGGCAGCGCCGCGCCATGGCCGTGCGCGCCTTGATCGTCGCCGCGCTGGCGGGGTCGTTCCTCGGTTCGGTCCTACTGGCGAGCAGGAATACCACCTCGTCCGAGGCCGTGGCCGCACGGGCTGCGGCGGTCGAGTCCGATCCCGTGACCACCGGGTCCGTCGCCAGACCGGGCAAGGCGCAGCCGGCCGCCCGCTAGGAACTCCCGCGTGAGGAGAGCAGGAAGCCCGGCGCCGGTGCTTGCCGCGCTTCTGCTCTTCAGCTCGGGCAGCGACACGGCCGCTCAACCTCTCGGCCTCAACCCCAGTGCCGCGCCGTCGGACATCGGCAACCCGAGCTCGATCAATCCTGCCGCCAGGCCGTCGGACATTGGCAATCCGGGCGCGATCAATCCCGCCGCCGCCGCTTCGCAGACCCCACGGGTCGGGCTGCCCGGCATCCCGCCCATGGCGCCCGTAGCCACCGGACGTCAGCGGATTGCTCCCATCCGGGAACCCGTGCGCCGCGGTCGCAGCGAGCAGCGCCGGCAAGCCGCCGTGCGCAGCCCGGCCGAGCCTCCTGCCTCATGCCGCGCCGCCCGTCCCGCCGTCGCCACTTGGGAACAGCTCAGGACACATCTGGCGTCGTGCTGGGCCGTACCGGCCGGAACCGTCGGCTCATCGGTCACCCTGCGCTTTGCGATCAGTTCGACCGGCGAGTTGCGCGGACCGCCGATGACGACCGCGACGAATGTCGTGCCGAGGGAGATGTCAGCGAATTACCGGAACGCAGCCCTCGCAGCTCTGGACGCCTGTCTGCCCGTCTGCCCGTTGGCGGGCTTCGGCGCGGTGCTGCATGAGAACACCTTGCACCTGCGGCTGGTGAACGACGCGCCGTTTCCGAGCCGCAATCTCGGTCCGTGGATGACGATCTTCGCCGGCGCGCGCCGGGCGCCCTGAGACCGGCGGCGCATTGCGTGGCACGCACCACAGGCGACTTTTTGCGCGCGCTTTACTGGGACAGGGTCACCGTCGGATCGACGTTGAGCCCGACGCCGTCCGGCACGGGGATGTCCGTGCCGCTATAGTTGGAGTTGAGGACCAGGGTCGGGCCAGCATCCATGCGGATGGTCCGGGCCACGACGACCGTATAGGCCGACTCGTCGCCGACCGGGCTGTTGGAGCCGACGTAGAACATCCCGCGGGGAAGGTAGATCGTGCCGAGGAGCTGGCGCGCGAAGTCGCTGGCGATGCGAAACTTCCGCCCGAGCGGCGCACCGCGATCCTCGAAGAACAAGATTCCTGCAAGCAGGCCCGATTTTGGCGCAGTCAGGCTGATCCGGGTGGCCGGGTCGATGTCGAGGACCGAAGCGTCACCCTTGAAGTAGATGCCGACATTCTGCCCGGTTAGCTCCGACCCGCTTACGACCCACAACTTACCGTCGAGCATCGTGTAGACGCCGGCGTTCAGCCTGGCAATCCCGCCCTGGACCTTCAGCCCGCCGCAATAGACACCAGGGTTTAGCATCTCGTCCGAGGAGACGACTTTGTTGTTGTAGTCGCATCCGCCAACGACGGGCGTCGCACGACCCGCAAGCGGATCGCCGACCTGCGGGCAGTCCGTCACCGGCGTCGGGTTGAAGCTCGATGCTTTCGCCGCCTTGAAACCGCCGGCCGAGCAGATGCGGTCCGCCTTCAGAACGGACTCGTTGTAGGTCTTGATTCCTTCCGGACTTTTTGCGTCAGACTGCACATCACACTTGTCGGCGGTAAGCTTCGCGTATTGCTCCAGCCGGATTGCATCTCCGATCGCCGTCGGGTCGAGACCGATCATGCAGAGACGCCGCTTGCCGCCGGTCAGTTTCGCCACAGCCTTCACGCCCACGTCGGCATTCGGCCAGCCCACGACATGCCCCATCATGAACGGGATGGTCTCGGAGATGGTCACCTGGACAGCAGTCCGATCATCGAGGACGCGGCTGTCGATCGTCGAAGCGGTCGCTCCTGCATTGACTGCAAGGGCCCCGCGGGCGGCAGCCTTCGCGACCTCGGCAACGCGGCTGTCGGCGTTGGAGAGCGTCAGCTCCTTGGCCGCAACCATGGCAGCACTGTCGGCGGCCCTTTGCATCTGCGTCCGCCGCGCGGCGACCCGGGCATATTCTGTGGCAGCCGTGATCCCGCCCAGGAAGACTGGCAGCATGAGGGCAAAGATGTAGATCACGGCGCCCCGCTCATCGCCGCGGAGCTTCGGCCACCGCAATGCAGCCGAGCCCAGGCGGAGCGCTCTGGCGCAACGACTAACCGGCTTCGGAAGTCGCGCAATCAACGACATCGACACCTCGGGTGGATAGCCACTACATGGCCGTCCGCCATCTAAAGCTCAGTTAATTCAATCAAATTGCGCCGGATTCCGGATTCTTCTTTCGGGCGTTGGTTAAGTTTGCATTGCTGAATGGGCAACCTTGTCCGTCGCGCTCCGGCGGTTCATGCGGCGCTTACGCGGCTTCCAGGGAAGGCTTGGTCTTTCCCTCTTCGACGTACAGGCGCAGCACCTCGTCCCAGGATACGAGCAGCGCGTTGACGCAGCGGGGATCGAACTGGGTGCCACGGCTCTGCGCCAGATGCTCGCGCACCTCCTTGAGCGGCCAGGCCGCCTTGTAGGGCCGCCTGGAAGCAAGGGCGTCGCATACGTCGGCAACCGCCGCGATGCGGCCGGAGAGCGGAATCTCCTCTCCTTTGAGCCGTCGCGGGTAGCCCGTGCCATCCCAGCGCTCATGATGGGTCAGCGCAATCTCCGCCGCACGCTGGATCAGGGTCGACGTGCTGTCGCGCAAAATCTCGTAGCCGAACTGAGCGTGCTGCTCGATCGCCCGCCGCTCGTGATCGTCGAGCCGCCCGTTCCTGAACAGGATCGAGTCCGGGACGGCGATCTTGCCGACGTCGTGCAGCGGCGCGGCCCGGTAGATGATGTCGCACTCGTCCTGATCGAGCCCGAGTCCGCGCGCGATGATCCGGCAGATCGACGCCATGCGGAGGATGTGGTTGCCCGTATCGCTGTCCCGATGCTCCGTGGCGCGCGACAGGCGCAAGATGATCTCCGCCTCGCGTGAGGCAAGTTCGTTTGTCGTCGAGCGGATCTCGCTGATCATCCTGTTGAAGCTGGTGGCGAGTGCGGAGGTCTCCCTGTCACCCTCGGTGTCGATCTGCACCGTGTAGTCGTGCGTCCGCTCGACCGTCATCATGGTCTGGCTCAGCGCGACGAGCGGCGCCGTTATCGAGTGCTGCAGGCGCAGGCAGATATACAGGCCGGTCCCGATGGCGAAGAGGGCGCTGACGACGACCCTGAGGAGCAGAGCATTGAGACGGCCGGAGATGCCGCTCGTCTCGGCCGTCAGCAACACGCGTCCCACATTCTGGCCGCCATGAATGACCGGCACCGAGACCTGGACGGTCCAACTCGTCAGCAGGGCCAGAATCGAGCCGGCGCCCGCGGCGTCGACGTCGACATCCGTTGAAAGCCGCACGGCAGACCCGATCTGGGTCAGAATCTCCGATTGCGGATCTTCGACCTGCACATGCACGAATCCGGGCAATTCGGAGATCGCACGCAGCGGCTTGAGCACCTCCGCCACGTCGCGCGCGGCGACGGCTTCGGAGACGGCTGCACTGAAGACCGCTCCGGTCGCGATCAGCGCTTGCCGCTGATCGTGAAGGAATTGCCGCGTTTCATGCCACACGGCGAGCGACGACGAGAGCAGCAGTGCCACGCCGACCGACAGAAAGACGAGCCAGCTCAATTTCGTCCGGATCGACTGCTGAGACCTGAAACGTCGAAACATCGGGACCGTGCGTGCAGGACCGTCCAAGCGAACGGATAACATTTGCAAGCATGCGTTCAGATTCCGTTACGGGCTCGACAATGAAGCCTGAGCTTCTGGAGGATGGTCGATGCCATGCCCTCCGGCGCAATCCTTCCCGTCGTTAACTCCTCGGAAAGCATCCGCGCAGAGGCAGTCGGGGTTGTGGTGCGCGCAGCAGCCGCGCGCCGGAGCGGCTGGTCCCGCACCATCTCGTCGCGTCGGCAATGCTCCCCCCGGCCCTCCCTGGCAGAGCAGGCGATGAAGAAGCAAGCGGTGGGACCACTCGGGATCGTCGGCAAGAGCGCGGACTGGAAACTGACGGGCGCGGCGACGCGCCCGTCAGGATCGCCTGCAATGGGCAAGCTTGGTACGCGCTTTGAGCTCACACGTCCGGCTCGCCCCTGCCCGCTTCGTGCTCAAGCCGCTCTGACGGTGGCGAGGAATTTCTCGACCTCGCCGCGCAGGCGCTCTGCCTCGACGGACAGGGCCCCGGCGGACGAGAGCACCTGGCTCGCAGCCTCGCCGACCTCCGTCGAAGCGTCGGTGACGCCGGCGATGTTGCTCGTGACCTGTGAGGTTCCCTGGGCGGCGTCGGCGACGCTCGTCGCAATCTCGCGCGTCGCGGCCCCCTGTTCCTCCACTGCGGCGGCAATGCCACCCGCGATCTCGTTGATCCTGCGGATCGTCCCACCGATCTCCTGGATGGCGAGCACGGCCTGGCTCGTCGTCTCCTGGATGGTGCCGATCTGCGCGGCGATGTCCTCGGTCGCCTTGGACGTCTGCGTCGCGAGTTGCTTCACCTCCTGGGCAACCACGGCAAAGCCTTTGCCGGCCTCTCCGGCGCGCGCCGCCTCGATCGTCGCGTTCAGCGCGAGAAGGTTGGTCTGGCCGGCGATCTGCTGAATCAGGCTGACCACCTGCCCGATCTTGTCGGCGGCCTGGCTGAGTCCCTCGACGGTGTGGTTGGTCCGCTCCGCCTGCCCGGCGGCCTCCCTGGCGATGCCGGCCGACAGGCTGACCTGCTGGCTGATCTCGTCGATCGAGGACGACAGCTCTTCGGTGGCCGCGGCGACCGTCTGCACATTGGCGTTCGCCTGCATCGCGGCAGCGGACACGGCGCTCGCGAGCTGGCTCGCCTCCGATACCCTGCCGGTCATGTTCTGGGCAGCGCCGCGCATCTGGCCGGAGGCGGATGCGACCATACCGACGATGCCGCCGACGCTCTGCTCGAACGCGTCCGCCAGCCCCATGAGCGTCGTGCGCCGCTCCTCCTCGGTCATCGCCTTGCTGCGTTCCTGCTGCAGGCGCAGCTCCTCGGCCTCGCCCATGCTTGCCTTGAACACCTCGACGGCTTTCGCCATCGCGCCGATCTCGTCCCGGCGCGATGTGCCGGGAATCACGACGCTCGTGTCGCCTTCGGCCAGCCGGCGCATGGCGGAGGTCATCGTGTCGATCGGTTTTGTCACGCGCCGCTGCACGACGAAGAAACCAACCATGCCGACGAGGAGCGCCAGGCCCAAAAGCGTCGAATGGAAGGTCAGGCTACGCGCTGCCTCTGCGCCTTTCGCCTCGGCCTGCCGTTGGGCAGCCGCCATGGCGCTTTCGGCGACGGCCGTCAGAGCCTCCAGGGCGGGGTTCGAGGCCTTGATCACATCTTCGTAGGGCGTGGGACTCGGCTGCCCGGCCAGGAGCGCCTCGAAAACAGGCTTGCGGATCTTCTCGTAGGTGGTGAAGGCCATCTCGTGCGCACGGTTCACCGCGGAGACGATGTCTTCGGGAACGCCGGGCCGGGCGACCAGCTCGCGCACCACCGACCACGTGACGTCAGCGCGGGCGCGCAGCTCGGTCGCCTTCTTCTGCATGGCCGGCGACATGGCCTTGGCATTGAAGGCGTCGCCGAGAACCGTGCGCTCCAGGCCGACGCCGTCGCGCGCCAGCCACGCCGACTGCTTGATGGCCATCAGCTCGGCTGTTTCGGCATCCGCCATCCTGACCTTCTCGCCCAGGACGCTCGACATCTTCTCGAGACGATCGATGACGTCGGTGGCGGCCGCATTGAAATCCTTGGCCAGGTTTGCACGCCGCTCGCTCAGGGGAACGCGAATGCCGACATCGACCTCCTTGCGGATCGCCACGAGCTTCTGGACGCTCGCCGCGAGCCCGGCATAAACGTCCTTGTTGCTGCCGACGCAGTCCGTCGTGCCGCATTGCTCGACGACAGCGAGCACGGCGGGCTCCGATATCGCCCGCAGTGCCTTGATGCCGGCAATGAATGCGTCGGAGCCGGGTTCCTTCCCTTCCAGGGTCGTCCGCGTCGGTCCGCGTTCGGTCCTGGTATTCTGCAGGGCCGTGAAGACGGTGAGGCCGGCGCGCGCGATGTCGGTGATCCGCTCGCTTTCCGCCTTCTGGGCAAGATCGGCATGGATCGGCAGGGCCAGCGCGCCAATCACCAGAATCAGCATGAGCGCGAACAGGGCGCGCAGCAGCGTCCCGATCGTGAGCGCAAACTTCCTTGAACGCATCGTATCCCCGCGACTCGCAATTGCTCGAAGCAACGCGAGAGGGATACCCGCAAATAGTTGACAAGTTTTGGATCACCAACCGACGGGGCAGCGCGGGCGGGCGTCGGCGTGCACCGCACGCGCGATTTTCCCCGGCGAATTGGTGCGAGCCGCCTCGCCCTTCGACAGCGTGCCCCACTTGGTTCGCAAGAACGCTGGATTCGAGCCGCTTGCGCGACCCTTTGGGCGCGAACCTGTTACCCATGTCTCCGAAATAAACCGTCACCTATGTGACCGGAACAGACCGAGAGAAGTTGGTGAGCGCGGATGGATTCGAACCATCGACCCGCTGATTAACCTACCGCTACGGCTTTCGCCGCCCCCGCAGATGCGAGGTTTGCAGTCTGGACTTTCCCTTCACCGTGGCCGGCCAGAGGCCGGCGGTAGGTGGGCGCCGTCAAGTCTCTACACCTTCCCCTCGCGGGGCTTGGCTCGGGGTTGCCGTCGCCGCGACGCGGACGGGTTCCCCGAATTTGACGCCATCCCGCCGACGGTTTCCCTGTCGGCGGCTCCGATCGAAGTCAGCTGCTCTACCCCTGAGCTACGCGCCCGATCACTCAACCTCGCTTCCGGCCCGTCGCTTCTGCGCCCGATGAGCGTCCCGTCCGCCGGGGCCGGACCAAGCGGTTCGAAGGCGCTTCGAAGGCGCGAAGCGGGCTCCAGATAGGCGTTAGGCCGTGCCGGGTCAACTAAAGGCGACGGGCCCGGGTTCCGGGCCCATCTTCTGCCCTGCCGCCCCTGACCGGCCGCAAATTGCTCCAGAGCGTGATCGAACCCGGTCGCGCTCCATGCTGCGGATGGCATGATCTGTTTCGGTGGAAGCGGTTCCCACCTCGCCGGATCATGCTCTAAGCTGCCGCATCCGCACATATCTGGTGACGCGCATGACCCGCGACCCGCGCCTGCCCTTTCTCGCCGATCTGGAGCGAAAGGTGCGGTGGCTCTCCACCTGGATGATCCACAACGCCAATCATCTGCGCGACAGCCGGGACAGTCTCAAGGTGGGCGGCCACCAGGCCTCCTCGGCCTCGCTGGCGACCATCATGACGGCGCTCTATTTCGCGGTGCTGCGGCCGCAGGACCGGGTTGCCGTCAAGCCGCACGCGAGCCCGATCTTTCATGCCATCCAATACCTGCTCGGCCACCAGAGCCGCGACAAGCTCGAGGCGTTCCGCGGCTTCAAGGGGGCGCAGTCCTATCCGTCGCGTACAAAGGACGTCGACGACGTCGATTTCTCCACCGGCTCGGTCGGTCTCGGTGTCGCACAGACGCTGTTCGCGAGTCTTGTCCAGGACTACGTGCGCGCACACGACTGGGGCACGGAGCGGCCCGAGGGGCGCATGATCGCCCTCGTGGGCGACGCCGAGATGGACGAGGGCAATATCTTCGAGGCGCTGCTCGAAGGCTGGAAGCAGGGCCTGCGCAATTGCTGGTGGATCATCGACTACAACCGCCAGAGCCTCGACGCGGTGATCCGCGAAGGCCTCTATGCCCGCTTCGAGGCGCTCTTCCGCGCCTTCGGCTGGGACGTGGTGATCCTCAAATACGGCTCGCTTCAGGAAGAGGCGTTCCGCGAGCCGGGCGGCGAACAGCTGCGCCACTGGATCGACAACGCGCCAAACCAGCTCTATTCGGCCCTCACGTACCAGGGCGGCGCGGCGTGGCGCCGCCGCCTGCTCGATGATCTCGGCGATCAGGGCCCCGTCACGCAGCTGATCGAGAAGCGCTCCGACGAGGAACTGGCGCGGCTGATGGGCAATCTCGGCGGCCACGACCTGCCCAGCCTCGTGCAGGCCTTCGAGCGCATCGATCACGACCGCCCCGTCGTGTTCATCGCCTACACGATCAAGGGATTCGGGTTGCCGCTTGCCGGGCACAAGGACAACCACGCCGGGCTGCTCACCCCCTCGCAGCTCGACGGCTATCGCGCCTCCGCCGACGTACGCCCCGGCCACGAATGGGACCGGTTCGAGGGGCTGTCGCTGCCGCCGGATGCGCTCGAGCGTTTTCTGGCCGAGGTGCCGTTCAACCGCGAGGGCACGCGCCGGCGGCAGGGGCGTCGATTCACGTTCGACGGCGTCTTTCCGATGCCGAAACAGGCAGCCATGTCGACCCAGCAGGGGTTCGGGCTGATCCTCAACGAGCTGGCGCGCTCGGACGAGCCGCTGGCGACGCGCATCGTCACCACCTCGCCGGACGTAACCGTCTCGACCAATCTCGGGCCGTGGGTGAACCGGCGCGGCCTGTTCGCGCGTCAGGAAATGAAGGACCTGTTCAAGTCCGAGCGCATTCCCTCGACCTACGCCTGGGACTTTTCGCCCAGGGGCCAGCATATCGAGCTCGGCATCGCCGAGATGAACCTGTTCCTGCTGCTCTCGGCCCTCGGCCTGTCGGATTCGCTGTTCGGCGAGCGCCTCCTGCCGATCGGCACGCTCTACGATCCGTTCATCGCGCGCGGTCTCGATGCCCTCAACTACGCTTGCTACCAGGACGCACGTTTCATTCTCGTGGCCACGCCGTCCGGTGTGACGCTGGCGCCCGAAGGCGGCGCGCACCAGTCGATCGGCACGCCGCTGATCGGCATGGCGCAGGACGGCCTTGCTGCATTCGAGCCGGCGCTGGTCGACGAGTTGTCCGTGATCCTGCGCTGGGCGCTCGACTACCTCCAGAAGCGTGGCGACGACGACGCGCCGGCCGGCGACGTTGCGGAAAAGTCGTGGCTGCGCGACGAGACCGGCGGCTCGGTTTACCTGCGTCTCTCGACCCGCGTCATCGAGCAGCCGCAACGCGAGGTCACGCCGGCTTTGCGTCAGGACATCATCGACGGTGCCTACTGGATGCGGCCCCCGGGGCCCAACGCGCAGGTGGTCGTCGCCTATTCAGGTGCCGTGGCCCCGGAAGCGATCGAGGCGGTCGGGCTGATCGCCGAAGACCGGCGCGACGTCGGGCTGCTCGCGGTGACGTCCGCCGACCGGCTCAATGCCGGCTGGACGGCGGCGCAGCGGGCACGCGAGCGCGGCCTCGTGCATGCGCGCAGCCATATCGAGCGCCTCCTCGCCGACGTGCCGTCGCATTGCGGCCTCGTCACCGTGCTTGACGGCCATCCGGCGGCGCTCGCCTGGCTCGGCGCGGTGATGGGGCACCGCACGCGCTCCCTCGGCGTCGAGCATTTCGGGCAGACCGGCACGATCCAGGACCTCTACCGCCACTACGGCATCGATGCGCAGGGCATCATCGCCGCCGCCGAGATGATCGCACCCGGCCGGCCGATCCGCCACCTGCGCGCGCTGGGGTGATGCAGCTGTCGTCCCGGACGGCGCGAAGCGCCGATCCGGGATCGCAAGAGGAGTGTGGCGCCCATTCGGCACACGATCCCGGGTCTCGCTTCACTCGCCCGGGATGACGCCGAGTCGTCAGTCCGCATGCGAGGCGGGGATCGCCTCGTGTTCGTCCGCCTGCCCGTCGCGCTCGCCCCTGCTCCAGCCCTCGCGCGTCTCGGCGATGAAGCCGGCGAGCGTGCCCTCGCCGATGGCCTTGCGCAGGCCGGCCATCAGGTCCTGGTAGTAAGCGAGATTGTTCCAGGTCAGCAGCATCATCCCGAGGATCTCGTTGGCGCGGACGAGGTGGTGCAGATAGGCCTTCGAATAGGTATTCGAGGCCGCGCATTTCGATGCCGCGTCGATCGGCTCGGGATCGTCGGCGTATCTGGCGTTGCGCAGGTTGATGCGGCCGTGGCGCGTATAGGCGGTGCCGTGCCGGCCGGCGCGCGTCGGCAGCACGCAATCGAACATGTCGATGCCGCGGCGCACCGACTCGATGAGATCGTCCGGCGTGCCGACGCCCATCAGGTAGCGCGGCTTGTCGGCCGGCAGGTGCGGCTCGACGACCTCGATCGTGCCGAGCATCACCGCTTGCGGCTCGCCCACGGCGAGCCCGCCGATGGCGTATCCCTTGAGGTCCATGCCGACCAGCGCCTTGGCGCTCTCGACGCGCAGACGCTCGACCGTCCCGCCCTGCACGATGCCGAACATCGCCTTGCCGGGCTGCTCGCCGAAGGCGACGCGGCAGCGCTCCGCCCAGCGCAGCGACAACTGCATGGCCTTCTCGGCGACGTCGTCCGCGGCCGGCAGGCGCACGCATTCGTCGAGCTGCATCTGGATGTCGGAGCCGAGCAGCCCCTGGATTTCGATCGAACGCTCGGGCGTGAGCACGTGCGTCGAGCCGTCGATATGCGACTGGAAGGTGACGCCGGTCTCGTCGATCTTGCGCAACTGCGCGAGCGACATGACCTGGAAGCCGCCGGAATCGGTGAGGATCGGATACGGCCAGTTCATGAAGGCATGCAGCCCCCCGAGCCGCGCCACCCGCTCGGCGCCCGGACGCAGCATCAGATGATAGGTATTGCCGAGCACCACGTCGGCGCCGAGCGCCTTGACCTGGTCCGGATACATGGCCTTGACGGTCGCGGCCGTGCCGACCGGCATGAAGGCCGGCGTGCGGATCACGCCGCGCGCCATGCGGATCTCGCCGGTGCGCGCGGCGCCGTCGGTCTTCGCGACCGTGAAGGTGAAGGTGTCGCTCATCGAGGAAATGTAACCTTCCCAATCGGGTCATGCCCGGCCTTGTGCCGGGCATCGGAAGAGCTTCTCCGTTCGGGATGGCCGGGACAAGCCCGGCCATGACATTGAGCGTGTACCGTCAAGCCGCGCTCGCGGGGTGGAGCAGGCATGCGTCCCCATAGGAATAGAAGCGGTAGCCGTGGGCGATGGCATGGGCATAGGCCGCCCGCATCGTCTCGAGCCCCGCAAACGCGCTGACCAGCATGAACAGGGTCGAGCGCGGCAGGTGGAAATTGGTCATCAGCAGGTCGGCGGCACGGAACCGGTAGCCCGGCGTGATGAAGATGTCCGTTTCCCCGGCGAACGGCGCGATGGTGCCGTCGCCCCGGACCGCCGATTCGAGCAGGCGCAGCGAGGTCGTGCCGACCGGGATGATGCGCCCGCCCCGCGCCCGCGCCGCCGTGAGCGCGTCGGCGGTGGCGCGGCTGACCGTGCCCCATTCGGCATGCATGCGGTGCTCGCGCACGTCCTGCGCCTTGACCGGCAGGAACGTGCCCGCCCCCACATGCAGGGTCACCATGTGCCGGGTGACGCCGCGTTCCTCGAGGCGCCGAAACAGGTCGTCGGTGAAATGCAGGCCCGCGGTCGGCGCCGCGACGGCGCCTTCGCTGGTTGCGTAGACGGTCTGATAGTCGGCGCGGTCGCGCGCGTCGGCGGCGCGTCGGCCTTCGATATAGGGCGGCAGCGGCATCTCGCCGAGCCGTGCGATCGCCTCGTCGAGAACCGGCCCCGTGAAGGCGAAGCGCAGCAGCACCTCGCCCCCCTCGCCTTTATCCTCGACCTCCGCGTCGAGGCTGGCGAGCAGGCAGGCCATGCTCTCGCTGTCCTCGCCGAAACGGATGCGGTCGCCGACCGCGAGCCGCTTGGCCGGCCGCGCAAAGGCCCGCCAGCGCTCGTCGCCCTCGCGCTTGTGCAGCAGGATTTCGATGCGCGCGCTCGCTTCGCCGCGCGTGCGCATCCCCCACAGGCGCGCCGGGATCACCTTGGTATCGTTGAGCACCAGCGCATCGCCCGGCCGCAGCAGGTCCGGCAGGTCGCGCACGCTGCGATCGTCGAAATGCGGCTCGCCGCGCGGTCGGACCACCAGCATGCGCGCCGCCTCGCGCGGGCTCGCCGGCCGCAGCGCGATGCGCTCCTCCGGCAGTTCGAAATCGAACTGGTCGACGCGCATGCGTCTACCGCCCCCTTTCCGGCACGCAAGTCGGCTGTTGCCGACTTGCGCAGAAATGAACGGATCTTCGGGAACACCCGAGATCCGGGGCGGGAGAGGATCGGTTACGCCGCATCCGCCGCCACCCGCATCGTGACGATGCGGTCCGGATCGCGCACCGGCTCGCCGCGCTTGATCTGGTCGACGTTGTCCATCCCTTCGACGACGTTGCCCCACACCGTGTACTGGTTGTCGAGGAACCCGGCGTCGTCGAAGCAGATGAAGAACTGCGAGTTGGCCGAATGCGGCGCATTCGTGCGCGCCATCGAGACGGTGCCGCGCACATGCGGCTCGCGGTTGAACTCGGCCTTGAGGTCGGGCAGGTCCGAGCCGCCGGTGCCGGTGCCGGTCGGATCGCCGGTCTGGGCCATGAAACCCTCGATCACGCGGTGGAACGGCACGCCGTCATAAAAGCCCTGCCGCGCCAGCGTCTTGATGCGCTCGACGTGGTTGGGAGCGAGGTCGGGCCTGAGCGCGATCACCACGCGGCCCTTGGTGGTCTCGAGGATCAGGGTGTTTTCGGGATCGGTCGCCATGAGCATGTCCTTTCATCAGGTGGGGCTTGCGTCCACAAATCGGAACGTGAAGGGCCGGCCGGCCACGGCCGCGCCGAGGCTGTCGGAGAAGGGCAGCGGCACGCAGCGCTGCAATGCCGCCGCTATGGAATCGACGAAGGCGTCGCGCGCGTCCGCCCCGCCGCCGCCCTTGTAATACGTGATCTGCGGCCGGCCGATGAGCCGGCCGTTGCGCGCAAAGCTCATGCGAATGCTGATCTCCTGGCCCGAGTGGCGCATGGCGCCGCGCGGCGGTCGCCAGCATGCACGGATGGCGGCAGCGACATCGCGGATGCGCTCGATGCGCTCGGGCCGTTGCGCATCCGTCTGCGGGCAGATGATCGCGTTGAGTCCCTGCGGAAGCGACGGGTCCGGCTGGCGATGATACCAGTCATCCTGATCCTGGGCGCCTGCGGGTGCGGCGAGCGCGGCGGCGACCAGCGCCGCCATCGCTCTCCAAGTTGTCCGCAGGCGCCTCGTGCACGGCATCAGCGCGCGTCGGCCGCAAGCTGCATCTTGACGATCTTGTCCGGGTTCGCCACCTGGCCGTTGCGCGCCTGGTCGCCCTTCTTGATCTTGTCGACCACGTCCATGCCGGACACGACCTCGCCGAACAGCGTGTATTGTCCGGTGAGGCTGCCGCAGCCCTCGTAGCAGATGAAGAACTGGCTGTTGGCCGAGTTCGGCTGGCTGGAGCGGGCCATCCCGAGCGAGCCGCGCTTGAACGGCGTCGACGTGAACTCGGCCGGGATGTTGGGCAGGTCCGAGCCGCCGGTGCCGGTGCCGGTCGGATCGCCGGTCTGCGCCATGAAGCCCGCGATGACGCGGTGGAACACGATGCCGTTGTAGAAGCCGCGCTTGGTCAGCGCCTTGATCTGGGCGACGTGCTTGGGCGCGAGGTCGGGCCGCAGGCGAATGGTGATGCGGCCGTCCTTCGTGTCGAGATAGACCGTGTTCTGCGGGTCGGTCTGCTGCGCGGCGGCGGGGACCGCCGCGGCGAGCGAGAGCGCCAGGATCATGACGAGCTTGCGAAACATTATGGGTCTCCTCCCTCGAGGGGCAACGATCGCGCGGGCGACCACGCAAGGGAGTGCTGCTATAGCGCCGCGCGCTGCGTCGCACTACCCTTCGGCGGGTTGAATGCGGCGGGCGAGCGCCCTCACAAGGCGAGCTTGGCCTTGAGCCGGGCCACGACGGCAGGCGGCACGAAGGCGCTCACGTCGCCGCCCATCCTGGCGATCTGGCGCACGAGCGTCGCCGTGATCGCCCGCACCGCCGGCGACGCGGGGACGAACACCGTCTGCACGTCCGGCGCCATGGCGGCGTTCATGGCGGCCATCTGCATCTCGTAGTCCAGGTCGGTGCCGTCACGCACGCCGCGCACGATGGTGGTGGCGCCGACGCGGCGCGCCGCCGCCACCGCGAGGTCGTCGAAGGTGACCACCTCGAGCGCCGTCCCCTTCCCTGCCGCCACCGGGCCGCACACCTCGCGCAGCATGGCGGCGCGTTCGTCCGGCGAGAAGATCGGCGCCTTGTGCGAATGCACGCCGATGGCGACGACCAGCCGGTCGGCGAGGCCGCAGGCCTGGCGCACCACGTCGAGGTGGCCGTTGGTGACGGGATCGAAGGTGCCGGTATAGAGCGCGGTGCGGGTCATGCCCTTGGGTTAGCGGGCGGCCCGCTTCCGGGCAAGCGGCGATGGAGCCGACTTAGCTTGCCGTAAGCGCCCTCCCCACCATCTCGGGACGACTGACACGGAACGCGCACGTGAGGTCCAGTCACGCAGCAGACGATTAACAGGACACGCTTCCCGTCGGCTTTTTGGAGAGCGATGAGTTACTCTACAGCAAGGTAGGTGACAAATCCGACCCACTGGCAAAGTCAATCAGAATATAAGGTGCAGACGTGTTTGAGGTCCTACGACCCCATCCGGAATTAGTCCGTTCCCAAGCTGAAAATTTATTACAGCATCCCTGGTCTGCTCTCCGAAAACACCATCCACTCTGATCTGCAGCCTCTTCTGAAGCAATTTGACCTCGTCGCTCCTGTCGCCGACGCAGAGCGGACGGTTGAGAACATCGTCGACGAGGCGGTTACCTCGCTCTGTCAACTGAAATCCTGCCACCTGATACCCATAAATATGTCGAACGAGGCCGAGATGGGTGAGAAAGGCTAAGCAGTATTGAGCTGCCTTCACAAATCCTAGCGCTTTTTCAGAGCCCTCCGAGGAGATGCCCAAATAGCAGACGTCAATATCCCTGGCATCTAGCTGAGCGCGATTTACCCGGGCGATCTCAATGGCTACGTTAGGTTCCTGTAATAGATCATCCTCTAATTTCAACTTCCTTAGAATATGCTTCATGCCAGGAGTGAGATGACGAAGTACGTGCTCGCATGGACCGAGTTTTTCAACGGCGTTTCGGATTGTTTGACAAGCGGGGCCGAGTTCCGCCCTTAGGAATTCGGGTTTTGGTCTCGAAGGGAATCGAATGGTGGTAAGCCCTGCTAAGTCCGTTGGAAGCCTTAAGTTCGGCAGGTTAGGCACCATAACAAATGTCCGCTCTCGGCCCAGCTTCCCAATGAAAAAGCCCGCCTCCAAAACGGTATTGTCGCGCGCGACCAGAAACTCATTTCCGCGTATTACGGCGAGATCATCGGCCGTGAAAAGAAGAATTGCGAAATCGTAGCGATCAACGCGTTCGACAAGCGATTCAAGGACGTATTTACCTGGTTCAAAAAAATCATCGCTGAAAATTTGAACAAGGGCATCTTCAGCCAATATGGCCTGGATGACAGGAGCAATGAATCGCGATGATTCCGTGGAGCATCCAAGGAATATGTTGGGTCTTTCAGCGCTCATCGACATGCCTGTGAATTCGACTAATTGGTCCCGCATATACACGACCAGGATATCAAAGCGAGCACGTCAGGTTCTTGCCGATAGGTTGAGGCCAACGTGCGTCTATACCAAGTTCCGGTTACGGAAGGCAGCGCACACGGTTCTCGCAGTCGTGGACTTCAAGCTGTCGCTTCGCTCGATCGCGAAATCGCCCACGGTCGGAGCGTCACGCCGGCCGGCGGGCCAGGGACAGCCACACGCCGCCGCCGATCAGGACCGTGCCCGACAGACGGCGGAGCAGCCTCGCTCGCGCCGGCTTCATGAACCAGGCCCGCCCGAGTCCGGCCGCGATTCCCCAGATGGAATCGAGAACCGCGGCCATCAGCACCGAAACGGCGCACATGACGGCCAGTTGGACCTCGGCCGGCAGGCGCGGATCGACGAATTGCGGCAGGAACGCCGTGAAGAAGGCGATCGTCTTCGGATTGGACAGGGCGACGAGGAATCCGCGCCAGAAATGCACGTGCCCGACGGGCGGCGGCGCATCCGCCGCCTGCCCCGCATGGCGCCACGCCTGGATGCCGAGCCAGACCAGATAGGCCGCGCCGATCCAGCGGATCACCTCGAACACCACGACCGAGCTTTTCAGCAGCCACGTCAGGCCGAAGGCGATGGCACCGACCAGGAGGCCGTTGCCGACCGTGGTGCCGAGGACCGTCACGAGCGCGGCGCGCGGGCCTTCGGTCGCGCCGGTCGCGATCACCAGCGTGACGACGGGGCCCGGCGTCACGATCAGCACGAAGGTGATCAGCAGGAAGGCGACGAACAGTTCCGGATTCAACATGGCGTCCCTCCAGCGATCCGCGGCGCGGAGCGGCGGTCGGCGCGGCAGCCCGGCCTACGCCATTCGGAGTTATCCGGTTCCGCACAAAAAAAGAAAGCCGGGCGAGCCCGGCTTTCGTGAGAGATGATGGCTGCGCGGCGCTCAACCCTCGCCGTTGCCGCCCTCCTCCTCGCCCTCGATATGCTCGACGGAGACGACGCGCTCGCCGTCGGTCTTGAACACCGTCACGCCTTGCGTCGAGCGCCCGGCGATGCGGATGTCGTCGACCGGAACCCGGATCGTCTGGCCGCCGTCGGTGATCAGCATGATCTGATCGTCATGGCCGACCGGGAACGAGCCGACGAGCCGGCCGTTGCGGTCGTTGACCGACATGGCGACGATGCCTTTGCCGCCGCGTCCCGTGATCCTGTATTCGAAGGACGAGGTGCGCTTGCCGTAGCCCTTCTCCGAGATCGTCAGGATGAACTGCTCGAGCGCGCTCATCTCGGCATAGCGCTCCTGCGACAGGGCGACGTCCGCAGTTGTCGCCTCCTCGTCGGCCTCGGCGCCCGCTTCCGCGGCCTGCTCGCCCGTGACCGCCCGGCGCATCCTGAGATAGCCGGCCCGCTCCTCGGCGCTGGCCTCGACATGCAGCAGGATGGCCATCGAGATGACCTCGTCGCCGGCGCCGAGATTGATGCCGCGCACGCCCGTCGAATCGCGCCCCTTGAAGACGCGTACCTCGGGCACGGGAAAGCGGATGCACTGGCCTTCCGCCGTGGTGAGCAGAACGTCGTTGCCTTCCGAGCAGATCTGCACGTCGACGATGGCGTCGCCGTCGTCGAGCTTCATGGCGATCTTGCCGTTGCGGTTGACCTGCACGAAGTCGGAGAGCTTGTTGCGGCGCACGTTGCCGCGCGCGGTCGCGAACATCACGTCGAGCGTTTCCCAGGATTTCTCATCCTCGGGCAGCGGCATGATCGTCGTGATGCGCTCGCCCTCCTGCAGCGGCAGCATGTTGATCAGCGCTTTGCCGCGGGCATTCGGCGCGGTCAGCGGCAGGCGCCACACCTTTTCCTTGTAGGCCTGGCCGCGCGACGAGAAGAACAGCACGGGCGTGTGCGTGTTGGCTACGAACAGCCGCGTGACGAAATCCTCGTCGCGGGTCTGCATGCCGGCGCGGCCCTTGCCGCCGCGGCGCTGCGCCCGGTAGGTCGAGAGCGGCACGCGCTTGATGTAGCCGGCATGCGACACGGTCACGACCATGTCCTCGCGCTGGATCAGGTCCTCGTCCTCGACGTCGGCGTCCCAGTTCAGGATCTCCGTCTTGCGCGGCGTGGCGAAGGCCTCGCGCACGGCGGTGAGCTCGTCCTTGATGATGCCGAGCACGCGCACGCGCGAGCGCAGGATGTCGAGGTAATCGGAGATCTCCGCCGCCAGCTTCTGCAGCTCGTCGCCGATCTCGTCGCGGCCGAGGGCCGTCAGGCGCTGCAGGCGCAGGTCGAGGATGGCGCGGGCCTGCGCCTCCGACAGCCGGTAGGTGCCGTCCTCGGCGACGCGGTGGCGCGGATCGTCGACGAGCGCGATCAGCGGCGCGATGTCCTGGGCGGGCCAGTCGCGCGCCATCAACTGCTCGCGCGCCACATTGGGATCTGGCGCGGCGCGGATCAGGCGGATCACCTCGTCGATATTGGCAACCGCGATGGCGAGGCCGCACAACACATGCGCGCGCTCGCGCGCCTTGCCCAAGAGGTATTTGGTGCGCCGGGTGACGACCTCCTCGCGGAACTCGACGAAGGCGCGGATCAGGTCCTTGAGATTGAGCGTCTCGGGCCGGCCGCCGTTGAGCGCCACCATGTTGGCGCCGAAGGTCGACTGCAGCGGCGTGTAGCGGTAGAGCTGGTTGAGCACCACGTCGGCCATGGCGTCGCGCTTGAGCTCGATGACGATGCGCATGCCGTCGCGATCGGACTCGTCGCGCAGGTCGGCGATGCCCTCGACCTTCTTGTCGCGCACGAGTTCGGCGATCTTCTCGACCAGCGAGGCCTTGTTCACCTGATACGGAATCTCGGTGACGATGATCGCCTCGCGCTCCTTGCGGATCTGCTCGACCGTCGACTTGGCGCGCATGATGATCGAGCCGCGGCCGAGATTATAGGCGGCGCGGATGCCGGCCCGGCCGAGGATCGCGCCGGCGGTCGGGAAATCCGGCCCCGGCACGATCTCGTTGAGGTCGTCGATGGAGATGGACGGGTCTTCGATATAGGCCGTGCAGGCGTCGATCACCTCGCCGAGATTGTGCGGCGGGATGTTGGTGGCCATGCCGACGGCGATGCCGCCGGCGCCGTTGACGAGCAGGTTCGGGAAGCGCGCCGGCAGGACGTCCGGCTCGTATTTCGACTCGTCGTAATTGGCGTGCCAGTTGACCGTGTCCTTGTCGATGTCCTCGAGCAGCGACATGGCCGGCTTGGCGAGCCGGGATTCGGTGTAGCGCATGGCCGCCGGCGGATCGCCGTCGACCGAGCCGAAATTGCCCTGGCCGTCGATCAGCGGCAGGCGCATGGAGAAATCCTGCGCCATGCGCACCAGCGCATCGTAGATCGCCTGGTCGCCGTGCGGGTGGTACTGACCCATCACGTCGCCGACGATGCGCGCCGATTTCACGTATTTCTTGTCCGGCGTGTAGCCGTTCTCGTGCATCGAGTAGAGGATGCGCCGATGCACCGGCTTGAGCCCGTCGCGCGCGTCCGGCAGCGCCCGGGCCACGATCACGCTCATGGCGTAATCGAGATACGAGCGCTTCATCTCGTCGACGATGGAAATGGGCTTGATGTCGCTGGCCGGCGGCGGATTTTCGGGGCCGCCGGTGCGCGGATCTTTGGGGTCGGCCAAGGTGGTTTGTTCCGGGTTTGAAGACGTGCCGTCCGCTTAGCCGATTCAGGACCGAAAGGCCACTTGTTTCGGGATTGCGGCGGCCGCCTCCTGGAATGGAAAAATCCAAGTTTTCACAACGGCTTGGATCGACAATTCATATGGTGATCCGCGGCCACTTCCACAAGGTCGCGACGGTCGCATCGTCGCATGCCGCGATGGACGCGATCGGCGGCGATTCAGGAGCCCGCGGCCGGCAGTCGTCGCGAGGCTCTCAGCACGTGCCGCGGCCTTCCTGGAAGGCGAGGCCGTTGCGGAAGCGGTAGCGCACGTTGAGCGTATACAATCCGCTCATCGAGAAGTTCTGCTGGACGGTCAGAAAGCGCGGCGGGCTGACGCTGCGGTCGAGGCAATAGCCGCCGACGAAGTCGAGCGCCGGGCGCCAGCGTCCGCCGTGGGACAGGATCAGATAGGTCGAGCACCCGACCTCGGAACAGACCGCGCCCGGCTTCGCGCCGCGGCACGGAAAGCGCCCCTCGTCGAGGATCAGGTCGGGCGTGCCGTCGCCGTCCAGGTCGACCGCTTCGAGGGCCTGCATGGGATCGCCGGCGCGCCCGCCGGCCTGGTTGCAGAGGCCCGCGAGCTCCCAGAGCTGGTCCTGGACGCGCTTGGGCAGGGCGTCGAAAGTCGCCTTCGCGGCGGTCGCGGGCGCCGAAGTGGAAAGGACCAGGAACAGCAGGGCGGGCAAGAGCGCGCGGCGCATGCGCGAAGCTTGCGCCCAAGTCCTTAAGAGAGCGTCTCCATGAGCCGCGCCATCAGGCGCATGCGCGGCACGATCGACGAGACCAGGCCGTATTCGTGCAGGGTGTGGGCGCCGTCGCCGTCGATGCCGAGGCCGTCGAGGGTCGGAATGCCGATGGCGGCGGTGAAATTGCCGTCCGAACCGCCGCCGACGCGCGGCACGTCCTGCAGCTCGAAGCCGAGCTCGGCGGCAAGCCCGCGCGCGTGCTCATAGAGCTGCGCGACGCCGTCGGTGCGCTCGTAAGGCGGGCGGTTCATGCCGCCGGTCACGCTGATGCGCATGTCGGGATCGTGCGGCGCCAGGTTCAGGAGCGCGGCCGCATAGCCCTCCCCGTCGGCGACGGTGGCGACGCGCAGATCCACCGAGAAGCGGCAGTGCTGCGGGATGACGTTCACGGCGGTGCCGCCCGAAACCAGCCCGACCGTGGTGGTCACGCCGCGACTGTAGTCGGTCATGTTCTCGATGCGCAGGATCTGGCGGGCACCCTCGCGGATGGCGCTGCGCCCGTCCTGGTGGCGCGAGCCGGCATGCGCCGGGCGGCCCTCCACATGCACGTCGAAACGGCCGACGCCCTTGCGCGAGGTGACGATCTTGCCGCCGTCACGGGCCGGCTCCATCACCAGCACATAGGCCGAGCGCCGCCCGAAATCCTCGATCAGCTCGCGCGTCGTCGGACTGCCGATCTCCTCGTCGGCTGTGAGCATATAGACGACCGGCAGCCGCGACGAGCCGGCCTGCGCCACCTGCTTGAAGGCCTGCAAGGCCAGATAGGCGCCGCCTTTCATGTCGTAGACACCGGGGCCGTAGAGCCGGTCGTCCTCGCGCCGCAGGGGCAGGTCGTGCTCGATGGTGCGCAGCGGATGCACGGTGTCGAGATGCGAGAGCACGAGCACGCCGGGCCGGTCGGTGCGCGGCCCGGCGCGCAGGATCAGCGTGTCGCCGAGCCCTTGCCTGCCCGGAATGCGCTCGCTGGCGATGCCGGCCGCGTCGGTCTCCGCCGCGACCAGGTCCATCATGCCGTTGACGGTCTCGGGCGCGTGGGTCGGGCTTTCCGTCCTGACCCAGACGGACAGTTCCTCGACCATCGTCTCGAGATCCGTGCGCATGGCGACGACCTCCGGCGTTGCGTTGGCGCCTTTTTGCACTTCCCGGCGGACGTGAAAACCCTCCCCCTTCAGTGCCCCCGATCGCCATCATCGACCTGACCGCTTCGGAGCCACCCGTCACCCATGTGTCCGGTCAGGTGTTGCCCGTGTCTCCGGACTGAACACTTGCGCCGGTGATGTCGATCGGAACAGCCCTAAATGGAGGGTTTTGCGCCGCCGAGGGCCAGCTTGGCGAAATGATAGGTGTAGCTGTGCTCGCCGAAGCGGATGACGCGGCTGTCGACGGAAGCGACGCCGGCCGGCACGGCCGCGCGAAACGCCGGGCCGTCGATGACGAAGGTGTGGAACTCGCCGTTCTCGCCGCAGGCGTCGACCCCGGCTGGCAGGCGATCGATGAAGGCCCGGTCATAGACCTGGCCGCACCAGCCTGCATCCAGCCAGCGGTCGTCCGTGCACACCACCAGCGCGCGGTAGCCGAGCCCCACGACCTCGTCGGCCAGGGCGGTTCGATCCTCCTGCCAGAGCGGGAGGCTCGGCCTCAGCCCGGCGGCGGCGCAGGCCTTCTCGTCCCACTCGCGATGCGCCACGAGATCGATGTCGCCGAACACCACGTCGGTGACGCCGCGGGCCCGCAGGTCTCCCAGGGCGCCGATGAACACCTTCTCGTAATCCGCCCAGCTCGCGCTCGCGGCGACGAGCTCGAGGCTGAGCGCGTCGGCCTGCGCCTCCATCAGCGCGCGCGGGATGCCGTGCGAGCGCGTGCGCTCGCCGCGCTCGTCGAACATGGCCAGCAGGACCGAGACGTCCAGCCCCGCCGCGCGCGCCCGGTGCATGGCAAGGCAGCAGTCCTTGCCGCCGCTCCAGGACACGGCCGCAGTCATCGGCGCGCGCGAGAGATCCAGTCTTAGAACGGAATGTCGTCGTCGAGGTCGCTGGCGAAGCGCGAGCCGCCCGTCTCGGCCATGGCCGGGCGCTTCTCCATCGGCGAGGAGCGGCCGAACTCGCCGCGGCTGCCGCGATCGTCGTCGCTCATGTCGCCACCGCCGCCGCCGCGGCTGTCAAGGAGCGTCAGCTCACCGCGGAAGCGCTGCAGCACCACCTCGGTGGTGTATTTCTCCTGGCCCTGCTGGTCGGTCCATTTGCGCGTCTGCAGCTGGCCCTCGATGTAGACCTTGGAGCCCTTCTTCAGATACTGCTCGGCGACCCGCGCCAGGTTCTCGTTGAAGATCACGACGCTGTGCCACTCGGTCTTTTCCTTGCGTTCGCCGGTGACCTTGTCCTTCCAGTTCTCGGAGGTGGCGATGCGCAGGTTGACCACCGGCTCGCCGGAATTGAGCCGGCGCACTTCCGGGTCGCGCCCGAGATTACCGACGAGAATTACCTTGTTCACGCTGCCAGCCATGGGAGCCTCTCACTTCTCTCTCCTCGCCGTTCTGGGCCGCTTTCGGCGCCGCGAACAGGGCGAGGTCGTCTTTTCCACATTCCTGTCCCCAGAAAAGGGACATCAGGTTTGTTCTACATTTGTTCCAAACGACGCGCAAGCCCGAATTGCGGCGCGGCTGCTGTCCCGGGGGCGATCGCAAGCATAAAGCGCAGCAGGCTCGGCCAAGCCGCTTCAAAGGCCGCGGCGCAGCTCGACGACCCCAGGCGATTGCGCCGCGCCCTCGGTTTCGAGATCGCGCCGCTCCGCTGACAGCTGGGCGAGCACGCGCACCAGCTCTTCCCGGGCCAGTGGCTTCTCGAGCCACGGAACACCTTCCAGCTCTGGCGTCCGGGTTCCCGGCTGCAGCCCCGAATAAATCGCGAAGGGCACGCGCCGGCTGCGCAGCTCCCGCACGACGCGCGTGCACGGGCCGTCGCGCAGCAGCACGTCGAGCAGCGCGATGTCGGGCGTGTTGCCCTCGAGCCAGGCAAGCGCATCGACGCTGGTCGGGAACGGTCCGGCCGTGCGGTAGCCCGCGTCCTCCAGGTAAGCTTCCAGGGACATGCCGATCAGCGCCTGGTCCTCGAGGACCATGCAGCAAGGTGGGATCGCAGCTGAGTTCATGATGCCTTTGACAACGCCCCGCCGCGAGACGTGGCGGCGCCAAATCCGGCTTGCGGATCAATACGTTTACGGGAACAGGAGGCCCCCGCATTCACTTAGTTTAATTGGTCCCGAGCAAGCGATCGGCAACCCCGGGAGCGGCAATCGGCCGCCGCGAATGGCAGCGGATTGGCGCAACGGCCGATGGCTCCATGCCATGAGCCCGTCAGAACTGCTCGCGGATAATGGCCCCGAGGATGTTCGAATAGTCGTCGGTCCAGGTTTTCTGGTCCGGGTCGGGCTCCTCGCTCTCCCAGCCGCTCTGCGTCGTGAGCCGCCCCAGGTCGGCTTCGTCCGCGGCGGCGATCGCGACCGAGGACGAGAAGACGTATTCGTCGTCCCGGTCCTCATTGTCCTCGTCGTGATTGACCCAGGTCTTGAAGCCGTTTGCGGCGGCGATCCCGGCCGCCACGCTCGCCAGCTCGAGGTGCCGGTTCGAGACGTGCATCATGACCGCGCCATGCGGCGCCAGCTTGCGCCTGTAGACCGCCATCGCCTCGCGCGTCAGCAGGTGGACCGGGATCGAATCCGACGAGAAGGCGTCGACGATGATCAGGTCGTAGGCTTGGTCCGGCTCCCTTGCGAGGGTGAGCCGCGCATCGCCCTGGACGATCGGCAGGTCCGGCGCGCACGCCTCGAGGAAGGTGAAGCGCCGCGGATCGCGGGCGATGCGGATCACGTCGGGATCGATTTCGAAATAGCGCCACGCATCCCCCGGGGCGCGGTGGCAGGCCAGGCTTCCGGTGCCGAGGCCGATGGCGGCCACCTTGAGCGGCGCGCCTTTGCGCTCGCGCAGCGCCCTGATGCCCTGCGCCAGCGGCGAGTCGGCGTGGTAGAAGGTGAGCGGCTCGGGCCGGCCGGACACCGGGCGTCCGGATTGGTCTCGGATGCGCTGCGCGCCGTGGATCGTCGTGCCATGCATCAGCACGCGGAACTGGCCGTCGCCGGTCTCCTGGATCTTGTGCACCCCAAAGAAGCTGCGCACCCTCTCGAAACGCCCGCCCTCGGGCGGGTAGACATGCGGCAGCGCCAGCGCGACGGCGATCGCCAGCGCGAACTTACGGGGATCGCGCACCAGCGCGAGGGAGGCCACCGCCGCCGCCGCGACCATCCAGCCCATGGTCTTCGCGCCCGCCTCGGTCGGGGACCACCTGAGCGCCACGCCCGGGATCAGCAGGGCCAGGGCGGCGACGACCGCCAGCAGCCAGAACAGGCGCGCGCCGCGCCTCCCGCTGGCCGCGGCCATCGGGCGGCACAGCACGGCGAGCACGATCAGGATCGGGTATTCGGCGATCCAGGAAAAGAGATGCGGCGCGGCCAGCCCCGCGAAGACGCCCCCGATCATGCCTCCGAAGGACAGGGACAGATAGAATCCGGTTAGATAGGCCGGATGCGGACGGCGGCGCGCCAGCTCGCCGTGGCACGCCATGGCGATCACGAAGAACGCCACCAGATGCACCAGCAGCGTGACCGTCAGATCCTGGTCCCACCCCCGCGCAAAAACCACGACCAGCGCTACGATCGCCAACGGGTGCAGCCGCATCACCCAGCGATGCGGCAGAAGCGGCCGCGTCTGGAAGACGAGGATCCAGGTGAGCAGGTAGAGCGACAGCGGCACCACCCACAGCAGCGGCGCGGCGGCGACATCGGTCGAGATATGCGCCGTCACGGCGACCAGGAGGCCCGACGGCACCGCCGCCAGAAACACCCACAGCGCGGTGTCCCGCCAGGTCGGCGGCCGAGCAGCTTCGGACGCGGCGCGGTCCGCAACCGCGTGCGGCTGCGCAGCCTTCACGAGCACGAATCCGCATGCGGCGATCAGGGCGACGAGAAGATAGAAGCCGGCGCTCCAGAGCGACAGCTGCGCCTGCAGCGGCAGCAGAGGCTCGATCAGGAAAGGATACGACAGCAGCGCCAGAAAGCTGCCGAAATTGGAGGCTGCGTAAAGGAAATACGGGTCGGCTGCGTCCCGGTGTCCGGTCCTCACGAACCACGCCTGCAACAGCGGATTGTTGGCCGACAGGGCGAAGAACGGCAGGCCGATGGAGACGGCGAACAGTCCGACGAGCCAGAACGCCTCGCCGGCGGCCGGGGGCGCGCCCCAGCCACCGGCGATCGACAGGGGCAAGGTCAGGCTTGCGAGCACGAGCAGGGCGAGATGGACGGCGACCGTGACCAGCGGCCGCGCCGCCTTGGAGAGCGCGTGCGCATAGGCGTAGCCGGCCAGCAGCATCGACTGGAAGAACACCATCGCCACCGACCATACGGACGGGGCGCCGCCGAGCCGCGGCAGCACCATGCGCGTGAACATCGGCTGCACGGCGAAGAGAAGCAGCGCGCTCGTGAAAACCGCGGCGGTGAAGACGATCAGGATGGGCGTGTGATGGCGTGGGGCGCCAAGGCGGGCGAGAGCCGGCGGGCGCTCAACTTCCATGCAGGTCTCCTTCCACGCAGGTCTCTCCGCTCGCGACCTGACCGGATCGGTCACGGCCGGCACCATGCCGCAAGGATGCGGGCAGCGCCAAGGCCCTTCTTTCGCGGCTGGACCTGAGCACCGGCAATCGGGTCGCGCGACAGTCTTCGCTGCCGCAAGGCTCCAAACTTCCGTGCGGATCGTTATGTGTTAGACAAGCCGTCAAGGGCCGATCCTTCCTCACACGGGAGGGGGGAGCCGACCGGGAGCCGCGAGTGACGCATCCCCTTGTTCGAAAACTCGAGCTTTTCGCTCCGCTTTCGGACGAGGAAAGGCGCGTGCTGGAAAAAGCTCCCTGGCGGATTCGCGAATACGGCGCCGACGCGGACGTCATCAGCGAGGGTGATCGCCCGTCCGAGAGCACGCTGCTGCTCGAAGGCTTCGGCTGCCGCTACAAGCTGCTGCCGGACGGCCGCCGCCAGATCACGTCGTTCCAGATCGCCGGCGATTTCGTCGACCTGCACAGCTTCCTGCTCAAGCAGATGGACCATGCCGTCGCCACCCTCACGCCATGCCGGGTCGGATTGCTGTCGCATGAGGTCCTCAAGGACATCTGCGAGCGATACCCCCGCCTGGCGAGGGCGCTCTGGTGGGACACGGTCGTGGACGGCTCGATTTTCCGGCAGTGGATGGTCGGCATCGGACGGCGCACGGCGCTCGGGCGCATCGCGCATCTCTTGTGCGAGCTGCATGCCCGTCTGCACGCGGTCGGTCTGTCCGAGGCCGGCAGCTACGCCTTTCCCGTCACGCAGACCGAGCTCGGCGACGCGCTCGGGCTTTCGACGGTTCACGTCAACCGGGTCCTGCAGGAACTGCGCGGCAAGGGCCTGATCAGCCTGCGCGGCGGCACGCTGGCCATCCACGACTCGGCCGCCCTGCAGGAGGTCGCCTCGTTCGATCCCGCCTACCTGTATCTGCACGGCGAAAGCCGCGACGAGCATACGAGGTAGCGCCTCCCCTCCCCCTCGCAGCTCGGGTGTTCCCGTTCGCGCGGCCTCATGGGGATCTGGCGCCAGACGCAGACCCGGTGAGGAGGGAAAACAACACACAGCAAATTTGCCGCACGCGTAAGCCGGCGCCCGTGTTCCGCTGCCGCGGCACTTAATCTATGGCTGTGCGCGTTGCGCCGCCCGGGCGGCGAGCGCGACGAAGCTCCCACACAGCCGCTGCAACAGCGCTCGGCGCAAGACCAGAGCCATGACCAAAGCCTTCAAGCCTGCCACTACGCCGAACACGATCATCGAGGACGACGAGCCGCGGCGGGATACCAGACCCATGACCACCAAAGCCCTCGAGCCGGCAAGCAAGGCCGTCAAGCCCGCCACCACGCCGAACACGATCGTCGAGGACGACGAGCCGCGGCGGGATAAGACGCCCGCGACCACCAAAGCCCTCAAGCCGGCAAGCAAGGCCGTCAAGCCCGCCACCGAGCCGGAGACGATCGTCAAGGACGACCAGGCGCGCACCTATTTCGACTGCAACAAGTGCCCGGCCTTCTGCTGCTCGATCTACGATCGCGTGCGCGTCACCAAGCGTGACGTGAACCGCCTCGCCAAGCATTTCAACGTGCCCTACGAGGTGGCGTTGCGGCGCTACACCAAGGATCACGACGGCGAGCGCGTGCTCAAGCGCGTGCCGGATCACATCTTTCCCAAGACGTGCATGTTCCTCGACCAGCACACCCGCCGCTGCACGATCTACACGGCGCGCCCGGCGCCGTGCCGCGAATATCCCAACCGCTCGCGCTGCGCCTATTACGACCTGCTGCAGTTCGAGCGGCAGCAGCAGGGGCAGGATTCGATCATGCCGGTGATCGAGCTCACCTTCCGCAAGGTCGGCCGCGTCAAGGTCGACGGCCAGGACGGCCCCGAAAAGCGCTGGACCTGGGGCGAGGTGGAGTAACGCGGCGCCCCCTCCCCGGCAGCGCCGTTGCGCCAAAAATCGCAGCGGGCAGTTGTCCGACGTACCCTGTTTGTTCTAGAACACCATCGGGCGCCGGTGCGCATGTAGCGTTCGGCCGTCGGCGCACTACATAGAGCATGATCCGGCAAAGCGGGTACCGCTTTGCCGCCAAGATCATGCGTTCAAAAGCGTTCTGCCCGAAAGCGCCTGCATATTGCCAGGCTTGAGAACCTGAACACGATGGCCCGTCTAGACGACCTGTTCGACCGCGCCAGCGGCGACGCCGCCCGCGTCATTGCCGTGCGCGGCGCGCGCGAGCACAACCTCAAGAACGTCGATCTCGTGATCCCGCGCGACAAGCTCGTCGTGTTCACGGGCCTGTCGGGCTCGGGCAAATCGTCCCTCGCCTTCGACACGATCTACGCCGAAGGCCAGCGGCGCTACGTCGAGTCGCTGTCCTCGTATGCGCGGCAATTTCTCGAGATGATGCAGAAGCCGGACGTCGACCAGATCGACGGGCTGTCGCCGGCCATCTCGATCGAGCAGAAGACCACCTCCAAGAACCCGCGCTCGACGGTCGGCACCGTCACCGAGATCTACGACTACATGCGCCTGTTGTGGGCGCGCGTCGGCATCCCCTACTCGCCGGCCACGGGCCTGCCGATCGAAAGCCAGACCGTCAGCCAGATGGTCGACCGCGTGCTGGCCCTGCCGGAGAAGACGCGCCTCTACCTGCTGGCGCCGGTGGTGCGCGGGCGCAAGGGCGAATACCGCAAGGAGATCGCCGAGTTCCAGAAGAAGGGCTTTCAGCGTCTCAAGGTCGACGGCCAGTTCTACGCCATCGACGAGGTCCCTGCCCTCGACAAGAAGCTCAAGCACGACATCGACGTCGTCGTCGACCGCATCGTCGTGCGGGCCGACATCGGCGCGCGCCTCGCCGAATCCTTCGAGACGGCGCTCGAGCTGGCCGACGGGATCGCCGTGATCGAGTTCGCGGACGACGTTTCCTCCCCCCTTGCGGGGGAGGTGCCCCCGAAGGGGGCGGAGGGGGGTCGTGCAAGACGCACCAAGCGCGCCTCTTCCGGCACCACCCCCCTCCCCCCGCCCCAGCGCCTCGTCTTTTCGCAGCGTTTCGCCTGCCCGGTCTCGGGCTTCACCATTCCCGAGATCGAGCCGCGGCTGTTCTCGTTCAACAACCCGTTCGGCGCCTGCCCGGGCTGTGACGGCATC
The DNA here is from genome assembly GCA_036556825.1 of Beijerinckiaceae bacterium. Classification (GTDB taxonomy): domain Bacteria; phylum Pseudomonadota; class Alphaproteobacteria; order Rhizobiales; family Beijerinckiaceae; genus JAJKJG01. The sequence continues at coordinate 52,271 of DATBIR010000032.1, forward strand.
GGCCACGAGATGCGCGTCGATCCGGCGCTCGTCGTTCCCGACGAGGCGGTCACGCTCAAGCGCGGCGCCATCGCGCCCTGGGCGCGCTCGACCTCGCCCTATTACGGCCAGACGCTCGAATCGATCGCGCGCCATTTCGGCGTCAAGACCACGAGCGCGTGGCAGGACCTGCCCGAGAAGGTGCAGAACGTGATCCTGCACGGCTCCGGCCCCGAAACCATCCGCATGTCCTACGACGACGGACTGCGCGCCTACGAGGTCCGGAAATCCTTCGAGGGCGTGATCCCCAATCTCGAGCGGCGCTACAAGGAGACCGAGAGCGAGTGGTCGCGCGAGGAGATCGGCCGCTACATGGCCGAGACGCCGTGCGCCGCCTGCGGCGGCAAGCGCCTCAAGCCGGAAGCGCTGGCGGTCAAGATCGCCACCCTCGACGTCAGCCAGGTCACCGACATGTCGGTGCGCGAGGCGCGCGGCTGGTTCGAGGCGCTGCCCTCGCAGCTGACGAAAAAGCAGAACGAGATCGCGGTGCGCATCCTCAAGGAGATTCGCGATCGCCTGTCGTTCCTGGTCGATGTCGGGCTCGACTACCTGACGCTGGCGCGCGCCTCCGGCACGCTATCGGGCGGCGAGAGCCAGCGCATCCGCCTCGCTTCGCAGATCGGCTCCGGCCTGACGGGCGTGCTCTACGTGCTCGACGAGCCGTCGATCGGCCTGCACCAGCGCGACAACGAGCGCCTGCTCGGCACGCTCAAGCGCCTGCGCGACCTCGGCAACACGGTGATTGTCGTCGAGCATGACGAGGACGCGATCCTGACCGCCGACCACGTCGTCGACATCGGCCCCGGCGCCGGCATCCATGGCGGCGAGATCGTCGCCAGGGGCACGCCGCAGGAGATCATGGCCAACCGGTCCTCGCTGACCGGTCAGTATCTGACCGGCGAGAAGACGGTGCCCGTGCCGGCGAAGCGCCGCAGCGCCACCAAGGGGCGCGCGCTAAAACTCGCCGGCGCGCGCGGCAACAACCTCAAGGACGTCACGGCGGAGATCCCGCTCGGCCTCTTCACCTGCATCACCGGCGTGTCGGGCTCGGGCAAGTCGACGCTCACCATCGACACGCTCTACAAGGCCGTGGCGCGCAAGCTCAACGGCGCCCTCGAGCACCCGGCCCAGTTCGATCGCCTCGACGGGCTCGAGCATCTCGACAAGGTGATCGACATCGACCAGTCGCCGATCGGGCGCACGCCGCGTTCCAACCCGGCGACCTATATCGGCGCCTTCACGCCGATCCGCGAATGGTTCGCCGGCCTTCCCGAGGCCAAGGCGCGCGGCTACCAGCCGGGCCGCTTCTCGTTCAACGTCAAGGGCGGCCGCTGCGAGGCCTGCCAGGGCGACGGTGTCATCAAGATCGAGATGCACTTCCTGCCGGACGTCTACGTCACCTGCGACGTGTGCAAGGGCAAGCGCTACGACCGCGAGACACTCGAGGTGAAATACCGCGAGAAGTCGATCGCCGACGTGCTCGACATGACCGTCGAGGAGGCGACCGAGCTGTTCAAGGCGGTGCCGTCGATCCGCGACAAGCTGGCGACGCTGGCGCGCGTCGGCCTCGACTACATCCATGTCGGCCAGCAGGCGACGACACTGTCGGGCGGCGAGGCGCAGCGCGTCAAGCTGGCCAAGGAGCTGTCGAAACGCGCCACCGGCCGCACGCTCTACATCCTCGACGAGCCGACCACCGGCCTGCACTTCCACGACGTCGCCAAGCTGCTTGAGCTGCTGCACGAGCTGGCCGACCAGGGCAACACGGTGGTCGTGATCGAGCACAATCTCGAGGTCATCAAGACCGCCGACTGGATCATCGACATGGGCCCGGAAGGCGGCGACGGCGGCGGCATGATTGTCGCGCAAGGCACGCCCGAGGCCATCGCCCGCGCCGAGGCGAGCCACACCGGCCGCTTCCTGCGCGAGGTCCTGGCGCGGCGCCCGCTGCGCGCGCCGAAGCGGCAGGCGGCGGAGTAGCATCCCGTCCCGGGCCACGTGACGCAGCCCTGGCGTCCTTGCACGCCTCCCTCCCGCGTCATGGCCGGGCTTGTCCTGGACAAGCCAGGCCATGACGAGACGCGAAGTGGAATGGGTTGGCATCTTTACTTGTTCGCGAGCGCCTGAAGCGCGTCGCCGGTGAGCCGGTTGATCGTCCACTCGTTCATCGGCGTTGCGCCGAGCGCCTGGTACAAGCGGAGCGCCGGCTCGTTCCAGTTCAGCACCGACCATTCCAGCCGGCCGCAGCCGCGCTCGACGGCGAGGCGCGCCAGCGCGGCCAGCAGCGCTTTGCCCAGGCCGTTGCCGCGGTGCTCCGGCAGGACGAACAGGTCCTCGAGATAGAGGCCCGGCCTGCCGAGGAACGTCGAGTAGCTGTGGAAGAACAGCGCGAAGCCGACCACCGCGCCGGCCTCCTCGGCAAGCAGGACCTCGGCAAACGGTCTTGGCCCGAACAGGTGCTCGTGCAGCCGCCGCTCGTCGAAGACGACCTCGTGCGCCAGCTTTTCGTAGTCGGCGAGCGCGCGGATCAGGCGAGCGATGGTCGGCGTGTCGGCGGGCGTGGCGGATCGGATCATGCGGCAGCTCCAGGCCGCCGTGATACGCGAACACAGCGAGGGCATCGAGTGCCGGCGCGGACGAAGGGCGCGATGGCCGCGCCCTTTGCCGGAGCAAGTCCGGCAAAGTGGGCGCCACTTCGCCGGACAACATCATGCGACGCAATTCGATCCCTGGGCGGGGATCGTCACTCGGCCGGCTCCAGATGCTCGGCCTGGCGTCGCCCGCGGCGCACGAGGCCCGGGATCAGCATGGCGACCTGCTTGCGATAGGCGCGATACTGGTCCCCGAACAATTCGGTGAGGTCGTGCTCCTCGAGCTGGATGGCGATGAGGATATAGGCCGTCGTCGTCGCGGCGAACATCAGGTGCCCGGCGGTCATCACGGGCGTCGCCCAGAACGCCATCAGGAAGCCGAGATACAGGGGATGCCTGACCTGCCGGTACACCAGCGGCGTCCTGAAGGCCGGTTCCGGCATCGGCCGGCCCAACCAGTGAAACACCACCTGCTTGAGGCCGAACAGCTCGAAGTGGCTGATCAGGAATGTGCTGACCAGAACGAGCGCCCAGCCGGCCCAGAACACCGCCCACACTGCGGTCGTGAGCGCGGGATTGGCAATGTTCCACAGCGAGGCGGGCATCGGCCGCCACTGCCAGAACAGCAGGATGAGGGCGAGGCTGGCAAACAGCACGTAGGTGCTGCGTTCCACCGGCTTCGGGACGATCCGGGTCCACAGGCGCTTGAAGGCCGGACGGGCCATCACACTGTGCTGCACCGCGAAGAGTCCGAGGAGCAACGTGTTGACGATGAGCGCTTCAGGCAGCGAAACCACGGCGCCGCTGTCGATGGTCTTGGGCACGACGAGGCCGCCGACGAAGCCGACGGCGTAGAGGAAGGTGCACAGGAACACGCCATAGGCGAAGCTCCCGTAGATGACGGATGCGGGACGGGACATGGCTGGATCCTCCTTGTCGCCGCGATGATGCGCCGGAGGTGCGCCAACGTCCTTGCAAAGACTTCGCCGAAACCTTGAGATTGCCTTGAGAATTGACGTTCGGGCCCGCCGCCGCACACGGTGGCCGTCCCGGCGGCGACGAATGGAGCAACCCGCATGCGAGACGAGGCAGGCGCAAGCGACGTGGCGCAGGCGTTTCGGGTCGCACCCGGCACGCGCGTGCAGCTCGATGAGCGCGATCCGGCCGACAAGGCGGGGCTGTCGCACAAGGCGGCCGCCAGGGAAGAGACCGAGAAGGATGCGGCGGCCATCGACGCGCTGCAGGACCGGCTCTATGCGGAACGCAGGCGCGCGCTGCTCGTGATCCTGCAGGGCACCGACACCAGCGGCAAGGACGGCACCATCCGGTCCGTGTTCAACCGCACCGGCCCGCTCGGAGTGTCGGTCACCGCTTTCGGCCGTCCGGACGCGGACGATCTCGCTCATGATTTCCTGTGGCGGGTGCACGCCGCCTGTCCCCGGCGCGGCACAATCGGCATCTTCAACCGCTCGCATTACGAGGACGTGCTCGTCGCCCGCGTGCGCGGCCTCGCGCCGCCGGACGCGATCGAAGCCCGCTACGGCCAGATCAACGACTTCGAAAAGCTGCTCGCCGAGAACGGCACGACGATCCTGAAATTCATGCTGAACATCTCGAAGGACGAACAGGCCGAGCGGCTCAGGGCGCGCCTCGAAGAACCCGAGAGCCGCTGGAAGTTCAACCCGGACGACCTCGAGGACCGCAAGCATTGGGACGACTATCGGCGCGCCTACGAGATCATGCTCGAGCGCTGCTCGACGCCGCAT
>DATBIR010000033.1:0-7732 GCA_036556825.1 Beijerinckiaceae bacterium
CTGATGCACCCTCAAGCCATTTGGAACGACAGGATGATTACTCTCCGCGCGTTTTTGCGCCGCGAGCTGGCGACCCGCGGTAGTCTCCGCGGGTACCCCGCCCGCGCGACCCGGAGTAATGGCAGGCTTGCAGGCGGAATCCGCGCGACTGACGGACCGTCTTTACCAGCTGTTATACAACTCATGCAGCATGATGTCTGGTGGGTTCACGATCTCCGGCTTGTCCTTCACGTAACTAAGCTGGAACTGGCCCTTGATTGGGCCGTCCTCGACGACGCGCACGCCATCAATGACACAAAGGAATCCGAAAACGGCATCGTCGACCGCCTGCGCCAGAACATCCGCCAAAAGGCTACGTTCCTGCCCGCTCAGGGACTTGTACCATTTGGCTTGATCTAACAGCTCTTGCGAAGGCCTTCGACCAGGCGGACGCGCAAGGACATCGATTGTGTTGATAATCGCTGCGTCCCGGACGACCCATTTGATGACGTGGATGAACTCTTCCGCATTCATGCTTCTTACCTCGCAAGGCCTCGGCGGCGCCCGCTGGCGCACGCAGCGCCCCGGCGGTTGCATCTCCCAACCAATTACTGCGAGACGGCCCGCTTTTTGAGACGGTCGATCCACTCATTATGAGGCTGATCAAGGCAATCGGCCAGAGGCCAATCCGGAGCCGTCTCGATCAGGTGCAGCAATGCCCATGCGAGGCCGAAGCAATCGTCTGGCCCGAACAAACCAATCAAAACCCGGGCGTCATCGTTTGAGATGGGGCGCTTGATGCGCCGCATTATCTCCTGGACTGCTTGCAGCCGCGCAATATCACACGCCGCCGACGCTGGCAGTGAGCCGAGCTTCGCCAGCTCCATAACGGCGTCTTGAATTTGCGACATATGTCGGCTCGGAAATCCCGGCTGAGCGTGCGACATGCACGCAAGCCTACAGGTTGATTCGTGCCGGCGAGAGCGCAGCGATGACTATTTTCGCACGATCCCGGGCAGCGCGCGGACGAGATCCTGCGTGTTGAACGGCTTCTCCCAGCGCGGGACGCCGTCATAGGCGGACGGGACGGTGGCCTGATCGTAGCCGGTCGCGAAGACGAACGGCACGCCGCGCTCACGCAGCACGTCCGCCACCGGAAAGGCCATCTGTCCGCGCAGGTTGATGTCGAGCACGGCGCCGTCGATGGGCTCCGAGTCCAGCAGGGCCAGCGCCTTGTCGGTTGTCGGCACCGGGCCGACCACCTCGGCGCCGAGCTTGCGCAGGGCCTGCGCCATGTCGTCGGCGAGCAGGTATTCGTCCTCTACCACCAGCACGCGCCGGCCGGCGAGGCTTGCTCCCGCTGCCGAGCTTGCCATGCGGATGTCCTCCGTGAACTGGATGCCTGCCGCCGACGATAACCGAGCTTGCAGGGCCCGCGTTCCACCGCAGGTGCGGGACCCCGGCGCCCCCTCGACCTTGCGGCGGGTCGTGGCAGGAGCGGCCGGATCGGAGCGCGATGCGTCGCCCCCCTCTCCCTCCAGGGAAGTCCGCTTCGTCAGGTCGCGACGACTCTGCTACAGACTCTGCTACAGATTGGCCGCCCGGGGCCGCCCGGCGAGCGCGGAAAGGCTGGACCCCGGGCCACCCGGTCGTGGCGCCCCGGTCGGCCGGAGTTCGTCATGGGCGGCCGAAGACCGGACCCGTCGCCTCCCGAATGGATGAGAATAGGAATTGCGATGCCTGCCCCCCGCGTGATCCGCCTGCACGAGCAGGACAATGTCGTGATCGCCATCGATCTCGTCGGCCAGGGCGACAGCGCCGCCGGCCTGACCGCCCGCGACAAGATCCTCAAGGGCCACAAGATGGCGATCGAGCCGATCCGCGACGGCGAGCCGGTGCGCAAGTTCGGCCAGATCATCGGCTTCGCCAAGACCCATATCGCGCCCGGCGAATGGGTGCACGAGCACAATGTCGGCCTGCACGACTTCGAACGCGACTATCGCTTCGCCGAGAACGCCAGGGACGACGGGCTGCTGCCCGAGCATCTGCGCGCCACCTTCGAGGGCTATCGCCGCGCCGGCGGCCGGACCGGCACGCGCAACTACATCGGCATCCTGACGAGCGTGAACTGTTCCGCCTCGGTGGCGCGCTTCGCCGCCGCAGCCGTCGAACGGTCCGGCGCGCTCAAGGATTATCCCGGCATCGACGGCGTCGTCGCCATCGTGCACGGCACCGGCTGCGGCCACGCCGCCTATGGCGAAGGCTTCGACGTCCTGCGCCGCACGCAATGGGGCTATGCCAGCCATCCCAATTTCGCCGGCGTGGTCATGGTCGGGCTCGGCTGCGAGGTGTTCCAGATCGGGCGCATGAAGAAGGAATACGGCGTCGAGGAGAGCGACACCTTCCGCACGCTCACCATCCAGGAGACCGGCGGCACGAAGAGGACGGTCGAGGCGATCTCGGCTGCGATCCGCGACATGCTGCCGATCGCCGCCCGCGCCAGGCGCGAGACGCGCCCGGCCTCCGAATTGATCCTGGCGCTGCAATGCGGCGGCTCCGACGGCTATTCCGGCCTGACCGCCAACCCGGCGCTCGGCGCCGCCTCGGACCTGCTCGTGCGCCACGGCGGCACCTCGATCCTGTCCGAGACGCCCGAGATCTACGGGGCCGAGCATCTGCTCACGCGCCGCGCCGCCACGCGCGCCGTCGGCGAGAAGCTGGTGGCGCGCATCAAATGGTGGGAGGACTATACCGCGCGCAACGGCGGCGAGATGAACAACAACCCGTCGCCCGGCAACAAGGCCGGCGGGCTCACCACCATCCTGGAGAAGTCGCTCGGCGCCACCGCCAAGGGCGGCCAGTCGACCCTGCGCGCCGTCTACGAATATGCCGAGCCGGTGAAGGACAAGGGCTTCGTCTACATGGACACGCCCGGCTACGATCCCGTCGCCGCCACCGGCCAGGTCGCCGGCGGCGCCAACCTGATCGCCTTCACCACGGGCCGCGGCTCGGCCTTCGGCGCCAAGCCGGCGCCGTCGATCAAGCTCGCCACCAACTCGGACATCTACCGCCGCATGATCGACGACATGGACATCGATTGCGGCGACATCCTCGGCGGCATGTCGATCGAGGACAAGGGCCGCGAGATCTTCGACAAGATCCTGAGGGTGGCGTCGGGCGAGCACACCAAGTCGGAAGAGCTCGGCTACGGCGACGCCGAGTTCGTGCCCTGGCAGATCGGCGCGGTCATGTAACAGTGATCAGTGATCGGTGATCAGTGATCAGATCGCCCTTCTGATCACTGGTCACTGATCACTGGTCACTGGTCACTGTTTAGGGATTCGCGCCTTCTCGATCACGGCGCGCCACTTGTCGATGTCGGCGCGCAGCCGCTCGGTGAGCTCGGCCGGCGTCTCGCTTCTGGCTTCGATGCCGAGATCGAGCAGCTTCTCCCTGACCTCGGGCGCGGCCAGGATCTCCTGCAGCGCCTTGTGCAGCGTGTCGATGACCGGCTGCGGCGTGCCCTTCGGCGCGAACAGCGCGTTCCACGAGGTCACCTCGAACCCGGCGACGCCGGCTTCGCGCACCGTCGGCACGTTCGGCAGCACCGCCGAGCGGCGCGGTCCGGAGGTGGCGAGGGCGCGGATCTGCTTGCCCTCGAGGCCGGACTTCAGCGCCGCGTGCGAGTCGATCAACAGGTGGGAGTCGTTGCGCATCAAGGAGAGCAGCGCGTCGGGCGTGCTGCGGAACGGCACATGCACGAGGTCAATACCCGCCTCGCTCCGGAACAGCACGGACGACAGGTGCTGGCTGCTGCCGACGGCGATCGTCGCCACGTTGAGGCGGCCGGGATTCTGCCGGGCGCGGCGGATCAGGTCCCCGAGCGACCGGAATTCCGACTCGGCCCTCACGGCGAACAGGAAATCGAAGGTGCCGAGCGTCGAGATCGGCACGAAGTCCCTGAGCGGATCGAAAGGCAGGCTGGCGAATAACGGCACGCTGATGGCGGTGCCGTTGGTCAGCATCGTCAGGGTGTGGCCGTCGGGCGCGCTGGTCACGGCCGCGCGCGCCGCGTTGATGCCGCCCGCGCCCGGCATGTTCTCGACGACGAAGCGCTGCCCGAGCTTGTCGCCGAGCTTCTCGGCGACGACGCGGATCGTCACGTCGGCGACGCCGCCCGCGGCGAACGGCACGATGACGCGCACCGGCCGGGCCGGATAGGCCTGCGCGCCGGCGCTCCCGCTCCAGGAGTATAGCGCCGCCGCGGCCAGGACGGCTCGGCGCGAAATGGTTGGATGCATCGTTGTGTCCTTGTTTCAGCGCGAGAGCGGGATCGATTCAAATTGGACCGATCCCGCTCTCGTTCACGTTGTGTCGCATGATCTTTTCGGCAAAGCGGTGCCCACTTTGCCGGATCATGCTTTAAAGCGGAACAGGCGCGCCGGATTGGCGACCAGGAGCTTGTGACGCGCGGCCGGGTCGGGCGCGTAAAGCGGCACGAGGTCGACGAGGTCGCCGTCGTCGGGCATCACCGGCACGTTCGGATGCGGCCAGTCCGTTCCCCAGAGGACGCGGTCGGGCGCGGCTTCGATCAGCGCGCGCCCGAACGGGACGACGTCATGGAACGGCGGCCCGGCGCGCGAGATGCGCTCGGGACAGGTGACCTTCACCCAGCATTTCTCGTCGCTGCGCACGAGGTCGAGCAGCGCGACGAAGTCCGGCTGCCCGATCCCGAGGCTCGCATCGGCGACGCCCATATGGTCGAGCACGTAGGGCACCGGCAGGGACGTGAGGCGCGGACGCAGGTCCGGGATCAGGCTCCCCGGGAGATACAGGTCGACGTGCCAGCCGAGCGGCGCGATGCGGGCGACGATGCGGTCGAACGCGGCCATGTCCGGCATCTGCCCGAGCCGCGGCAGGAAGGTGAAGCGGCATCCCATGATGCCGGCGGCGGCAAGCCCGGCCAGCTCGCGCTCGCCAAAGCTCTCGTCGACGTTGGCGATGCCCTTGTAGCGCCCGCTGCTTTGGGCAATCGCGTCGGTGACGACGCGGTTGTCGCGGCCATGCGGGGTGGCGTTGACGATCACCGCCCGCTCGATGCCGAGGTGGTCGTGCAGGGCCCTGAACATGTCGAGCGGCGCGTCCGGCGGCGTATACGGCCGGTCGCGAACATACGGGTAGAGGCGGTCCGGCCCGAAGATGTGGCAATGCGTGTCGCAGGTCTTCGCGGGCAGGCGGAAGGCCGGGACGCGCGGGTCCGGATGCGGCGGCGCAATGGTGGGAATGGCGGTCATGCGTCGGGTTGCTCCCTCCCCTTGCGGGGAAGGGGCCGGGCTGGGGTGGTCCGCTTGGTCAGCGCGAGTCGCTCGGCAAAATGTAGACGCGGACCGGCGCGGTCACCACCGCCCGGTTCCGACTTCTTCCTGTCCGACCGGGTCCCGGCCGCTTGCTATTGCGGCGGCGGGCTTGCGGTTTGCGCCGGGGGCTGGCCATTGCCGGTCTGCGTCGCCGCCGGCGCGCTTCCCTCCGGGGCAGGCGCCTGCGGGATGACGAGCTGCTTGCGCGCGTCGCCGAGCTTCGCCTCGGTATCCATGATTTCCTGGCGCAGCGCCTGCAGGCGGGCCTCGAGCTCGCGGGCCTGCTGGATGCGCTGCTCGGCCTGTGCGATTTCCGCGGTCTTCGCCGCGATCTCCTGGCCGAGTTTCGCCAAGGCTTCCCGGCTCTTCGCCTCCTGCTGACGCGAGTCTTCCAGCCGGCGGCCGACCTCGGCCAGTTCCTGGGTGCGGGCGGCGATGCTCTGCTCGACGGTCGTGACCTCGCCCTTCAAGGCCCCGAGCCGCGTCTCGGCCTGCTGCACATTGCCCTGCACGGCGGCGAGCTTCTGGCTCTGCTCCTGGGCGGCCTTTTCAGCGTCGGCGGTGGCGCGCTTCTGCTGCTCGGCCGCCTGCTGGGCCGCGGCAGCCTGGGCCTGGGCCTGCGCCCGGGCCTGCTCGGTTTGCGCCGCCTGCTGCTGCGCAGCCGCGATCTTCGTCTGCAGGTCCTTCAGCGTGCCGCTGGTCTGCCGCTGCTGGTCGAGCTCGGCGCGGGTCGCGGCCAGGCTCGTCCTCTGCTCCTCGAGATCGCGGCGATAATTGCTGGCCTTTCTCGTCTGGGTGACGGCGACGATGACGAGCAGCAGCCAGCCCAAGACCGCTGCTGCGAGCAGCCCGAGGGCAACCGGACGTCTGAGTTCCGCACGATAATCAACCGCCATCTGTCTGGCTCCAGGGAAACGCCGCAGGACGCACCCTAAGCCACTCCCGCGGCTGCGTCATCGGCCTTCTTCGGCCGTTCTGCACGCAGCCGATGTCCGGACATCGGTATCCCCGGACCGGCCGCTTGAACCCGGCCCGTCGGAGACGGCGCGCGGACGCAAGGAAGGCCGCATGTCGTCGAAAGTTGGGGGACAAGCGCGCCGCGACCTTGCAGTGTGCACTGCAGCATATAACAAGAGCATGTGCAGCATATGACGGACTCATGAAGACCTTCGAAGCGAGGTTCGGGATCCCCTCCGGGCACCGGCTCGTGCTGATCCGGTCGCGCATCCGCGGCGGCAGCGCGCGCGGCGAGTTCTGGGAGCACGAGGAGTTCGATGCGCGGGACGCCCTGGTGGCGCGCTACGAAAGCTTCACCGAGGTTGATCCGGTGACCGGCATCGCCTCGAGCGGCTGGTACCGCTACGACGCCGACGGCTTCTTGATCGACCGTAACGACCGCATCCCCGAGCGCCTCGGCGATCTCCTCGCCTGAGCGTTGCCGGCCGCGCCGGCGCGGCGCGCCGCCGCCGGCCGGAGGGCGCTCGCCGTCCGACGCATTCGCAACAACCGGCGAAGCCTGCTACCAACGCCTCATGCAGGCGAGCATCCCGGCCGAGCCCAGCACGCGCCTTGTCCCGCCCTTCCCCGCCGCCGCGCCGGACGATCTGTCGGGCTTCGCGCTGGCGCGGGTGATGCGCGTCAACGCCTTGCGCATCTGGCCGGAGCGCGCCTACCGGGAGGACGTGCTGCAGCGCCGGTTTTTCGGCCGGTCGACTTTTCTCATCAGCAACCCGGACGCGATCCGCCGCGTGCTGATCGACAATCATGAGAATTACGGCCGCACGCGCGCCACGATCCGCGTTCTGAAACCTCTCCTCGGCGACGGGCTGTTCATCAGCGAGGGGCGGGCCTGGAAGCGGCAGCGGCGTACGCTCGCGCCCGCCTTCACCCCCAAAGCCAGCGACGCCTTTGCCGGTCACATGGTCGCCGCCGCCGCGCAGCGCATCGCCGAGTTGGACGGCAGGACCGGAGAGCCCCTGGACCTTTACGCGATCATTCAGCGGCTCACCCTCGAGATCGCCGGGCGCACGATGTTCTCGCTCGAGATGCGCGACCAGGGCGCGGTCCTGCGCCACTTCATGTGGCGCTATACGCGCTCCCTGGCTCGTCCGAACCTGCTCGATTTCGTGCTGCCGCTCGGCGTGCCGACGCCGCACGACCTGGGGCGGTGGTGGTTCCGGCGCGGCTGGGTGCGTTTCATTGACGGCATCCTGGAGAAGCGCGCGACCGCGTCGCCACACGCCGCCCCGCGCGACCTGCTCGACCTGCTCCTCGCCGCGGTCGATCCGGACACCGGTCGTGGCTTCGCGCCGGCCGAGGTGCGCGACCAGGTCGCCACGATGATCATAGCCGGGCACGAGACCACGGCGGTGGCGCTGTTCTGGTGTCTTTACATC
>DATBIR010000034.1:0-2922 GCA_036556825.1 Beijerinckiaceae bacterium
GAAGGCGGAGCGGGCGGCGGATGTGATGGTCAACGAGGTCTACGTCACCACCTCATTCGGCCCGCTGCACAATCAGAGTTTTACCGCCTCGATCGACCTGCCCTCCGGCTCGGTGACGCTGAAGGACATGGAGCGGATCAAACGCGCGGGGCTCGAATATGCCTCGCGCAGCGGCCTCAGCGTGCTGCACAGCGTGCCGGTCAGCTACACGCTCGGCTATGAGAGCGGCATCAGCGACCCACTCGGCATGATCGGCGACACGCTGAAGGTCGATGTCCACGCCGTCTCCGCCGACGCGCTGCCCCTTCGCAATTTGAGGCATTGCATCGAGCGCAGCCATCTCTCGGTGTCGGGCCTTGCATCGGCGGGCTATGCCAGCGCGCGCTCGGTGCTGGTCGAGAGCGAGGCGCAGACGGGCGTGACCTGCCTCGACATGGGGGCGGGAACGACCGGCGTCACGGTGTTCTCCGGCGGCAGCCTGATCTACTGCGACAGCGTCGATATGGGCAGCCACCACATCACCAGCGACATCGCCCACGCCTTTTCGATGACGCTGACCGAAGCGGAGCGGATGAAAACGCTGCACGCTTCGGTGTTCGCTGCCGGCGCCCGGATGTCGGACGGTATCATTACAGATGAAGACGACGGCGGTACCGGGTTGCTTTCGCGCCACATTTCGAAAGCAGAGCTTTCCGATCTGGCTCGAATCCGCTTAGAGCAGATATACATCGAAGTTTGCGCCAGGCTGCGTTCGAGCGGCATTGCGCCGATGTCCGGCAACCGGCTCGTGCTGACGGGTGGCGCGAGCGAGCTGGTCGGAGCCGCCGAACTGGCCGGACAGATTTTTGGCAAGCAGGCCAGGCTGGGTCGGCCGCGTCCGATCCCCGGCCTGCCGTCGCAGGCAGCAGAGCCGGCTTTCGCCGCGCCGCTCGGCCTCCTGGTGCACTTGCTCGATGACGATTTGCGGCTGGAAACCGGGGTCGCGCCCGAGATCATCGCGAGCAGCCAGGGCTATCTGGCCCGGGTTGGCCAGTGGTTCAGGGAGAGTTTTTAGATGGCGACGGCGCATTTGAGCCGGCCACTTAAGGGCCGGAACGACTCGGGGACGATATTGACGAGGCTGCCATGAGCATCAATTTGAAACTTCCGTCGCTGACAGAGCTGCGGCCGCGCATCACCGTGGTCGGCGTGGGCGGCGCGGGCGGCAATGCCGTCAATAACATGATCCAATACGGGCTCGAAGGCGTCGAGTTCGTCGCCGCCAATACCGACGCCCAGGCGCTGTCGATGTCGGCCGCCGGCTGCCGCGTGCAGATGGGCGTGAACATCACCGAGGGGCTCGGCGCGGGCTCCCGCCCCGAAATCGGCGCTGCCGCGGCCGAGGAGGCGATCGACGAGCTGCGCTCGCTGATCGAGGGCTCGCACATGCTGTTCATCACCGCCGGCATGGGCGGCGGCACCGGCACCGGCGCGGCGCCCGTCATCGCCCGCGCGGCGAAGGAGCTCGGCATTCTCACGGTCGGCGTCGTCACCAAACCGTTCGAGTTCGAGGGCCAGCGCCGGATGCGTGTGGCCAATGAGGGCATTATCGCCCTTGCCGAGCATGTCGACACGCTGATCGTGATCCCGAACCAGAACCTGTTCCGCATCGCCAACGAGAAGACCACCTTCGCCGACGCCTTCCAGAAGGCCGACGACGTGCTGAAATCCGGCGTCTGCTGCATCACCGACCTGATGGTGAAGGAGGGGCTGATCAACCTCGATTTCGCCGATGTCCGCGTCGTCATGCAGAATATGGGCACCGCGCTGATGGGCACGGGCGAGGCCGAGGGCGATCAGCGCGCCCTGCGCGCCGCCGAGGCCGCGATCTCCAATCCGCTGCTCGACGAAGTTTCCATGCGCGGCGCCAAGGGGCTGCTCGTCAGCATCACCGGCAGCTTCGACATGACGCTCTACGAGGTCGAGGAAGCCGCCTCCCGCGTGCGCCGCGAGGTCGATCCGGAGGCCAACCCCGATATCAACATCATCGTCGGCGCGACCTTCGATCACTCCATCGAGGGCCGCATCCGCGTCTCGGTGGTGGCGACCGGCATCAATTCCGGCCAGGAGCCGCATGTGACGAAGGCCGGCGAGGCGCTGCGGAACTCGCGCATGATAGAGCGCGCCACGGCCCCGGACCGGCAGGCGCAGCAGCCCGGCTCCGATCGCGGGCCGGCGCCGCGCCGCCAGGAGCCGCCGCAGGAGAGTTGGCAGGGCTCCGGCAACGTCACCATCGAGCCGCGCTCGCCGAAATATATGGTCAACACCGGCAGCGGCCGCGGCCGCGCGCCGCAAACGCCCCCGCCGCAATTCGAGCCGGCCCCGCCGGCCAAGCCGATCCGCCCGCCGCGCCGTCCGCTGACGGGGAAGGATTTTCCAGAGCTCGCCCAGCATGAAGCGGAGATTCACGGCCAGCGTGATCTCGGCATCAAGCGCCGTGGCGGTCTGCTCGACTGGGTCACCGGCCGGTCGCGCGGCGCCGGCGAGCCGCAACCGGATCGTCCGGCGCCTGCCTTTGATTCGACCGCAGGCAGCGGCTACCGGCAGGAAGATGCTCCGAATGCGTCACATGAGTCGGGCGCGGGCGATCGTGACGGCGATCCGGCTCGTGATAAAAAAAGCACAGAACGCGGTAGGAATACGGAGGAGCCCTTCGATATTCCGAATTTCTTCCGACGGCCCCTCAATTGAGCCGCGGCGCACGCGCGCCCGCAATTGGCTGGTTTCAAGGGATTTTTATCCATTCCAAGGCGAGGCTCCCGGCCTCGCCTTTTGCCGTCCGGCGCCGTGTGCGCCGAATTCTTTCAAAACGTAACAGAGTGTAAAAAACCGTGATTTGCCGCACAGAAAGAAGCTCGATTAAGTACGGCTTGTTTAGGGCGA
>DATBIR010000035.1:0-2847 GCA_036556825.1 Beijerinckiaceae bacterium
TAGCCGGGATGCCAACGCTCGAGCGCTTTGAGCACGCGCTTGTCGCTCGACAGCCCGACATTGTTCGGGATCTGCGTGTCATAGGCGACGTTGATCAGCTCGGACATCGTTTCGCTCCTGTTGGCCCCTCAGGCGGGCATCACACTCGGCCCCGATCGAACTCGCCGCGCAGGCCGGTTCCGTAGCGCTTCAGGGCGCCGTTCTCGCCGACCGCGTTGGGGCGTTGGAAAATCCAGTTCTGCCAGGCCGTGAGACGGCCGAAGATGCGCGTCTCCATAGTCTCCGGACCTGGGAAGCGCAGATTGGCCTCCATGCCGGTCATGGCGTCGGCCGAAAAGCTCGCGCGCTCCTCGATGAAGACGCGGATCTCGTCCTCCCAGTCGATATCGTCGAGCGCGAAGGTGACGAGACCGGCGGCGTGCGCGTCGCGGGCGGTGAGCGCCGCGCCGACCTTCGCCTTCGCGCGATCGACGGCTTCCGGCTCGCCGAGGAAACGGGTTTGCAGCCGCGTCAGGTCGTTCGACATCGGATAGAGACCGAAATTCGCCTCGGTCAGAGTGAGCGTCGCCGCAGGCCGGTTGTCGCCTTCGAATTCGCCGTCGGCCATGTAGCTGCGATCGCAAGCCAAGGCGATCTCCGCGAGCGTGCCGGTGAAGCACGAGCCCGGCTCGATCAGCGCGACCAGCGACCGCGAGGTCAGGTCGATGCGTTTCAGGACACGCTTCCAGTAGAGCAGGATTTCGGAGGCCAGCCAGTCGTCGCGATTGTCGAGGAGGCAGCGCTCATGCGCCGCGACCAGCGCCGGATCGCCTTGCGATTTGAAGATGACGACGCCGAGATCCGGCTCGTTGAAGCGCAGATGCAGGATCGCGTCGTCGAGCTCGCGCGCCGCACGCAGGATCCAGGCGCCCGAGCCTTGCGCGACAAGTGCGTCACGGCTGTCAGGGGCCGCATCTTTCGGGCCGGAGATCGTGACGGTCGCCGTTCCGCGCCCGCGATCGAGGCCGATCTCGACCGTCGAATAGGTAACCGACCCATCCTCCGCGAAGGCGCGCGTCAGCGGCTTCAGCTTGATGCCCGCCTCGGCTTTTTTCGGCGAGCGCACGGCGAATTGCTTGGCCCGCTCGGTGACGATCTCCTCGAATTTCGAGTTCGGCACGACCTCGTCGACCAGCCGCCATTCGGCGGCGCGCTTGCCCTTCACGCCTTCCTCGACCGAGCAGAACACGTCGGCGAGATCGCGGCGCACCTTTCTCTTGTCGGTGACGCGCGTCAAACCGCCGGTGCCGGGCAACACTGCGAGCAGAGGCACTTCGGGCAGCGCCACGGTCGACGATCCGTCATCGGCGAGGATGATGTGGTCGCAGGCGAGCGCCAGCTCGTAGCCGCCGCCGGCGCAGGCGCCGCGCACCGCGCAAATATAGGGCTGGCCGGATTCGCGGCCCGCAGCTTCGAAGGTGTTGCGGGTCTCGTTGGTGAATTTGCAGAAATTGACCTTATGGGCGTGACTCGCACCGGCGAGCATGCGGATGTTCGCGCCGGCGCAGAAGACATTGTCCTTGCCCGAGCGGAGCACGACCGCGCGCACCTCCGGATGCTCGAAGCGCAGCCGCTGGACGGCATCCGCCAATTCGATGTCGACGCCGAGATCGTAGGAGTTGAGCTTGAGCTCATAGCCCTCGAACAGCCCGCCCTTCTCGTCGACATCCATGAACAGCGTCGCCACGTCGCCGTCGCAGGCGATGCGCCAGTGACGGTAACGCGACGGATCGGTCTGAAAGTCGATGCGCTCGGGTATCATGCGACCCTCTCTCCGCGAGCCGCCAGTCCCGCTGCGGCTTCGATGCGGTCCAATGTCGCGAGGAAGTCGGCCACGGCGTCCACGGTCTCCGCCGGGCGCTCGAGATGCGGGGCATGTTTGCCGCCGATGAAGATTTTCGCATCCAGCGGCGAATAGAGCCCGTTCCGCAGCGCATCGATCTGCGCCAACGTCCCGTATGGGTCACGGTCACCTTGGATGGCGAGCACGGGGATGCGGATATAGGCGATGGCCTCCTCGATGTTCCAGGCTTTGAAGCGTGGGTCGAGCCAGGCGTCGTTCCAGCCGCGGAAGGCATTGTCGGCATCGCCGTGATGCCGGGCGAGGCGCTCGCGCAGATCACCGGTCTCGTACTGGACTTTGGCCTCGGCGATGGCAGCGAGGCCGCTCGGCTCGGTGAAGAAATGCGGCGACATCAGACAAAGGCCGCGGATGCGGAAATCCTCGACCGTTCCGGCATGGATCGCGGCGATCGACGCACCGTCGCTATGGCCAAGCAGAACGCCGCGCCGGACGCCGATCGCATCGAGCACATGCGGCAGGACATCGACGGCCTCGCGCGTCATATAGTCGAGGGGGCGCGGCAGATCGGCTGGATCGGAGGCGCCATAGCCGGCGCGCGAATAAGCGAACACGCCGTAGCCGGTGCGGTCCGCCAGCTTTTCCGGAAACTCCTTCCACAGCCCCGCCGAGCCGAGCCCCTCATGCAGCAGCACCACGGTCGGCGCGGTATCCGGCGCAGGACCCCAGCAGCGCCCTTCCAGCCTCTTGCCGCCTGCGCCGATCCATAGCGTCTCGCCCGGCTGCCAGCTCATGCCGAGGTTTCCTCCATCTGCCGCAGCTTGAAGCGCTGGATTTTTCCGGTCGCGGTCTTCGGCAGATCGTCAACGAGCTGGATCCAGCGGGGATATTTCCAGTTGCCGACCTTCTCCTTCACATGCTCCTTCAGCGCCTCCGCCAGATCGTCGGGGCGGTCGCCGGATTTGAGCACGACATAGGCCTTGGGTTTTTCCAGCCCTTCCTCGTCG
>DATBIR010000036.1:0-2500 GCA_036556825.1 Beijerinckiaceae bacterium
ATTGCCGGACCGGCGCACGAGATCGTGCACGACCGAGCCGTTGACCAGCTCGAACCAGCGGCTGCGGGTCGATTTGCCGATCACGATCTGGGTGACGTTGTTCGAGCGGGCGAAGCTGACGATGTCGCCGGCGATGCGTCCTCCGCCCGGAATGGTCGCCGCAACGCCGCCGAGCCGCTCGGCCAGGCGCAGCGTGTCGGCGACCCGGTCGCGCTCGACGACGGTCAGGTCGTGGCTGCGCAGGGTCTCGACATAGAGCGCCGTCCATGGCGCGCGGAGCCGGTCGGCGAGCCGTTTTGCGTAGCGGACGAGCCCGGCCGCGCGCGGGTCCTCGCTGATGCAGACCAGGACGCGTTCGCCCGCCGGCCACGGCCCTTCGATGGCATGGGCGCGCATATGGGTCAGAAGCTGCTCGTCGACCCGCTGCGCCGTGCGGCGCAGCGCAAGCTCGCGCAGTGCCGTGAGGTTGCCGGGCGAGAAATAATGGCGCAGCGCCCGGTCGGCCTGTTTGGGAACATAGACCTTGCCTTCGCGAAGCCGCTGGATCAGATCGCCCGGCGCGAGATCGATGACCTCGATATCGTCCGCTTTGTCGAGCACCGAATCCGGCACCGTCTCGCGCACGCGGATGCGAGTGATCTGCGCGACGACATCGTTGAGGCTTTCGACATGCTGGATGTTCAGCGTGGTGTAGACGTCGATGCCTGCCGACAGCAGCTCCTCGACATCGAGATAGCGTTTCGGATGGCGGCTGCCGGGGGCGTTGGTATGGGCGAGCTCGTCGACGAGCGCCAGTTGCGGACGGCGCGCGAGGAGAGCGTCGAGGTCCATTTCCTCGATGGTGCGGCCTTTATAGGGAGCCGCCCGGCGCGGCAGCACCTCGAAGCCGCTGAGCAGTGCGTCGGTTTCCGGCCGCCCGTGCGTCTCCACGACGCCGATGACGACATCGACGCCCTCGGCCAGCCGGGCGCGCGCCGAAAGCAGCATCTCATAAGTCTTGCCGACACCCGGCGCCGCGCCCAGAAAAATCTTCAGCCGCCCGCGTTCGGCCTGCTCCTTTGCCGCAAGCTCCAGGAGCGCGTCAGGCGAGGGCCGACTTTCGCGATGCGGATCTGCCATGCGCGATCCCTTGAATATCTCATCGGCCTGCAATCTGGCTTTGTTCGCGATCGAGCGCCAGATTTAGCCGTAAGACATTAACACGCGGTTCGCCAAGAAAGCCAAAACTACGGGATTCGGTCGCCGCCTCGACGAGGTATCGGACACGGGGCTCCGGCAGATTGCGCGCCCTGGCGACGCGGGCCGCCTGCGCCTGCGCATTCGCGGGAGAGATATGCGGATCGAGCCCGCTGGCCGAGGTGGTCACGGCGTCGGCCGGCACGGACGCGGCTTGTCCGTTCGCCTCGCGATAGGCGGCGGCATCGGCTTTGACGCGGCCGATCAGGCTCTTTGCCGTCGGTCCCGCATTCGATCCGGCCGAGCTCGCCGCATTATAGGGCGACGGCGCGGTCTTGGCCGGGTCCGCCGGATCGGGGCCGACCGTCGCCGAAGGGCGGCCGTGGAAATAGAGGTCGGAGGCGAAATTCTGCCCGATCAGCTCCGAGCCGATGGTCTTGCCATTGCGCTCGATCAGGCTGCCGTTCGCCTGCCGCGGGAACACCGCTTGGGCGATGCCGGTGACCGCGAAGGGGTAGACGAGACCGGTGAGCACGGTCATCAGCGCCATCATCACCAGCGCGGGTCGGATATGTTTCAGCATGGGTAGCTTCCTTTATGCGAGGCCGATAGCGGAGACGGCGAGGTCGATCAGCTTGATGCCGATGAACGGCACCGCCAGCCCGCCAAGCCCGTAGATCAGCAGATTGCGTTGCAGCAGCGCGGCTGCCGGTTGCGCCCGATAGCGGACGCCGCGCAGGGCCAGCGGGATCAGCGCGACGATGATCAGCGCGTTGAAGACGATGGCCGACAGGATCGCGCTTTGCGGCGAAGCGAGATGCATGACGTTCAACGCCCCGAGCTGAGGGTAGAAGGCGACGAACATCGCGGGGATGATGGCGAAATATTTCGCCACGTCGTTGGCGATCGAGAAAGTCGTCAGCGCGCCGCGCGTCATCAGGAGCTGCTTGCCGATGCCGACGATCTCGATCAGCTTGGTCGGATCGCTGTCGAGATCGACCATGTTGCCGGCCTCGCGCGCCGCGACCGTGCCGGTGTTCATGGCGACGCCGACATCGGCCTGGGCAAGGGCGGGCGCGTCATTCGTGCCGTCGCCGCACATGGCGACGAGCTTGCCGCCGGCCTGCTCGGCGCGGATCAGCTCGAGCTTGTTCTCCGGCGTCGCTTCGGCAAGGAAATCGTCGACGCCCGCCTCGGCGGCGATGGCGGCAGCAGTGAGTGGATTGTCGCCGGTGATCATCACTGTGCGGATGCCCATCTCGCGCAGCTCGGCGAAGCGCTCGCGAATACCGCCTTTGACGATATCCTTGAGATGAATGAGGCC
>DATBIR010000037.1:0-28423 GCA_036556825.1 Beijerinckiaceae bacterium
CGCGCTGCAGGCAACAATCGTCGTCGCCGGGCCGCAGGGCGAACGCCGCATCCCGGCCGAAGATTTTTTCCGCGGCCTGTTTGAGACCGCGCTGTCGCCGCACGACGTGCTCGTCGCCGTCGAGGTGCCGGCGATCCGTCCTGACGAGCGGTCGGCATTCCTCGAACTCGCCCGACGCAGCGGCGATTATGCGCTGGTCGGCCTGGCTTGCCACGCCAGCCTGGCCGACGGGGTCTTACGCGAGCTGCGGCTCGCCTATTTCGCGGTCGGAACGAAGCCGACGCTCGCCGTCAATGCGGCGAAGCAACTTGTCGGGAGGCCGTTGAGCGAAGCCTCGATCGCGGACGCGCAGGCGGCGCTGGCGCAGGATCTCGCCGCGCAGGACGACATTCACGCATCGGCCGCGACCCGCCGGCAGCTCGCGCGCGCGCTGTTGCGACGCGTGCTGGCCGCGCTGCTGCCCGAAGCCGCCGCCGAAAGGAAAACGGCGTGAACGGAACCGTGAGCATCTCTCTCACCGTCAACGGCGAGCCGGTCACGGCGTCGGTGCCGGCGCGCATGCATCTCGCCGATTTCGTGCGCGAGGAGATCGGGCTCACGGGCACGCATATCGGCTGCGAACATGGTGTGTGCGGGGCCTGCACGATCCGCCTCAACGGCGAGATCGTGCGCGGCTGCCTCGTGCTCGCGGTGCAGGCCGATGGCGCCACGGTCGAGACCGTGGAAGGCGTGTCGGACAGCGGCGTGGTCGGCGACCTGCAAAAGGCGTTCGAGGAACGCAATGCGCTGCAATGCGGCTACTGCACGCCGGGCATGCTGCTCGCCGCGCAGGAGCTGCTGGCGCGCGAAGCAAGGCCGACCCGCGACGCGATCCGCGAGCATCTTTCGGGCAATTACTGCCGGTGCACCGGCTACCACGCGATCGTCGATGCGGTCGAAACGACTGCGCGGACGCGGGCCGGAGGGGGCGCATGACCGACGCTGCCAACAAGGGTTCCGGCCTGTCCGTCCTCGACCGGCCGAACAGCTATATCGGCGGCTCGGTGCCGCGGCCGAATCTCGGACGGCTGCTGCAGGGACGCGGCCAATATGTCAGCGATATCGTGCTGCCGCGCATGGGCCACGTCGTGTTCGTGCGCTCGCCGCATGCCCATGCGCGTATCCTGCGCATCGACGCGACCGAGGCCAAACGCGCGCCGGGCGTGATCGCCGTCGTGACCGGCGCCGAGCTCGCGAAAGTCTGCACGCCCTGGATCGGCGTGCTGTCGCATCTGAAAGGCCTCAAATCGGCACCGCAGCACGCCATCGCGGTCGACCGCGCCTGCTGGCAGGGCGAGGCGGTCGCAGCCGTGGTCGGGTTGACGCGCGCCGCGGCCGAGGACGCGGCCGAGCTGGTCGTGGTCGATTACGACGAGCTCGATCCGGTCACAGACATGGAGACGGCGCTCGACGCCGCGACGCCGGTGATCCATCCCGATCTCGGCGACAACCTTGCCTTCGAGCGCAGGCTCGACGCCGGCGAAGTCGACAAGGCCTTCGGCGAGGCCGACGCCGTCGTCGAGGCGACCTTCCGCTTCGGCCGGCATACCGGCGTGACGCTCGAACCGCGCGCCGTCGTTGCCGACTGGAACCCGGGCGAGCAGCGCCTGACCGTGTACCAGGGCACGCAGGCGCCGCACATGATGCAGAACATCATCGCCAAGCATCTCGGCCTCGACGAGCCGCAGGTGCGCGTCGTGTGCAAGGACGTGGGCGGCTCGTTCGGCATCAAGGTGCATGTCTATGCCGACGAGATGGCTACGGTGGCGCTCTCCAGGCTCCTGCGCCGGCCGGTCAAATTCGTCGCCGACCGCATCGAGAGCTTCGTCACCGACATCCACGCGCGCGATCACCGCATCAAGGGCCGCATCGGCGTGATGCGGGACGGACGCATCACCGCCTTCGAGATCGACGATCTCACCGGCATCGGCCCGTATTCGATGTATCCGCGCACGAGCGCGATCGAGGCCAACCAGATCGTCAACCTGATCGGCGGGCCGTATACGTGCCGCAACTACCGGGCGCTCGCCCGCGTCGTGTTCCAGAACAAGAACGTGATGTGCCAGTATCGCGCCGTCGGCCATCCGATCGCCTGCTCGGTGACGGAAGGCCTGGTCGATCTGGCGGCGCAAGAGATCGGCATGGATGCGGCCGAGATCAGGCGCCGCAACCTGATCGCCGACGACGCCTATCCGACCGACGCGGCGTCGGGCCTGAAGTTCGAGGCGCTGTCGCACCACGCCTCCCTCGACAAGATCCTGACGATGATGGATTACGACGGGCTGCGCCGCGAGCAGGCCCGTCTGCGCCGCGAGGGTGTCTATCGCGGCATCGGCCTCGCCAGCTTCATCGAGGTCACCAATCCGAGCGCCGCCTTCTACGGCGTCGGCGGGGCGCGCATCTCGTCCCAGGACGGCGCGACCGTGCGCCTCGACGCGACCGGGGCCGTGATCTGCCATACCGGCGTGACCGAGCAGGGCCAGGGCACCGAGGCGATCATCGCGCAGATCGTGGCGACGTCGTTCGGCGTGCCGATCGAGCGCGTGCGCGTCGTCACGGGCGATACCGACAACACACCTTATGGCGGTGGGACCTGGGCGTCGCGCGCCGCCGGCATCGGCGGCGAGGCGGCGCTCCAGGCCGGCAAGGCGCTGCGCGAGAACGTGCTCAAGGTGGCGGGCACGATCCTGCAGGCGCCGGCGCACAACCTCGACATCCGTGACGGCATCGTCGTAGACCGGGACAGCGGCCGCGAGCGCATGGGTCTCGACGAGGTTGCGCGCATCACCTATTTCCGCCCCGACACGCTGCCGAACGACCTGCAGGCGGAGTTCGTGGTGACGCGCCATTACGTGCCGCGCAAGTTTCCGTTCGCGTTCACCAACGGCATCCAGGCCTCGTATCTCGAGGTCGACACCGAGACAGGGTTCATCAAGCTCCTGGGTCACTGGGTGGTCGAGGATTGCGGCACCATCATCAACCCGCAGCTGGTCGACGAGCAGATCCGCGGCGGCGTCGTGCAGGGCCTCGGACCCGCCCTGTTCGAACACTGCCTCTACGACGAGCGCGGCCAGCTCCTGAACGGCAACATGGCCGACTACCTCGTGCCGATGGCGGCCGAGATGCCCGACATCGAGGTCGGCCACGTGGTCTCGCCGACCCGGGAATCGGAGCTCGGCGCCAAGGGGGCGGGGGAGGCAGGCACTGCCGGCGCCGCCGCCGCCGTGGCCAACGCGGTCAACGACGCCCTGCAGCCGCTTGGCGTGCGCATCACCGACATCCCGCTCACCCCGGACCGCGTCCTGCGCGCGCTCGGGCGGGCCTAGCAATCCGCCCGCGAATAGCCGGGCGGGGCGGTTGCGCACCGCCAAGGTTTTGTATCAACTGACGAAAAGCCAAAGGGAAGGAAACAATGAGCCAAAGACCCCTCGATCTCACGCGCCGTCGCCTGCTCGGCACCGCGGCCGCCGGCGGCGCCGCTGCGGTCCTGCCGTTCTCGTTCAACATCGTGCGGGCGCAGGAAGGGCCGATCAAGATCGGCTTTCCGGTGCCGCTGAGCGGCCCCTACAGCACCGAGGCCAACGACCAGGTGCGCTGCGCCCAGCTCGCCGTCGATTTCTTCAACGAAGGCGGTGGCCTGAAAGGCCGCAAGGCCGAGCTCGTGGTGCGTGACGACAAGCTCGATCCAGGTGAGGCGGCGACGCGGGCGCTCGAGCTGATCGAGTCCGACAAGGTCAACTTCCTGTGCGGCTCCCTGTCGGCATCGGTGCAGCTCTCGGTCAACCAGGTCGCGAGCAAGCGCGGCGTGATCTACAACTCGATCAGCCAGTCCGACACGATCAACGAGGTCTCGGACTTCAGCAAGTTCACCTTCCACGAGGCGCTCAATCCGCACATGACCTCCGGCGCGGTCGGGCGCTACGCCTTCGGCAAGCTCGGCGCCAAGAAGGTCGCTTATCTGATCGCCGACTACGCCTACGGCCACGAGATGCTGCGCGGCTTCCGGCGCATCGCCAAGGAGATGAAGATCGAGGAGGCGGTCGAGATCCGCCACCCGCTCGGCACGACCGACTTCTCGACCTTTTTCCCGCGCATCCAGGCGGCGCGGCCGGATGTGCTCGTGGTCGTCAATTTCGGCCGCGACCAGCTCAACACCGTCAAACAGGCCAACGACTTCGGCCTCAAGCGGCAGATGAAGATCGTCTATCCGGTGCTGCTCGACACGCAGCGCATCGCCGGCGGCGGTGCCCCCTTCGAGGGCGTCATCGGCGGCGCCAATTACTATTGGGCGATCGAGGACAAGGCGCCCTCGGCCAAGCGCTTCAACGACGCCTATCGCAAGAAGCACGGCGACGCCGTGCCGACCGCCTACGGCGCGCTGGGCTTCGCCGGCGTCCATGGTCTGCTCGAAGGCGTCAAGAAAGCCGGCTCGAGCGACACGGATGCGGTCATCGCCGCCATGGAGCAGCTCAAATACGACGCCTACAAGGGCGAGCAGTATTTCCGCAAATGCGACCATCAGGCGGTGCAGTCGGTGCTCGTCATCGAGTCGAAGCCGGAAAAGAGCATGAAGGGCAAATGGGACATTTTCGACGTCGTGCATACCGAGCCCGCCGACGAGAAGGTCCTGCGCACCTGCCAGGAACTCGGGCACAAGGCCTGACGCCCAGCCCCTTTCCCCGGAGGGGAAGGATCAACAACACCGTTGTCATGCCCGGCCTTGTGCCGGGCATCCCGATGTGGAGAACGCGCCGCTTCGCCTGATCGAGATGGCCGGGACAAGCCCGGCCATGACAAGATAGGCTGCTCGCGATTGCTCAACCGCTCCGTTCCTTAAACATGACCCTCGACCTGTTCCTGCTGCAATTGTTCACCGGGCTGGCGCTCGGCTCGATCTTCGTGCTGGTGGCGCTCGGCATCTCGCTGATCTTCGGCCTGCTCACGATCGTCAATTTCGCGCACAGCCAGTTCTTCATGCTGGGGGCGTATGTCGGCGCCTTCGCACTCTCGCTCACCGGGAATTTCTGGTTCGCGCTGTTCGCCGTGCCGCTCGTCGTCGGCGCGATCGGCATGCTGTCGGAGCGCTTCCTCGTGCGTCCCCTCTACGGCCGCGGCATCGACTACCCGCTGCTCCTCACCTACGGCCTCGGCCTCATCATCCTCGACGCCGTGCGCATCTTCGCCGGAACCGAAGGCGTTCCCTTCCCGGCGCCGGAAGCGCTGAGCGGCGCCGTTGACCTCGGCTTCTTCTTCTTCCCGAAATACCGCCTGTTCCTGATCCTCATGACCGTGCTGCTGCTGGCGGCTTTGTGGGTCTTCCTCGAGAAGACGCCCTACGGCCTGATCATCCGCGCCGGTGCGCGCGACCAGGAGATCGTGCAGGTGCTCGGCGTCAATATCAGTCGCGTGTGGCTGGTCGTGTTCGGCATCGGCGTCGCCCTCGCGGGCCTTGCCGGCGTGCTCGCGGCGCCGATCCGCGGCGTCTTTCCGGAAATGGGCGTGCCGGTGCTGGTCGAGGCTTTCGTCGTCACGGTGGTCGGCGGCATGGGCTCGCTGCTCGGCGCCGTCGTCGCCGGCCTGCTGGTCGGCATTACGGTCAGCTTCACCTCGTTCTATTTCCCTGAGATGGCAACCTTGTCGATGTTCCTGCTGATGGCGCTGGTCCTGGTCTTCCGACCGCGCGGCCTGTTCGGCCGCGCCGGGCTGATGGAGTAGCTGCGCCATGGCCAGAACAGCGGACATGACGCTCGCCGCCGGCGGGCCGAAAGGCGCGAAGCTGCAAGGACTGATCGGCTGGGTGACGCGCAACCGCGTCCTCGTCGCGATCCTGTTCCTCGCGGTCTTCCCGTGGTTCGCACCCTACAAGGCGCTCGCCGTGAACATCCTGATCTACGGGCTGTTCGCGATGGGCTTCAACCTGATCTACGGCTATGCGGGCATGCTGTCGTTCGGGCACGCGGCCCTGTTCGGCCTCGGCGCCTACGGCTGCGGCGTCCCGATCGCCAAATTCGGCGTGCCCTGGTTCGTGGCGCTGCCGCTCGGCGTGATCGTGGCCGGCGTGGCGGCTGCGATCATCGGCTGGTTCGCGACGCGCACGCGCGGCATCTACTTCGCCATGGTGACGCTCGCGCTGTCGCAGGTCGTCTATTACATCGTGTTCCAGTGGGTGTCGCTGACCGGCGGCGAGGACGGGCTGCGCGGGGTCAACGTGCCGGCCATCGATGCCTTCGGGCTGCATATCAGCCTGCTCAACCCGACGACCAAGTATTACGCCATCCTGCTGTTCGTGGCGCTCGCCCTGTTCGTGTTCTCGCGCATCCTGAACTCGCCGTTCGGCGCGGTGATCGAGACGCTGCGCGAGAACGAGCGGCGGGCCCGCGCCTGCGGCTACGACGTGACGCGCGTGCGCTGGGTGGTGTTCGTGCTGTCCGGCCTGTTCTCGGGACTCGCGGGGGCGCTCTACGCGATCCACCTCTCGGTCGTGCCGATCGAGACGCTGCACTACTTCACCTCGGCCAACGTGCTGATGATGACGCTGCTCGGCGGCATGGGAACATTCTTCGGGCCGTTCCTGGGCGCCTTCGTCTTCCTGCTGCTTCAGGACGTGATCGTCGTCTACACGCACCACTGGCAGATCGTCGTCGGCACGCTGTTCGTGCTTCTGATCCTGTTCTTCCCGCGCGGCATCTGGGGATCGCTGCTGCACTGGCTGCGCTCATGAGCGCCGTCACGACCACGCCGATCCTGCGCGCCGAGGCGGTCGGCAAGAAGTTCGGCGGCTTCACCGCGTTGCAAGGCGTGTCCGTCGATTTCTTCAGCGACCGCCTGACCTCCATCATCGGGCCGAACGGAGCCGGCAAGAGCACCTTCTTCAACGTGCTGTCTGGCGCCTTCGCGCCGACCAGCGGCAAGATCTTCTTCCAGGGCGAGGAGATCACCGGCCTGCCGCAGCATCGCTTCGCGCATCGCGGCATCGCCAAGTCCTTCCAGATCACGAACCTGTTTCCGCAGCTCAGCGTGCTCGAGAATGTGCGGGTCGCCGCCCAGGCCATGCGCACGACCTTCGACCTGTGGTCGCCGCGCTGGCGGCTGCGCGAGTTGACCGACAAGGCGGAAAGCCTGCTCGCGCTGGTCGGCCTGACGCACCGGCGACACGAGCCGGCCGGCAATCTCGCCCACGGCGACCAGCGCTCGCTCGAGATCGCGGTGGCGCTGGCCTGCGACCCGCGCCTGCTCCTGCTCGACGAGCCGACCGCCGGCATGAGCCCGGAAGAAGCCCGCCAGATGATGGACCTGATCGTAAAACTCAACCAGGAGCGCACCGTGATCACGGTCGAGCACCGCATGAAGCTGGTGATGGGCATCAGCGACCGCATCGTCGTGCTGCATCACGGTCAGCTGCTCGCCGAAGGCTCGCCCGACGACATCCGCCGGCACGAGGAGGTGCGGCGCGTCTATCTCGGCCAGACGGTGTGACGATGCTCGAGGTCAAGGACCTGAACGCCTGGTACGGCCGCAGTCACGTGCTGCAGGGCGTCACCTTCGGCGTCGGCACCGGCGAGGCGGTGTGCATGATCGGCCGCAACGGCGCCGGCAAGACGACGACGCTGCGCTCGATCATGGGCCTCGTGGGGCGCCGCACGGGCGAGGTGCGATTCAACGGCGAGAATATCATCGCCGAGCCGACCCACCGCCGCTTCGCGCTGGGGCTCGCCTACGTGCCGGAGGAGCGTCGCATCGTGCCGGGCCTCACCGTGCAGGAGAACCTGCGCCTCGGCCTCGTCGCTTCGCCCAACCGCGCGCGAGAGAGCGAGGTGATCGACCGCATCGCCCAGACCTTTCCGCGACTGAAGGAGCGGCTCGGCCAGGCCGCCGACACGCTCTCGGGCGGCGAGCAGCAGATGCTCGCCATCGCCCGCGCCATGGTGTCCGACCCGAAGCTGATCATGCTCGACGAGCCCTCCGAGGGCATCATGCCGGTGCTGGTCGACGAGATGTTCGAGCTGTTCGCACGCATGAAAAAGCAGGGCATCACCCTCCTGCTGGTCGAGCAGAATGTCGAGCGCGCCCTGCAACTCGCCGACCGCGCCTACGTGATGGATCACGGCGAGATCGTGCATTCCGGCGACGCCAAGGCGCTCCTCGCCGACAAGGAAATCCAGGAGCGCTACTGCGCGGTGTGAAAATCCCTCTCCCCATTGGGCAGAGGGGAGGGTGAGGGGGAACGCGCTCTCCGAATAAGTGAGGCCCTCGCCCGGTCCGCACCGAACTCGGGCCTGCCCGAGTTCGGCCTAGAAGTGCGCAAGTCGGAACATCCGACTTGCGTCGGGACTCGACCTTTCCCCATCGGGGAAAAGTTATCGTTACTCCGCCGCCTGCGCCTCGGCGCCGTCGCGCGAGCTGGCGGCGTTGACGATCGGCAGCACCTTTTCCGCGAGCAGGATCATCGAGCGCCGGCCGAGGTCGCGGTCGAGCCAGTCCTTGCCGGCATAGAGGAGGGTGCCGAAATCGCCGACCTTGTCGCGGAAGGCAAGGAGCTGGTCGGCGACTTTTTGCGGCGAGCCGTGGATGATCAGCTCGTCGCAGACCATGTCCGTCGTCACCGCCTCGTCGGGCATGTCGCGGCTGGTCTTGAACAGCTCGGCGCGCCCGTTCTTCTTCAGCTTGGTGACAAGCGAGTTGTAGTAATAGCGGTACGGGCTGTTCGCGGCGGTGGCGTATTCCTTCGCGGTCTTGTCGTCGTCGGCGACGAAGACGCTCTTGGCGACGCGCCAGTTGGCGGGATCGGCCGGCCGCCCGGCGCGCTCGCAGCCCTCGACGTATTTCGGCCAATGGCTCTTGACCCACTGCGGCATCAGGAAGTTGGCCGAGATCGGATCCCAGCCGCGCGCCGCCGCCTCGGTCACGCCTTTCGAGAACGGCGCCACGGCGGTCACGACGATCGGCGGATGCGGACGCTGCAAGGGCTTGGGCAGGAAGCCCTGGCCGATCTCCGTCATTTGCGTGCGCTCGGTCGAGATCGTCCAGTATTTGCCCTTGATATTGTAGGGCGGATCGCTCGCCCAGATCTCGAGCACCTGGTTGATGGCCTCGAGGAACATCTCGTTGCGGTTGGCGTCGAGATTGCCGAACACCTCGGCGTCGGACAGAAGGCCGCCGGGGCTGATGCCGAAAATGAAGCGGCCGTCGAGCAGGTGATCGAGCATGGCGATCTCGGCGGCGATGCGCGCCGGATGACTGTTCGGCATGTTCACGGTGCCGGTGCCGAGCCTGATCTGCTTGGTCGCCTCGGCGAGGGTCGCAACGAACATCGCGCACGAGGTGATGTTCTCGGCCTGGTCGGTGGAGTGCTCGCCGACATAGGCCTCGCTGAAACCGAGCTCGTCGGCGAGAATGAACGCCTCGCGGTCCTCGCGCAGGCACTGTCGCCAGTCCTTGCCGAGAGGATGGATCGGCATCGTGAAAAAGCCGAGCTTCATATCGGTCTCCGCTCCGGGATTGTGGAAGGATGTGTAGCGGCTCGCGAGGCGTGGCCGAAATCATATCTTCTGCACCGTTGCATCGCCTTTTCTAATGATGCCGGGGGCCGGGGAGGCACTGGCGTCTCCTTGCCGAGGCCGGGTCATGGCCGCGGTTGTCCACGGCTGTTTCGCCACTGCCGGCCCGCGAGCCGGGGTTGTCCACGGCTGTTCCTTGCCGGCCGATTGTGAGGCCCCGGCGTTTCGATTACCGGTGGCTTGTTTCCTCCCAGGAGGTAGTCGGCGGACCAAAATGGCCGTTCAGCAACGGCCCAACTTCAAGGGGCGGCTTGGCCGCCCCTTTTTATTTGAGCGCCGTCATCCGACCCGCGAAGCGACAATCCGACCGCGGACAGGACTTAATCGGCCATGCGGGGGCCCGACGCGCCGCCTTCGGCCGCCCCGATCAACTCCGACCTGAGCCCCGGCCACAATCCGGCGCGACCGGTCACCTTGGCCCGGCTTTGTGCCCGGGGCCTTGGGCTGCCGGTCATTCGGGGTCCGGGCTCGGCCGTTCGGATCGCCTCGGCAGAATGTTGCATTTGCGGGCTTTTCCCCTTACAAGGCCCGCCACATGGGCGCGGAATTCGGTGGATCCCCTCGGGTCCCGATCCGCGTCCAAGCTTTTCCAGGACCTATGGGCGAGCCTCCGAAGCCGCCCGGAGACTCGACCAATGAAGATCCGCAACTCTCTCAAGTCCCTTCGCGCGCGTCACCGCGACAACCAGCTCGTGCGCCGCAAGGGCCGCGTTTACGTCATCAACAAGACCCAGAAGCGCTACAAGGCCCGCCAGGGCTGAGGCGTCCGGTCGCCAGGACGGCACCATCGGGTCCGGTCTTCGGCCGCGCCGACGATAATCCCGGGCGCAAGACGGGCGTGGCGCCTCGTGCGACATGCGAATGACCGCCAGGGCCACGACGCCGTGAATTGACGGCGCGGGGCGGAATGCTCACATAGTCGGGCATGCGCCGTCTGATCCTGTTCGCCGCGCTTGCGGCATCCCTAGCCGTCCTTCCTGGCCAAGGCTTTGCCGAGCCAAAGCTCTCGGCTGAGCCGGGTGCGCCGCCGAAGAACGCCGATGCCGGCCGGCGCGCCACCCTCGACGATCTCTTCGCGCGGCTTGCCGCCGCGCAGGACGAGACCGAAGCCAAGGGCATCGCCAACCTGATCGAACGCCGCTGGCTGCGGTCCGGCAGCGATACCGCGGACCTCCTCATGACGCGCGCCACCGAGGCGCTCAACGCCAAGGAATATCCGCTCGCCATCGAGCTGCTCGACCGGGTCATCACCCTGCAGCCGGACTGGGCCGAGCCGTGGAACCGGCGCGCCACGGCCTTCTTCCTTCTCGACGATCCGGCCAGCTCCATGGCCGACATCCGCCAGGTGCTGACGCGCGAGCCGCGCCATTTCGGCGCCTGGGCCGGGCTCGGCCACATCTACATGGCGGGCGGCGACAAGAAGCGCGCCCTGGACGCCTACCGCAAGGCGCTGGCGATCTATCCGAAGCTGGAGCAGGTGCGCGAGATGCTCGAACGGCTCGCTCCCGAGGTCGACGGTCGCGACATCTGACGGCCGACCGTCGGTGACGAAACTCCTGCTCGGCATGACCGGCGCTCTCGCCGGCATGCTGCTCCTCGGGGCGGTCGCAACGGTCTTCATCGCCCGCAGCATCGAGGCACGCTATCCACCGCCCGGCAGCTTCGTCGCGGTCGAGGCCGGGCGGCTGCATTACGTCGAGGCCGGACAGCAAGGCGACAGGTCGGCCATTGTCTTCCTGCACGGCGCGTCGAGCAGCCATGCCGATGCGATGCTGGTGTTGGGCAACCGGCTCGCGGAGCGCCACCGGGTGATCGCCATCGACCGTCCCGGCCAAGGCTGGAGCGAGCGCATCGGCGGCGCCGACGCGGCCCAGCCGTCGCGTCAGGCGGCGATCATCGCGGACGCCTTGCGCAAGCTCAATGTGGAGCGGGCGGTGGTCGTGGGCCATTCCCTCGCCGGGGCCATTCTGCCGAACCTGGCGCTCGATCACGCCGACGTCGTGGCGGCCACGCTCTATCTTGCGCCCGTGACGCATCCCTGGCCCGGTGGCGCAATCGCCTGGTATTACCGGCCGGCGGCGAGCCCGGTGCTCGGCTGGGTCATGACGCGCACCGTCACGACGCCGATCGGCCGGCTCCTGCTCGAGGCTGCGGTCGACGGGATTTTCGCGCCGCAGCCCGCGCCGGCCGATTACGCCGACAAGGCGCGCATCGCGCTGGCGCTGCGGCCGCCGGTGTTCCAGGCCAATGCGCAGGACGTGTCCGCACTTTATGGCGCCGTGTCGGCGCAGCAGGCCCGTTATGGCGACATCCGCCTTCCGACCGTCGTGATTGCCGGCGACGCCGACGCGATCGTCGCGACGGGCATCCACGCCCGCGGCCTTGCCCGCGATATTCCCGGCGCCAGGCTCATCATCCTGCCGCAGGCCGGGCATATGCCGCACCACGCCGCCCCCGACCTCGTCCTCTCCGAGATCGAGGCGCTGGCGCGGACGGCGCGGGCCGAATAGGCTTGCGCAGTTGCCGGGCGCGTCAATGGTCCCGCCGATACAAGAGCGTGTCGCGCCAGCGCGCCGTTCCGATCCGTTCCCAGAAGCCGTGGCATCGGGCACGGACGCCAGCATCAGGGCGACCCCTGGTCCGAGCTGCCGGCGCGCCTCATCGAGCAGTGTCTACACCTTTGCGAGGTGCTCCTGCGTCACGAAGGCGATGCGCACGAGGTTGGTGGCGCCGGGCGTGCCAAAAGGCACCCCGGCCACCACGGTGATCCGCTCGCCGAGTCCCGCCAGGCCTTCGCGGGCGGCGAATTTGGCGGCGCGGAAGGCCATGTCGTCGATGTCGCTGGCGTCCTTGGTGACGACCGGATGCACGCCCCAGACGAGCGCCAGGCGGCGCGCCGTGTCGCGCTTCGGCGTCAGCGCGAGCACGGTCGAGTTCGGCCGCTCGCGGGCGATCCGGAAAGCCGTGGCGCCGGAATAAGTCCAGGCCGTGATCGCCTTCAGGCCGAGCGTATCGGTGATCTGATGCGCCGCCGCCGCGATCGCGTCGGAGCCGGTCGCCTCGGGCGCGGTGCGCTGCGCCGTGATGATCGACCAGTAGATGTCGTCGTGTTCGACCTCTTCGGCAATGCGGTTCATGGTGGCGACCGCCTCGACCGGATACTGGCCGGAGGCGCTTTCGGCCGACAGCATGATCGCGTCGGCGCCCTCGTAAACCGCGGTCGCGACGTCCGAGACCTCGGCCCGCGTCGGCACCGGCGCGGAGATCATCGATTCGAGCATCTGCGTCGCCACCACCACCGGCTTGCCGAGGCGACGGCAGCCGCGCGTGATGCGCTTCTGCGCACCCGGCACTTTCTCGAGCGGCATCTCGACGCCGAGATCGCCGCGCGCCACCATCACGGCGTCGGACGCTTCCATGATCTCGTCGAGCCGCGCCAGCGCTTGCGGCTTTTCCAGTTTGGTCATCAGCAGCGCACGCCCGCGAGTCATCTTGCGCGCCTCGGCCAGATCCTCGGGCCGCTGCACGAAGGACATGGCGATCCAGTCGACGCCGGCATCGAGGGCGGCTTCGAGATCGGAACGGTCCTTCTCGGTCATGGCCATGATCGGGATCGTCGTGTCCGGCAGACTGACGCCCTTGCGGTTGGAAATCTTACCGCCGACCTCGACCTCGGTCACGGCTCGCCCCTGCTTCACCTCCCTGACCTTGAGGCGCAGCTTGCCGTCGTCGATCAGCACGGTGTCGCCTTCCGCCAGGGCGCCGAGGACTTCGGGGTGGGGCAGGTGCACGCGGTCGGCGTCTCCGGGCGCGGCGTTGGCGTCGAAGGTGAAGCTCTCGCCCTTGACCAGCATGGCGCTGTCCTCGGCGAAGGCGCCGACGCGCAGCTTCGGGCCCTGCAGGTCGACCAGGATGCCAATCGGCCGCCCATAACGCTTCTCGAGATCGCGAATCGTCGCGACGCGCTCGCGCATGGCCTCGCGCGTCGCATGGCTCATGTTGATGCGGAACACGTCGGCGCCAGCCTCGAACAGGCGTGCCATCATCTCGGGGGATTGCGAGGCGGGGCCGAGGGTCGCGATGATCTTGGTGCGTCGTGAGCGCCTCATTGCAATGCCGTCCCCATGCGGCCCGGATCCATCAGCTGAATGGTCCAGCTCTTCTGCTCCCCGGTATCGACCTCGAAAAACGCGCTGCGGTCGAAGCCGCGGGCAAAGCAATCCTCGACGCCGCGGATCGTGAATTCGCGGTCGCGCGTGCACATGAACGATCGCCCGCTCCATTCGCCGCCGCGGTCGTAGTCGACTCCGTAGACGTAATAGAAACGCGCCGCCAATTGTCCCTTGAGCAGCGTCTCGCAGGCGCGGGCGTTGAGGTTCCACCAGCCCTCGGTGATCCAGCCCTGCTGGTCGCGATAGCCGATGGCGATGCCGATGCGGCTGGTGGTCATGTTGCACAGGCGCAGATCCGCACGCGCCGGCGTGGCCGGAAGCAGCAGGGCCGCCGCCAACACGAAGCCGAGGGCCGGCGACCCGCCGCATATTGCGACCCTGGTGCGGCGCGCGAGCGCGCGCGCCTCAGCGAATAAGGAGAATGCGGCAATCATTGACGTTGGTAAGTGTCGGTCCGGGAGTGACGAGATCGCCCAATCGCCGGAAAAATTTTGTCGAATCGTTGTCATTGAGGCAGGCGCTGGCATCAAGACCGAGCTTTTCGGCCCGTGCAAGGGTCGATTCGTCGATGCGGGCGCCCGCCGGATCGCTCGCCGCGCCGCCGCCGCCGTCCGTGCCGTCGGTGTCCGCGGCCAGGGCCGCGATGCCTGGGGCGCCCTCGAGCGCCAGCGCCAGCGCCAGGGCATATTCCTGGTTGGGGCCGCCGCGGCCCTGGCCTCTGACGGTCACGGTCAGTTCTCCGCCCGAGATGACCGCGGCGCGTCGGCCCGCCGCGGCGAGGTCCAGCGCCATGCGCGCGTGATCGACGGCCACGTCGCGCGCTTCGCCTTCGAGGTTGGCGCCGAGCACGACGGGCTCGTAACCCGCCTGGCGGGCACGGTCGGCGGCCGCCGCGATCGCATCCGCAGGCCGCGACACGATGCGGAACTCGGTGCGCTCGAACAGCGGCGCACCGGGCTTCGGCGTCTCGTTGGCCGGGTCATCGAGAAGCGCGCGGGCGGAGGCGGGCAGGGGAATGCCGCGGCGGGCGATCACCGCGTGCGCGTCGGCCAGGGTCGAGGGATCGGGCACCGTCGGGCCGGAAGCGATCACCGCGGGATCGTCATGCGGGACGTCCGAGATCGCCAGCGTCAGCACCCGCGCCGGGGCGGCGATGCGCGCGAGGCGTCCGCCCTTGATGCGCGACAGATGCTTGCGCACGGTGTTGATCTCGCCGATGTTGGCGCCCGAGCGCAGGAGCGCCCGCGTGATGCTTTGCTTTTCGTCGAGCGTGAGCGTTCCGGCGGGTGCGATCCAGTTGGCCGAGCCGCCGCCCGACAGGAGAACGAGCACGAGATCGTTCTCTCCGGCCGCCTCCGCCAGCGCCAGGGCGCGCTCGGTCGCCGCCACACCGTTCCGGTCCGGCACCGGGTGGCCGGCTTCGATCACCGGGATCAACCCGGCCGGCTCGGCATAGCCGTGGCGGGTCACCGCAAGGCCAACGAGGTTCACTTCGTTCGCGCCGTGATGCTCGCGATAAAACGCGTCGGCGACGGCCGCCATGCTGGCGCCCGCCTTGCCGGCCGCCAGGACGACCAGGCGGCCCTGTGAGGGCGGCGCCGGCAAATGCGGGACGAGGCACTGGCGGGGATGAGCGGCCGCAACCGCGGCCTCGAAAATCGCGGCAAGGGCCGCCCGCGGGTCGTCGATCAGGGGACCGCTCACAGGTGCACCTCCTCGCCCGGTTGCGGGCGCGCCACCCAGATGCCGAGAAGGATCACGGCCCCGCCGAGCAGTTGCAACAGCGTGAGCTGCTCGCCGAGAACGACCCAGCCGAGCGCCGCGGCTGCCACCGCTTCGAGAAAGATCACCAGGGACGAGAACACCGCGGGCAGCCGCCCGAGGGCGACGGCCAGAAGCCCCTGCCCACCGGCATGGCTGATCCACGCCATGGCGACCAGGGCGGCGACGCCTTCGGGGGTGCGCGGCATGACGCGGCTGTCGAACAGGAGCGCGACCACGAACAGGATCGCGGCGGTCACGCAGGTCAGCTCGAAGGTGACGCGGGCGGCGGCATTGGCCTCACGCGCCCGGTCGACCGCAAGGAAATACAGGCCGAAGAAGGCGGCGGTGGCGATGCCGAAGACATCGCCGACGATGCGCGCCGGATTCACCTGAAAGCTCTGGCCGATCAGCGAAGCTCCGCCGACCAGGCAAAGGGCGAGACCGACCAGGGTGCCCTGCGAGACGCGTCGGCGCAGCACGAGCCAGACGAACAGCACCACGAAGATCGGCGCGGTGGTCGCGAAAAAGGTGGCGTTGGCGACCGTCGTGTTGAGGATCGACAGGTGCCAGAAGAACAGATCGCCGGCAAAAGCCAGCCCGGCGAGCACGGTCGGCCGGCTGAAGGAGCGGCCCGTCCCGCGAGGCGCCTTCGCCTCCTCGTAGCGCATCCAGGCATAGAGGACCGGAAGGGCGAGCGTGACGCGCCAGAAGGCGCTGGCGAACGGCCCGACATCGGCGGCGGCGAGGCGCACGAAGATCGGCGAGAAGCCCATGGCGACCGACGCCACGCACAGGGCGGTGAAGGCGCCGGCAAAGCCGGATTCGGTGCGGACGCTGGTCTGCGAGGACATGTGGGGGATGTAGCAGGCTTCACGTGGGGGCCGAACCCCGAAGTTGCGGCGGCGTCACGCATCTTCCCTTCGGGCGCAAAGCGCCATATTCGCCGGGACCAGCCGAAGGAAACGGACAATGGGAGATGCAGGATGACGGATCCGATGATGGACTTGGACGCGGCCACCCGGACGGAGCTCGAGGCGGCGGCCTTCCGCCGGCTCGTCGAGCATCTGCGCAACCGCGCCGACGTACAGAATATCGACCTGATGAACCTGGCCGGCTTCTGCCGCAACTGCCTGTCCAATTGGCTCAAGGATGCGGCCGATGCGCGCGGCGTGAGCGTCTCCAAGGACGATAGCCGCACCTACGTCTACGGCATGCCCTACGAGGAGTGGAAGGCGCGCCACCAGACTGACGCCAGTGCCGCGCAGGTGACGGCTTTCGAGAAAAACAAGCCCGCGCATTAGCGCGGGATTGTGTCGTCGGCGCCAGCTTTGCGTGCAACGCGTTGATTCTTCATGGTCTTTGCCGGCATGCGGACTGCTGCAACGATCCCCGAAGTTAACAGGCCAAGCTTGGCCGCGCATGCGCCGCCTTGACGTTGGCGGTCGGCGAGGGCACCCCCATCGGCTCTCAAGAATCGTCCGGAGAATCGCGGGGCAAACGCATGTTGGACAAGAATCCGATCGCCACCGACACTGAATCGGTCGCCGCCGATCAGCTCAAGGCCTTCATCGAGCGCATTGAGCGTCTCGAGGAGGAGAAGGCGGGCATCGCCGGGGACATCCGCGAGATCTACGCCGAGGCCAAGGGCAACGGCTTCGACACCAAGGCCATCCGCAAGATCATCGCCTTGCGCAAGAAGGAGTTTGCGGAACGCCAGGAGGAGGAGGCGATCCTCGAACTCTACATGCAGGCGCTCGGGATGGCGTAGGCGCCTCGCGCAGCCTGGCGCAGCCGTCGATGCATGACGAAGCCGCCCGCGGCAGCGGGGCGGCCGAGCCCAACGTTCCGAGAATCCGCATTGCCGCCGCGGTCAGCGCTCTCGGCATCGTCGGCGTCGCCTCGCTCGCGGCCGTCCCGATCGAGGCGCTTGCGCCCGAGCCGCTCGACCTCTCGCCGTTCGCCGTCCGGACGCTCGCCCTCGTCCAGCCGCTGCTCTTGGAGGTTGTCTGCGCCTTCATGGGCGCGTGGCTGGCGCCGCAGGTCGGGCTCGATGCGCCGGCGATACGCCGCTCGGTTTCAGGTTCATCGCCTCTGCCGGTGTTGCGCCGGCAGGTGGCCCGGGCGCTCTGCGTCGCGCTCGCTGTGGCTTTGCTCCTGCTCGCTTACGCTGCCCTCGTCGCCTCGGCGGACGAGGAAGCGCGCGGGCGCCTCGAGACCTTCGCGACGCCGCTCGCGACGCGCGTCCTCTACGGCGGCCTGGCGGAAGAAATCCTGGCGCGGTGGGGCGTCATGACGCTCGCCGTGTGGCTCGCCTGGCGGAGTGCGGGACGGCCACATCACCTCGGTGGATGGGCCTACTGGCTTGGCATCGGCGCGGCCGCCGCCATCTTCGCACTCGGACACCTGCCGATGTTGTTCGCGTTGCTGCACGCTCCGCCGGCTTGGCTTGTCGCGTCCGTTGTCGCCGCGAACACCGTCGCCGGGATCGGCTTCGGCTGGCTCTACTGGCGTGCCGGCCTGGAGGCGGCGATGATTGCGCACGCACTCGCGCATGTCGTTGCCTTTGCCGCACAGGCATTCACGTAAGGCGCGCACGAACAGCTGCTCGGCTGCCTCGTGCGGCTCGCCATTCCCTCAGGCGTGCGGCATGCCGCGCCTCCGGGCGGCACGTTGGGCCTTCTGCACCTGCAAGCGCGAGCTGCCATCGCCGACGCCGCCGCCGTCAGCAGCAATTTCGCCGTTGTGCGGCCCCATGCTGCGGCGCCCGTGTTCGATCTCGAAGACGTTGCAATAGAGATTGGCGATCCACTGCCGGCCGTCGACGGTTAGCTCGAGATAGGTGAGGGCGTCGCCGATGAATGGCTCGACCTTGCTCCAGAAGAAGCGCGGATATTGATCGGCGACGTCGGCGGGCGTCGTGTAGCCGTAGCGCGCCGCAATGCCGGTCTCCTGAAGCTCGTGGAACAGGGCGTTGAGCTTGCGCGGGTAGAACGGGTCGGCCAACTGTCCGATCAGGTCCGCAGCCCGGAGCAGTCCCGCTTCGGTATCCGTCGCGGCGTAATCGTCGTCCTCCGGAACCGGGAAGCGGGTCAGCTCGATGGCGCCGCAGATGCGGTCGGCGTCGATGAACGGGTGATCGCCGAAGCGTTCGCGCACGGCGATCTTGGAGCGCTCGACGTGCCACGGTCCGAGGAATGCGTCCGAGGCACCGCGCGGCGGCGCCACGGTGCGGCCGGCCGTGTCGATCACATAGGCGCCGGGCCGGTCGGCCCGGCAGATGCCGCGGATATAGCCGATATCGTGCGCCAGCGTCGCCAGCGTGAAATGCAGCCAGTCTTCAGCGGTGACGTCGCGGCGCAGCCGCTCGCCCCTCAGGATGTCCTGGCCGACCAGCGCCACGAATGCCGTGTGCTCGGATGAATGATACAGCGCGTCACTCAGTCCGATGCGCTCCAGGACGAGCTTCGCCGCCTCGCCGATCGCTTCCGCATAGCGCGGCTCGCGGCGGCTGTAGGCGCGCATGTAGTTCTCGGCGAGCTGCTCGCCGAGGACGTCGGCCACGATTTCGGTCGGGTTGAGCATCAGGGCCTCCTCCGTCAAGCGAAGCGCTGCCCACGCCGATCATGCTCCCGGTGCTGGCCCGACACAACGGAGCCGCCAGCCCCTTGGGCTGCCGAGACGCCGCCGTGTTGATACGATCACGTCATGATCGCGCCGGGCCGTTGGCGTTCGGGAAGAACAGCTGCTCGTTGTTGATCTTGTAGTCGGCGATGACCTTCTGCCCCTCGGCCGAGACGAGCCAGTCGATGAAGGCCCGTCCGTCTGCGTCCTTGACGTGCGGATGCCTGGCCGGGTTGACCAGCATCACTCCGTATTGGTTGAACAGGCGCCGATCACCTTCGACGAGAACGAGGAGATCGCCGCGGTTCTTGAAGGAAAGCCACGTGCCGCGGTCGGTCAGCACGTAAGCGTTCTGCGCGGAGGCCGTGTTGAGCGCCGGGCCCATGCCCTGGCCGATCTCCTTGTACCAATCGCCCTTCACGGATGCGAGGTCGACGCCGGCGTCCTTCCAGTAGCGCAGCTCGGCGGCGTGCGTGCCGGAGCGGTCGCCGCGGGAGATGAACGGCGTCTTCGCGTCGGCGACCCGGCGCAGGCCTTCGAGCACGTCCTTGCCGGCTGCCTTGGCCGGATCGGCCTTCGGACCGACGATCACGAAGTCGTTGTACATCACGTCCTGACGCTTGGTCGCAAAGCCTTCGGCCAGGAACTTCTCTTCCGCAGCCTTGTCGTGCACGAACACCACGTCGGCATCGCCGCGCCGGCCGACATCGAGCGCCTGTCCCGTGCCGAGCGCCACCACCTTCACCTCGATGCCGGTCTTCTGGGTGAAACGCGGCAAGAGATGTCCGAAGAGGCCCGATTGCTCGGTCGAGGTTGTCGAGGCGACCGTGATCGAGCGCTGCTGCGCCAATGTCGGCGAGACGGCAAGGCAGCCGAGAGCAAGCCCGAACAGGCCGCGGCGAATGAACTGCATGGCGGACCTCCGTCGCGGGAAGGACGGCCCGGGGCTCCCGCCACGGAACCGGGGCCTGCATCGCTGTGCCGGTATGCTATGGTGGCGATCTCAAGATCAATATGAAGTGAGTTGCATATGCTGGTTGAGCTTCGGATCGGCGGGCTGATCACGGTGAACGGGCACGAAATCGCGCTCGGGCAGACCTTTGGCCTTCTCGACGCCGTCGCCCGACAGCGGTCGGTGCAGGCGGCGGCCGAGCGGCTTGGCGTGTCCTACCGCTCGGCGTGGGGACGCCTGCTGTCCCTCGAGCGGGCAATCGGCCAGCCGCTCGTCGAGAAGACCAAGGGCCACGGTTCGGTCCTGACTGCGTTCGGGGAGCAGTTGCGCCAGGCCCTGGAGGTTCCGCTCACCAACCTCGAACGGCCCCTGGCCGCAGAGCAGCGGGACCTCGAGCGGCGCCTGACCGAACTTCTGGAAGAAAAGCCAACGCGGCTGCGGATCGCGGCCAGCCATGATCCGCTGCTGGTGGATACACTGGCCGGACGCGACATCGACCTGATGGTTACCGGCAGCGAGCAGGCGATCGAGCGGCTGATCGCCGGCACGGTCGAGGTCGCCGGTTGCCACTTCGGCCCAGGTCACGCCGACGACGCCGCAATGCTTCCGCCGGCCTTGCGGAACGGCGCTTTTGTTGCGCACCCCGCCTTCGTGCGCGACCAGGGGCTGATCGTGGCGGCCAGGAATCCGCTCCGCATCCGCTCGGTCGCGGATCTCGTGCGGAGACGGGCACGCTTCGTCAATCGCCAGAAAGGGTCCGGCACGCGGGCGTGGTTCGATCGCCTGCTCGAGGAAGCGAAGATCCGGACGGGCGACATTCGCGGCTACGGCGTCGAGGAATTCACCCATCAGGCGGTCGCTGCCGTGATCGCCTCAGGCGCTGCCGACGCCGGACTTGGAGTCAAAGCCGTCGCCGTCGCGTTCCGCCTTGGCTTCGTCCCTCTCGGCCGGGAGACCTATTTCCTCGCGACGCGGGTCGATCTGTACTCGGCCCTTGTCGGCGAGATCATGACCGAGTTGCACACGCGCGCAAAAAAGGCCGTGGGCTACGGCCCGGCATCGGGTCCGCAAGCGCGCGCCGCGAACGGCGGTGAGCCGGGATTTGTGTGATATCAGGCTGCGGCATAAGAGGAAGTCATTGGCCGGAGCGCGGCCGCTATGGCACATTCAACGGACCGCGGCCCGTCGCGCCGGGACCTCGGCCTCGCGTTCAGCGGCGCGCCGCGGGCCGCACGCATGTCCCTGGTTGTCCGCCTCGCAGCCATCGTCCTGACCGTCGCGCTCCAGGCCGCGGCCGCCCGCGCGCAGACAGCGGATGAGCTCTTGCGCAGGCATGCCTATGGGGGGACGCTGGTCCGCGGGGAAGCCGAACTGGCGTCCCTGGCCGGCCAGGGCAGCGATGTCCGCTTCGCACTCGGCGCGGCGCAATTCACACGCGCGGTCGAACGGCTCGGACAGGCGCTCTATCGGCACGGGCTCGAGGCGCCCCGAACGACGCTCATCCCGATCCTGCGCATGCCGGTGCCGACGAACCCGAAGCCGCAACCGCTCTCCTACCACGGCTTCCGGTCCATCCTGGCGCAATTCGCCGAGGACCTGCGGCGCGCCGACGCAACGCTGGCGCAGATCGGACCGGAAGAGGTCAGGCTGACGATCGACATGGCACGCGTGCGGCTCGATTTCGACGGCGACGGCAGCGGCGGCGAGCACGAGTCGCTCCTCGCCGTGCTCGCCGGCATCGATCCGCGTGTCGGACAGAACCGGTCCCGCCAGCCCGAGATCCAGCAGCCCGGCTTCCCGGTCGCCTTCGATCGCGGCGACGCGGCGTGGATGCGCGGCTACGCCAATCTTCTCGCGGCGATCGCGGAGTTTTGGCTGGCGCACGATTTCGAGCCGATGTTCGAGCAGAGCTTTCACCTGTTTTTTCCGCATGCCGGCCTGCCTTACGCGGCGCTGCTGAACGAAACGCGAGGAAGT
Organism: Beijerinckiaceae bacterium; assembly: GCA_036556825.1. Taxonomy (GTDB): domain Bacteria; phylum Pseudomonadota; class Alphaproteobacteria; order Rhizobiales; family Beijerinckiaceae; genus JAJKJG01. The sequence continues at coordinate 22,083 of DATBIR010000037.1, forward strand.
GCTGGCCAGACGCTTTTCACGGAGGCGGACATGATCGCCGATGCGATTGCTTTCGTGCATCTGCTCAACTGGCCGGTTCGCGAACCCGCCCGCCTGGCGGCGGCGCTGTCGCATTTGCGTGCGGTCCCGGCGCTCAGTCGCGAGAGCTGGCGCCATATCCTCGCCGAAAGCGACGACGACGACGAGTGGATCCCGAACCCTCGTCAGACGAACCGCTTTCCGCTTCCCGTGGACCAGGAGCGCATCGACGCCTGGCTGGGCGCGATGGCGCAATTCGAAGAGGTTCTCGACGGACGCAAGCTGATTCCGCACTGGCGTTTCACCAAGGGCGTGAATTTCAGGCGAGCCCTCACAGACCACAAGACCTTCGATCTCGTCCTGTGGGTGACCGGCACCGGTCTTGCGCCGTTCCTCGAAGACGGCCCGGTGCTCACTTCGAGCGAATGGGACGAGATTACGGCGCTGCTCGAAGGCAACTTCTTCGGCTACGCCGTGTGGTTCAACTGACGCGGCGCTTCACAACATGCCGGGCCGAAACTGCGCACGGCGGCTGATGGTTTTGCCGGCGACCATGAACACGCCGTCGCCCGTGTAGTGCAGGGTCTCGGGGTGTTTCGGCGAGGGCGCCACGTGCGCCTTCACCACCTCGAAGATGAAGAAGTTGTACCTATCGATCAGCGCGTCGTCGTGCAGCCGGCATTCGAAGCTGGCGTGGCACTCGCCGATCAGAGGCGCCTCGACCTCGCCGGCCTCGTCGGCAGTCAGGCCGAATGCGCTGAACTTGTCGATCTCGGCGCCGGAGGTGTTGCCGATCGCGACCACCGCATCGGTCAGCCTGGTAGTCGGCAGGTTGATCACGCATTCGCGGCTGTTGCGGATCATCCCAAAACTGTGATTGCTGCCGGCGATCACGCAGCCGACCAGCGAAGGCGTGAACTCCATCACCGTGTGCCAGCCCATGGTCATGATGTTGGACTTGCCGCGCCACCGCGACGAGACGAGCACGATCGGGCCAGGCTCGAGGTAGCGCCGGATCTGGCTGACAGCAAAATCGCTCTTCCGGCGTGTCCTCGCCATGATCGATGTCTCCGCTCACGCCGCCCAGCCCTTCCACCGAGCGCTCCCAGTTCATACGCATGGTAGAACACAGCGGCTTCGTCGCGACTGCAAGCCGCCCCCTGGAGCAAAAATGACCTCTTGATCGAGGCCGGCATAGGCACGAAAGTCCCCGGCTCTCACAGGTGTTCGCCCATGCAATTCGGTCTTTATGCCCCCATTCCAATGGTGGCCGTCGGATCGCCGGAAATTGCCCAGGCGGCGGCAGAAGCCTTGCAGCCGCTTCCCGACGGCCGTCGCGACGCGCAGTTCGAGCACGGGGTCGACATGCTGATCGAGGCCGATCGCGTCGGCTTCGACCTGACCTTGTTCGCGGAGCGTCATCTCGGCCATGACCTCTCGGCCTGGGTCCTGGCGAGCGCGATCGCCCCGCGCTTCGAACATATCCGGGCGCTCGTCGCCGTGCATCCCGGACTCTGGGACCCGGTGATGACCGCCAAGCTCGCCGCTTCCCTCGACCGGATCAGCAAGGGCCGGATGGCGATCAACATCGTCAACGGCTGGTTCGACCAGGAATTCGAGATGTTCGGCGGCAAGGTCCTGCAGGGGGAGGAGCGCTACCGCCGGACCACCGAGTTCATCGCCATCATGCGCGGGCTGTGGACGAACGAAACGTTCTCCTATTCGGGCGAGCACTACAAGGTGGACAAGGGCCAGCTGCTGCTCAAGCCGGCGAGCCCGGCGCCGCCGGAGATATTCTCCGTGAGCACGAGCGACCGTGGCCGCGATTTCATCGCGCAGGATTGCGACTGGTGGTTCATCGAGTTTCCCAAGACGGCCGAGTCCACCGACGAGCTGATGCGCTCGATCGAGGCGTCGATCGCCGACATGCGCCGGCGCGCCGAGCGCGAGAGACGACAAGTCCGCTTCGCGCTCAATCCGTTCATCGCACTCGGCGACAGCGAGCAGGAGGCGCTGGACGCGACGGTCAAGGCGATCTTCGCGCTCGAGGCCGAGCCCGACAGCCGCAAGATCGAGCGTCGCATCCTGCCGGCGACCAAGGCGGGCTGCGTCGGCCGGCCCGAAGACGTGCGGCGGCAGGTGCAGCGTTTCGCGGACCTTGGCGTCGAGCTGCTGCTGCTCAAGATGATCGCATCCGTCGACAACGTGCGCACGATCGCCGGTGAGGTTATCGCGCCGCTGCGCAACGCGCGGCTGGAGAGCGGTCGGGCGCGGCACCGCGAGGGTGCGGCAGCGGCCGAGTGATGGGCCTGTTCTCGCAGGCCGAGCTCGGTCGTTATCGGCTGCGTAATCGCGCCGTCATGGCGCCGATGACGCGCAACCGCGCCGGAGAGGACGGCGTGCCCACGCCGCTGATGGCGCAGTACTACGCGCAGCGCGCCGAAGCGGGCCTGATCATCACCGAATCGACGCAGGTATCGCCGCAGGGCAAGGGCTATCCGGGAACGCCCGGCATCCACAACCAGACGCAGATTGAAGGATGGGCCGCGGTGGTCGCGGCGGTGCATGCGCGCGGCGGACTGATCTTCCTGCAGCTCTGGCATGCCGGCCGCCAGTCGCATCCGCTGGTGCAGCCGCACGGCCTGCTGCCAGTGGCGCCTTCGGCCATCGCGCCAGACGGCATGACCATCACTGGCGGGGGTATGAAGGCGTTCGTCGTGCCGCGCGCGCTCGAGACGCGCGAAATCGCGCAGGTCGTTGCAGAGTTCGGCGCTGCCGCGGACAACGCGCGGCGGGCCGGGTTCGACGGCGTCGAGATCAATGCCGCGAACGGCTACCTGATCGACCAGTTCCTGCGCGACGGTTCCAACCGGCGCACCGACGGTTATGGCGGCTCGCCGCGCAACCGCGCGCGATTGCTGCTCGAGGTCGTCGAGAGCGTCACCGCCGTTCTGGACCCGCGGCGGGTCGGGGTGCGCCTTTCCCCGACGAACCCGTTCGGCGCGATGAGCGACGCCGATCCGGCCGCCACGTTCGGCTATGCGGCCGAGGCCTTGAACGCTCATGGGCTCGCTTACCTGCACGGTCGCGAGGCCGGACAGACGGATTTCGACTGGGCGGCCTGGCGGGCCCGGTTCCACGGCGTCTACATCGCCAATGGCGGCTACGACCTGAAGCGGGCGCAAGCCGCGATCGCGTCGGGCTTCGCCGACCTCGTCTCGTTCGGGGCGCTGTATCTCGCCAATCCGGATCTTATCGAACGCTTTCGGCGCGGCGCGCCGTTGAACGTGCCGGACAAGAGCACGTTCTACGGTGGCGGCGCGCGCGGCTTCACCGACTACCCGGTCCTGACAGAGCTCGATGCGGACCACCAGGGCGCGCCATGTTGACTCGAGCGCGGCTTCTCTGATCAGAACTGCCCAACAAGAGCAAAGGGAGGACCGTCCATGAAGATCAGGAAGCGCTTGCTGGTCGCGCTGAGCCTGTTGCCGTTCGCCGCGGCCGACGAGGCGCGCGCGCAAGCCGCGGCAGAGTTCTTCCGCGGCAAGGAGATCACCATCGGCATCCCGAGTGACGCCGGCGGGGGTTACGACGCGACGGGCCGCCTGATCGCCCAGTACCTGCCGAAATACATTCCGGGTAATCCGCGCATCATCCCGCAGAACAATCCGGCCGGCGGCGGCCTCGTCCTTGTCAACCTGCTCTACAACACCGCGCCCAAGGACGGGACCTATATCGGGATCATCCGCGGCAGCGCGTTGTACGAAGAGATTTTCAACAACCCCGCCGTCAAGTTCGAAAGTCTCAAGTTCAACTGGCTCGGCAATTTCAGCCGCACCCAGGACGGCTGCGTGTTCTCGCCGAGCTCGGGCATCAACAGCCCGCAGGACTTGTTCAAGCGCGAGATCACGATCGGCGCCAGCGGCGTCGGTGCGCAGGCCTATTCCCTGCCCAAGATCTACAACGACCTGCTCGGCATGAAATTCAAGATCATCGTCGGCTACAAGGGCTCAGGCGACCGCGTCCTGGCGATGGAGCGCGGCGAGCTCGAAGGGGCCTGCGGCATCACCACCGGAACCCTGCGTTCGAGCTTCGCCAGCGCCGTGAAGGAAGGCAAGATCAAGATCGTGGCGCAGGCCGGCCTGTCGAAAGACGAGGCGCTTCCCGACGTGCCGAACATCCTTGACCTGGCCAAGAACGCAGATCAGCGCCGCGCACTCGAATTCCTGTTCGCCCAGCTCGATCTCGGACGCGCGGTGGCAGCGCCGCCCGGCGTGCCGGCGGAACGCGTCAAGATTTTGCGCGACGCTTTCGAGCAGATGCTCAAGGATCCGGGCCTTGCCGCCGACGTCAAGCGGATGCAGCTCGATTTCGATCCGATGAATGCGGCAGCGACGATCGAGATGATCGAGCATTTTTTCACGACGCCGAAGCCGATCGTCGAACAGATCCGCGTCGCCCTCACCGCCAAGAAATAAGGCTCTTGGGAACCTTGGCTTCCCGGAAGCCGGCCTAGCGCAAGACCGCCAGAAATTTCACCGCCGGCCCGGTAAAGCGGGCGGTGGAGAGATCGCCGGCCGGGTTGGCCGAGAAGCGCAGGTTCAACGCCGGGCCGAGGTCGGCGACGACGATGCCGGGCGCAACCGGCAGCGGCTTGGCGCGGCTCGTCACGACCTGCACGCGCGGAAGCTGCACCCGCGGGGAGGGTTTGCCGTCGTTGGCCACGGTCGCAAACAGGGCGCGAAGGGCGGCGCGCTCATCCGCAGCGAGACCGTGCTTCGGTGCCAGGCTCACCGCCGCGGTGGTCGCGACATCGGACGAACGCAGGGGCAGCATGCCGGCCGCAGCCAGTTGAATGGGGCGTGGCGGCGGCAGGGGCGCGTCCGTGAGGGCCGCGAGCATCGTCATTGCATCGGGCCGGCGCGGCGGCATCGGTGCGTAGGCGAGGGCCTGCTCGATCGGCTGGGCCGCCGCCGGTGCGGGCGCCGGGCCCGGCTCGGCAGCCGCTGTCTCGGGCGCGGGCGCCTCCGTGCCGTTGCGCGCCAGCACGATGCGGCCTTCGTCGGGTCCGGTCGGGGCATAGGCGGCAGCGCTGCGCAGGCCGCCGCGCCTTCCTTGCGCGCGATAGAATTCGGTGTCCTCGTCGTCGCCGCCGAACAACGTCGCCCACAGGCTCTTGCGCCCGGCGGATTCGGCCTCGACGGCGGCGTAGCTGTTCACCGCGCCACCGCGCGACATGATCTCGGCGCGAGCCTCCTCGTAGCGGGCAAAAGGCTTGCCCTTGGCCGGGAGGTGGACGGTCTTGCCATCCGGGAAAAGCCGCGCGAGCTGGTCGTAGGTCATGCGCGGCCAGGCGCGCACGCTGCCAGCGTCGAGGTGAACGAAATTGCTGCCCGGATAATAGCCGACCCCGCCGTGCTGGAGGCGCATGGCGATGGCGCGCACGCGCCCCATGTCGGCGTCGGGCAGGCGGAAATCCATCGCCTTGCCGGACATGTGCAGGCTGTGCTCGGAGACGCCGCGCGAGCGGCGGCGCAGCATGGCGTTGGTCTGCGGCGAGCGGTAGGCGGACAGGATGTGGATCGCCTCGCGCGAGCCGACCTCCCGGTAGACCTCCCACACGATATCGAACAGCCGCGGTTCCATCTTCGCGGTCTCGTCGGTGCGCCAGTCGCGCAGGAACCAGTTCAGCTGATTGATCCCCTCGGGGTCATAGCGCCCGTTGCGCTTAAAGGTGATGGTGGCGCTCTCGTTCCTGTGCGTGTGGAACAAGGTCAGCGTCCGGGTGTCGCCGTTGGCGATGGCATCCTGCGTGCCGCTGGTGCCCAGGACGACGGCCGCGACAGCGGCGACGAGGCCGAGCAAGGCACGGCCGATGGCTGTCGCCACGGCCCAGGAACGGCCCTTCGACGCAACTTCCAAAATGCGGCCCCCGTGTGGCCAAACTCAACGCCGTTCGAGTTGTTATCGAGAACGGTTATTGCCCCGTTAAGCGGCGCTCAGTCGGACCGTATTTAATCGTCACCGTCGCCGCCTAGGGCCGAACCGTGGCGAAATTGCGCCTGGGCCGTGGACCGAGTGCACTCCGTCGCCAGCCGTTGCGCAGGTGCAACGCTGGTCGATGTGACGTGATCGCGGCCGTGATGTGGCATGGCGGGACAGCTCAGAGGGACCGAGCGTTCGCAGCCCGCCAACCTGATGACGTCTCCCTGGCGCGGCGCCGCCCGGACCGGGTCCGGGCGGGCTTTCACCGCTTTGGGCTAGCGCGTGAACCACCAGAAAGGCTGCACGGGCTGGCGGGCCTGAACGAGCGTCTGGGCCGG